>JALGXV010000143.1 GCA_029821885.1 Candidatus Hebobacteria bacterium
CGCCAGGCACAAGGTTGGTCGCATAGGACACAAACGCCACATAGCGGGCATTCGAGCTGAGTGCTGCCATGCAGGAGTCTGAGTTGGCTGGTTCGCCCGAGGTGCTTACGCTGACGAGATCGGTGACGGCAGCCAAGGCGACGGCCTGGCCTAGGAGAAGGCACACGATCAGCAAGAAGAATCGCAGGACCATGTCGAGTCCCCCTTCTATTGCTCTCTTGGCCCAGGCTCGGCGGTCATGGCTCAGGATGGCCACAGTATTAGACGCGGCTCCGGCGCGACAAGTTGTAGGGGCCGCTCAGAGGATCACTCAGCGTGGATGCGTCCCCTCCCGCCGCCACTTCAGCGGGAGGCGATTACCTGCTTAGTTCGTGGCGCAGGCGCCTGTCTACTGCCTCAGAGCCCAAACGCCCTCGCCACGTACACGGCCATCTGGTCGCGGGTGACGACGATTTCGGGGTGGTAGTAGCCGTCCTCGTATCCCTGCACCACCCCGTGCTCGACACAGTACTCGATGTGCCGATAGGCCCAGAAGCCAGAGTCAACATCGGGGAAGTTGCGCGGGTCGGCCGGGACGTAATCAGCCAAGGCCGCCTCCCCGGTGGGAGCGACCAGGGCGTGGGCGACATAAACCGCCATCTGGTCCCGGGTCACCTCGAACTCGGGATGGTAGGTGCCATCCTCATATCCCGCGACGACGTTCTGGTCGACCGCGTACTCGACATGGTCGAGCGCCCAGAAGCCCTCGGGCACATCGGGGAAGGTAGGCGTGCCCGTGAACTCCGGCACGCTCGCCTCCCCGCCGGCCAGGGCGCGGGAGATGTAGACGGCCATCTGATCGCGGGTGACGGGCAGCGTTGGCTGGTAGCTGCCATCGGTATAGCCGGCGACAATCCCAGCCGCCGCGCAGCCCTCCACAGCGTCGTGGGCCCAGTGCGTGGCGAGCACATCGCGGAACATGGGGAGGATGTAGGCGTAGATGTCGGAGTTCGTGTATGCGTCGCGATCGCCGTTGCGGAAGTCCTGCCACGCAACGATGCCGGTCTCCGCGATGGCCGGCCCCAGGTTCCCGTAGGGATGGTCGCTGGCGATGAGCGGCCGCTCCTCGCTCTTCTCCATGTCGTAGGCGTAGATCTCGTCTTTGGTCGTGTCCCCTTCACCGTTGCGATCGTCGGACCAGACCACCCAGCGCCCGTTGATCTTCGGATGATCCTGGGTGTAGTCGGCCTCACAGAGGGCGGCAGCGGTCGGGGTGCTCACGTCGCGATACCAGATGTCGAAATGGGATGCTCCGGCCTGGGTCCAGACAACGATATCGCCCCAGATGTCGGGCTGGCCCTGCGATATCTCCCCCCCGGCGACGGCAGTCTCCTCCTCCGTCGACAGGTCGTACATGTAGATATCGCCCGCCAAGTCATCGCGGAAGTCGCACCATACAATCCGGCCCGCGTGCACGGAAGGCCCCTGCCGTCCTTGATCCGCCGCCTCGTCCGTGATCTGGATCAGGGTCTCGGTCGACAGATCGTATGCGAACACGTCGCGGGCGCCGCCGGGGTCGTTGCGGTCGTCCGCCCATACGATCACTTCGCCGTCGATGTCGGGCCCCTCGGCGTACCACACGTCAGAGGTCGGGGCGGACGCGATGAGCCGCTCGGTCTCCGTGGAGAGGTCGTAGAGGTAGACCTCCCACTGGCCGCTTCGTTCATCTCGCCAGACGATGCGATCGCCGTCGATAGAGGGCCACATCTGATCTCCCGGCGCGGTACAGATCGCTCGCTCCTGCTCTGTTTCGATATCGTACAGATAGATGTCATTGCTGCTGCCGCTGCGTTGATCAACCCACACGATGTGAGTGCCGCTCGCCGCGGGCATCCACTGGATGTGCGGATCCTCCGCACAGGCCGGGAACTCCGAGTCGGCCTGCGCGGCCTCAGAGCCCATACTGAGGGCCAGGCACAGCAGGATCATCGCCGCCAATCCACATCTCATCTCACTTGCCTCTCTTTGGGGAGCACAGAGAGCGAGACCCGACGCGAATCCCCCGAACATGCTACCCCCCTCTACACACACCTATTGTATCACAGGTGGAGCCGACCCGGCAGGTCACTCGGCGTTGCTTTCCTTGCCTGCTATCGCCGCCGCTCCAGCTTCGCCTTCGCCCTGGCGACGCGCTCGATGGCATCCAGGTGGCTCTGCCGATGGCGGGGAATCGTCGGCCGCCAGGTGGTCTGCAGGAAGCCGAAGAGGCGCTTCGGGGGGATATGCCTGGTGCACCAGGGAACGGTTCTCTCGAAGTTGTCGGGCGAGGCCCAGTCGTAGCCCGCCAGGTTGCTGCCCGTGGGGATCTGGTCGTAGCCGTGCTTCTCCAGGTCGAGGTAGGCCTCCACGTACCTGATCTTCTTACTAAATGAGCGGTCGTAGTACCAGTTGCTCTGGAGCACGTACTTGGGCATGCGGGCGAAGAACTCATCGGCGTGGTGCCACACATAGTCCGACCAGATCCACGGTCGCACCCCCGCCGCCTTGACCTGCTTGGCGAGGAAGAGGAAGTCGTGCCACCAGAGATCGCCCTGGCGCACGACCATGTAGTGGTGGCGGCGCTGGTGCTGGGGCGTCTCCTCGTCCATGCCCAGATGGAAGAAGCGCGGCCGGTCGAAGAGGGCGGCGACCTCGTGGATGAGGTCCTTGCACACTGCATAGTAGGCCTCGGTCGACACCATGCGGGAGTAGGGCCCGAGCCAGGCGTCGTGGCAGGCGGAGAAGTTGAGCTTCGGGATCGGCTCCAAGCCGAGCTTGCGCAGCCGGTCCACCTCCCGCCGCAGCCGGTTCGGGCTCCACGCGCCCTTGACCGCGATCTCCGGATGGCTGTCGTACTTCACCCCGTCGCCAAGGTCGATCACGACCATGTTCAGGCCGGCCTCGGCCATACGCGAGGTGACGTCATCCCACAGGCCTTTGTCGAACCGGAGCGAGGGGTCGTAGTAGGAGCGGTCCTCCGCGCCCCGCGGCCGCTCGTAATCCATCCACATGTTGGTGCTCAGGTGCAGCAGATTCGCCCAGATCATCTCGACACTCATCCTTTCTGCATACTAGCCGCTTCGGCAGCAAGCTACCGAAGCAACGGGAACTCATCCTTTCTGTTGGTTGTCGCTGCTCGGCTACTGCTCGGCGGCCGCTCGGCCCATCGCCAGCGCGTTATCCACCGGCACGTAGGAGGCGATGCTGTTGGAGCTCGACAGCATGTAGCCACCGTCGCGGCCGAGGTCGCGAATGAGACCGGCGGCCTCGGCCTCCACCTGCTCCGGCGTCCCGCGCCCGAGGGTGACGAGGCTCACATTGCCGGCCAGGCAGACGCGGTCGCCCCACCGGCGCTTGACCTCGCGAATGTCGAGCGCCTCCGGTTCGAGGGAGTGCAGCCCGTGGATCCCCAGAGACAACAGGTCCTCGACGATCGGGACGATGTTGCCATCGCTGTGCAGCAGCCACGGCTTGGCTATCTTCGCTCCCACTCGCTGGAGTCGCGGCAGCATGACCTCGCCGAACATCTCGGGCGACACCATCGGCCCCTGCTTCCAGGCGAGGTCATCGGTGGTGAGGAAGACGTCGATGTCCATCGCGCAGGCGCGCTCCGCCACCGCGGCCGCCCAGTCGGTGTACCTGTCCATCAGCTCCTCGACGAAGGGCCGGTCATCGTGGAGCGCGAGGAAGAAGTGCTCGAGGCCCATGCTCAGCGCGGCCGCGAAGATGCCGGCGCGGGTGGCGAGGAAGAGCGCGAAGTCCTCCTTGCCGGCGGCGAAGGTCTCGAGTTCCCGGTAGAGCTCATCGCTGTTCGGGTCGGGAAGGGCGAGCTTGCCCAGGTCGGCCCGCGAGCGAATCTCTCCATCGGCGTAGAAGAGGCGGCCGTCTTTGCCGGCGACGCGATCGGCGAACACCGGCGCCCGGAGCACATAGGTGATGTTGTCCTTGTGCATCGCCCGGGCGAGGGCCTTCTCCTCTTCGACGGTGCGCTGGTTCACCTCGATGAGCACCGGCGGCCCGCCCGACTCAGGCGTGCGGCCGAGGAGCTGATCGGCCACCGCCGGGTCCACCCCGATCTCCACATAGGGGACCCGGTCGGGCTTCTCCCGCCGCAAAGCCGCCAGCACTCTTTCCCGAGATGTCATGCTGACTTGCTCCCTATCTTGCCGGTGCACTTCGCAGAGAAGTGATGCTGCTCCTTCCGAGCCGCCGCGCTTGACGGCCTCTCCCTTGCGGCGCGAGAGTGGGCGTTATGAGGGGCGATGAGTTCCCAGACCTCCCGGAGCTGGCGCGGGTCCAATCTCAGGATCGGACGTGGGTCCTGGTGCTGCTCGTCCTCGCGGCTCTCGGGTCGCTTTACGTTGGCCTGATAATGTACGAGTACGTGCGATGGCGAGAGCACCTCCCGGTGCTCGGCCAGGTCTTGACCGGTGGCCTCCTCGCACTGGCGGCCTGGGTCATGCTGCGCCTCCTCGCTGCTTACCACTGGTACGAGACCGACAGCGATGGTCTGAGGCTCGGGGGGATCATACGGCGTCGGTTCGTGGCCTGGACGGAGGTGGAGGAGCTGACGACACACGAGACACGCGGCGGCAGTACGAGTTCGACTCTGAAGCTGGGCCGCGGCCGCATCACGATAGGCCCGGGCAGGTTGGGCCTGAGCGCAGCGGACTCCGTCTGCATCTCCGCCTCGGCGTGGCAGCATCTCCGCCGGCTCGGCCGCACCGACAGCGCCGCACTCACGCCGGGCATGCGGTCGCCGTGGGAGGAGATACCCGGCGATCTGCCGGTGGAGGTTGGCCAGACAACGCGACGAGTGATCAGGGGCTTCGCGTGGGGCTTCACCGTGCTCTTCGCGGTCGGCCTCATCGCCCTGCCCGTGTCGGCCCTCCTGGAGCCCAAGCTGGCGGGGGCACACGTCGTCATGGTTGTCGTGGGGATGATCCTCATGGTGGTGGTGCTGAAGGAGATGTTCCTGTCAGACCTGCTGCGCAGCGCGTGGAGCGTGTCTGTGAGACGAGACGTACTCCAGGCGAAGCTGACCTTCCGGTCGGTCGAGCTGCCCTGGGATAGGTTCACCCGGGCCTGGTGGCGGCCCAGCACCCTAGGCCATCACGCTCTCGTCCTTCGCTCCGACGAACTGGCGGCCGAGCTGCGCATCCCCTACGATCCCACCCACGAGCCATCCGAGCGGGCTATCCTGGCCACGATCCGGCAGCTCCGCGCCGCCCGGCTGCCCCTGCCCGTCCCTCCTCCCAGGGCGATGGGACTGGGCTTGGACCCGAGGAGGCGAGGGAAGAGGTGAGCGACCTTCAGAGCGCGTAGGGCAGGAGGCCCTTACCCGCGCTTGACGGGCGCTCCCCTGCGGCGCGAGAGTGGGAGAGGGGATGCCCCCAGAAGTCGGAGGATCCCGGCTCCGGGAGGCAGGGATGCATTGCCCGCGATGTGAAAGCGAGAGTACCCATCCCGACTACTGCAGCTCCTGCGGCGCTCCGCTGCGCGAGATGCCGGCGGCGCCCGAGGCGAGCCGGCCTCGTCGGGGAGTGAGCCCAGCCCTGTTGTTCGTGGGGGCGTTCATCATCATCCAGGCCTCGGCCTGGATGCTCATCGAGTCCGGCAGCTTCTGGCGTGGCTTCGGCATTGCCTGTGCCAGCGCGTTCCTCGTGGGCCTGCTCGCGGGCGCCCTGCGCCTGATGAACCCGATGGATGCGGATGCCCTCGGGGAGCCGCTCCACATTCCCTCCACTCTGCCGGGCCGGGAGACGCCCGTTCTGGTCGTGAGCCTGGTCATCGGCATGGCCGCCACCCCCATCGCCGGGCTGCTCTTCTACCTCTTCTTCGCCTATGCGCGGTCGTGCCTCGACAGCCGCGTGATCGCCATCTTCGGGTTGGCGATAGTGAGCGGGGTGGTGCTGAGCATCCCGTCTCCGGCGCATTCCGTGCTGGCATTCCGCCTCCAGTCCGGCGCAATGCTTCCCACGATGGTGGTCGGCTGGGCGTTCAGCTCCTTCTTCCGGTCTGGGGCCTGGTGAGGGAGCAGTCGGCGGAACCGCGGGCGGCCGTGCAGCGTCCAATAGGTGGCATCGAGCCAGCGGGGCACACTAGTGGAAGATCAGAGACGCCGTAAGTGGTGGAAGGTCTACCTGCTCGTGGCGTTGGGCGCGGTCGTGCTCGGGGCGGCCGGGTTTCTGTTGGTGGCCGTGTACGGGTCTGGGGGGCCAACCGCGCTTCCGGTGGTCGCTCGGGAGGAACCAGCGTGGCGAGTCCGAGCGAACCTGCTGGTGGGCGCGGACGTGAACGAGGCCGACGTCGGCGGATGGACGGCCCTTCACTGGGCGGCCCAGAGAGGCGACCTCGACATGATGAGGCTGCTGATCGACGGGGGTGCTGACGTCAATGCCCGGTCCAAGGACATCCGTATGATACATAGTGCAGTCCCTACTGGCGCGTCCCAGGGACCACTGACGACTCCGCTCGTCGCAGCCGCCGCGGCCGGGCATACGTCGGCGGTCGCGATGCTTCTTGACCACGGGGCGGGGCTCGCGGATCTCGACCACCGGGGCCGAACAGCGCTGCATTGGGCCGCCCGAGAGGGCGAGGCCGATGTGCTAGGGCTGCTTCTCGACCGAGGCGCCGATCCGAACGCCGCCGACCCCGAGGGGAGCACCCCGCTGCACTCAGCAGTGAGGGGCCACGGCAAGTACCACTGGCGGGTGGCATTCATGGACGACCCCCGTGCTGACACGAGGGTCGACAGCACCGGTGTGGTGGGGCTGCTGCTATTGCGCGGCGCCGACCCCAACGCACGCGACAGAAACGGCTGGACGCCCCTGCATTGGGCGGCCGAGGAAGGACACCACAGCCTTGCCATGATGCTGGTGCAGAAGGGCGCCGATACCAGCCTCACCGTCAGCTCCTCCCATAGGTTCCGGCACGGACGCAGTCTGACCGTCAAGGGTGCGCCGGGCCAGAGCGTACTACACCTTGCGGCCGGGTCCGGCGATCTCGATCTCGCTCGGATCATCGTTCAAGGGGGCACGAAAGCGGACTTGAGAGACAGAGCGGAGGTCACCCCGCTTCATGAGGCGAGCCAGGCTGGGAGGGCGCAGCTAGCTGAGCTTCTGCTCCGACACGGCGCGGACGCAGACGCAGAGGACACGGCCGGATGGACGCCGATGCACCACGCGGCCCGGGCGGGAGATGAGGAGACTATCGAACTGCTCCTGGCGCACGGGGCGCGGGTCAATGTCGCGACGACACGGGAGCAGCGAATGCCGCCTCGTGCCGATGTTAGGTATAGCTCTTGGCGGGATGAGCCAGCCGGGACCACGCCACTCCACTTGGCCGCTGTTTCGATGCGGCCCGGGGCGGCGCTCGCATTGCTGGATCACAAGGCGCGGGTCAACGTGCGGGACGCGAACGGATCAACGCCTCTCCACCTCGCCGTCAACCGCAATAATCCCACGGTCGCGAAGGCGCTGCTAGAACATGGGGCCGACGTCAATGCTCAAGACAACAAGGGATGGGCTCCCCTGCACGATGCCGCAAACCAGGGACTCGCCAAGCTGCCCGGCATCCTGCTCGACTACGGGGCCGATTGCACTCTCCGCGATGCCTCCGGAAGAACACCTCTCGACTACGCCCGTCCGAACTCCCCTTTGAGGACGCTCCTGCGCGAGCGAGAGTTGGAGCGCGGGCGGTGACACAGCCGGCCCCGACAAACCCGACTCGCATCGTGCGTTGGGTCTTGCTGCTGGCGCTCGTCTTGATTGCGTGCATCGTCCTCGCCGGGCGGCTCGGCCGCTCTCCCGCCCGGCCGCGGCAGCCTATCGCCCAGGAAGAGGGGGACACC
>JALGXV010000144.1 GCA_029821885.1 Candidatus Hebobacteria bacterium
GGCCGGATGCGGCGCGCTCCCTCGGCCACCGCGCCGACCAGCCGAGTGATCTGGTCGCGCCGCCACTGCGCGTACTGACTCATCAGCGGGTCCGAGAGCACGTCGTCAGGCCACGTCACCACGTCCGCGCCGGTGTCTCGGGGGAAGCGCTCGCGACAGCCGTCGCAGTAGCACGCCTCTCCGTGGGGATAGCGGATGTAGTCGAAGTGGATGCCGTCCACGTCGTACCTGCGCACGACTTCGAGCATCGAGTCGCGCTCGAGCGCGAAGTTGCGCGGGTCAGAGGGGCAGAGCCACAGCACCTCAGAGCCATCGGCGTGCCGCTGAAGACGGCCCTCGGTACGAAGCCTGTCCACGAACTCAGGCGGCGCATTCTGCAGATTATAGTTGACCTTCCACACGTGGAGCTCGACGCCGTACTCCTTGCACCAGCGGAGGCATTCGGCGATCTGGTCCCCCTCCGTCGCCACGCGGGCGTCAACTGGTAGATACTCACTTGGGTAGTGCGCGATGCCGGCCCAGAGCAGGTTGGCGAATACCGCGTTGAAGCCGTTCTCATGCAGAACCCGTATCGAGCGCTCCCAGCCCCATCCAGGCACGCCGTAGCCCTCGTGCACCCAGACGCCGCGCAATTCGTGCTCGCGTTCCGGAGCGGACTCGACGTAAGCCAGGGTGGCCCTCTCCCGCGCGGCCAGAGCCGCCTCGATGGCCGCCTCCGCCTTCCCCTGGGATGCCAGGCCTTCGGCCTCGGCCAGCCCCGCGCGCACCTCCCCCAGAGCCGACCGTGCACGCCACCGGGCATCACTCATCGGACGCGCGAGCACCTTGCGTTCGATCTCGTCAACAACGTCGGCCGCGCTGCCAAGCGCCCCTGCCGTAGCATCGCTCCAGACGCGCGGGGACAGCTCGCCGAGCACTGCGAGCAGCATGCGGCCCTTGTGGTAGTAGTCTCCCTCGGTCAGCACGTGCCCGAGGTAGGCGCCCCTCGGGGAGATGAGCAGTCCGGGTTCGTCGAGCGGCTTCCCGTCCGCGCCGGCCCACTGGCCGATGATCTCGGCATCGGGGGCAGGAGACTCGATCGGGCGGATGTTCCAGGATCCCTGGGCAATCTGTCCCGGGAGCCCGCGTAGACGCTCGGCGCGAAGAAGAAGGGCGTAGAAGTCACCTTCCTTCCGCTCCCCAACCCGGAAGCCAAGCAGGCCGGCGATCCGCTGGGAGATGGAGTAGAAGATGACCACCTTGCCGCCCGCGTTGACGTACGCCTCTATCGCCTCCTCCTCTTCCTCGGACACCGCGAAGTTGTAGGGGAAGACGGCGATATCGTAGCAGCCCAAACCGCCGGTCTCGACCGTCAGGTCGTTGACCACCGTGTAGCGCACGCCGACGGTGTCGAGAGCCTGCCGCACCGTGTTCATGTACGTGACGGCACTTGCGCCCTCACCGCGCGGTGACTCCATATATGAGTGGTGGCCGAAGACGATGGCAACTGGCGGGACGTCGTCCGTGCCAGCATGTGCGCCGGGGGCGAGGCCCAGCAATGCGGCGGCCGCGCTCGCCATCCCGATGGCGGACCAGGAGCGGTGATTCACGCTGACTTCCTCCTGCTCTCTTCTAGATCCTCACCGGCCGCGGTCACGCCGCCGGCTGCGGCTCTGCCCTTACGACTGGCGCGCGAGTGTCCGATGATTGCCGCGCCGCGCGGTGATTCCCACACGATCCAGATGCTCGAGGAAGGGGAGTAGGTACTTGCGGGAGGCCCCCAGGATCTCGCGGCATTCTCCGATGGTCATCGTCCCCTGGCGCTGAAGGTAGTCCTGTACCGCTGAGGTGGCCTTGGCCAGAACCTGCTCATGGATGAACATGTCAGGGCCGATCTTCACCACATCGCGGGATGTGGCCAGCGCATCGAGCAGTCTGAGGCACTCTTCTGGGCGCAGCGACAGCTCCTGGGCGAGGTCCTTCGGGGAGGGTACGGCGAGTCCGTCGCCGAGTAGCCTCCCAAGGATCCGATCGCGCGCGGCCGCGGCCTCGCCCGTCCAGCTCTCCGCGTGCGAGGCGAGTCGGACTCGGTCGCCCGACCTGACGACAACGCCGCTCTCGGTGAGCGCGTCGAGCGCCAATCGGAGACATCCTCGCTCGGCCGGCGACGGCGCTGCCACCTCGATGATGGAGTTCAGCGGGAGCGACGGATGGATCGGACTCTCCGCGTGCAACTCCGCCAGACGCTGCACGATGCGCGACTCCACCTCGCGTACTGCCTCCTCGACGAACCAGACTGCCTGTCGCCCGGGACGGACCCGCGACTGCTGAGACAGCTGCTCGAGGATTGGGCGAAGCTCATTCTCCGGCAGGCTGCACGCAAGCGCCAGCTCTGCGAGTGACGAGCCGCGAGGACCGGCGGAGCGCAGGGCTTCCATCACAAGCTCGGCGGTCGAGAGCGGCTCGCGCGCGGCGACGGCGGCAGCACCCTTCGTCCGTCGCCGCTTTGGCGGGTGCGGGTCGATGATGGCCCCACCACCTATGACTCTCATCGGTGAGTACGAGCGTATGACGAATCGGTCTCTACGTGCCCCCACGAGCGGAGACTCGAGACGCAGCTGCGCAAGCCCGGAGCCGCCCGGGGGCATCTCATCCCCCTGGAGAAGGACCACTCGGCCCATCACTTCGGCGGTGCCGTGATGGATGCGCATGCGGTCTCTCTGCTCGAGTGGCATGTGGGACGTGCTGGCCAGGCTAAGTCGTACATCCATCATGGTGGTCGGCGCGAAGGTTCCGGGGGTCGCGATGACGTCTCCCCGGTGTATCTCGTCCTTCGCGACGTCGGGTAGGTTAAGCGCTGCTCGCTGGCCCGCCCGCGCCTGCCCGACCGGTTCACCGTGGAGGTGTATGTTCCGAACGCGCACGAGCCGCCCGCCCGGCAGGCATTCCATTTCGTCGCCGACGCTCACCGAGCCGGATACAACGGAGCCAGTGACCACCGTGCCAACTCCCTTGAGCACAAAGACGCGGTCGATCGGCAGGCGGAACGGCCCGTCCGCCGACCGAGGCCAGGCTCTTGCCGCCACCTCGGCCAGAGCCTGGCGCACCTCCTCCAGCCCATATCCCGTGACAGCGGACACGGGCACAATCGGCGCCCGCTCGAGGAGGCATCCGGCCATGAGCTCCGCTATCTCGCTCTGCACCGCCTCCAAGCGAGAGGCGTCGACCTTGTCGGCCTTGGTGAGTGCCACAACACCGTCAGCGATTTCGAGCTGCCGGAGCACCTCAAGATGCTCGACGGTCTGGGGCATCGCGCCCTCGTCGGCCGCCACCACGAAGAGGGCGGCGTCCACACCGCTCGCGCCCGCGACCATGTTGCGGATGAACATCTCGTGGCCAGGAACATCGACGATTGCGACCGGATCGGCGATGCCCGGTAGAGGGAGGAAGGCGAAGCCCAAGTCGATGGTCATCTCGCGGGCTTTCTCTTCGGCCAGCCTGTCGGGATCTGTCCCGGTCAGAGCCAGCACCAAGGCCGACTTCCCGTGGTCGACGTGTCCTGCAGTCCCGAAGATGATGTGACGAGCCGTCGTCACGAGGCCTCACCCAAGGGAGCTTCCCACCTGCTCCAGGGCATGCACGAGAGGAGCGTCGTCGCTCGCCTCCATAGTGCGGGGATCGAGGAGCACAGCGTCGTCCCCGACTCGCGAGAACACCGGCGGATCGCCTGCGCGGAGCCGACGCGCGAGGTCGAGCGGCGCGATGCGATCGGACACCAGCGCCACGAGCGCAGTGGGCAGAGCGTGGCCGGCAAGGGAGCCGCCGCCGACCTGCGATTCGCCTTCGCGCACGTCTGCGCGAAGCCAGGAGCCACAGCGCTCGCTCACGCGCCTCGCCAGCCCCTCAGCGTGGGTCTTCACCTCTTCCGTAGAAGCGGTCAGCATCCCGATAACGCGATGCGTCTCCGGGAGTGCGTCCACATTCAGGAAGAGACGCAGCGTGCTCTCGAGCGCGGCGAGCGCGAGCTTATCGACCCTGAACGTGCGGTAAAGCGGGTTCTGGCGCATCGACCGCAGGAGATCTGCATCGCCGACGATCACCCCGCACTGCGGCCCGCCGAGCAACTTGTCACCACTGAAGAAGGCAACGTCGGCACCCCCCTCCAGGCTCTCTCCCACTACAGGTTCATAGGGCAAGCCGAAGCGGCGCAGGTCGACCAGCGCTCCGCTCCCGAGGTCGTGGGCGCACACCAGGTTGCGGGACTTCGCCAGGCGGGCGATCTCGCGGATGTCCACCTGAGAGGCAAAGCCCTGGATCACGTAGTTGCTCTGGTGGATCGAGAGCAGCAGCGCCGTGTCCGCTGTGATCGCTTGCTCATAGTCGCGCAGATGCGTTCTGTTCGTGCAGCCCACCTCGACGAGTCTGCAGCGCGCCAGGCGGATGATGTCGGGAAGACGGAACGCTCCGCCGATCTCGATGAGCTCGCCGCGGGAGATGATAACCTCCCGATCGGGGGCCAATGTGTTCAGGACGAGCACCGTCGCCGCCGCGTTGTTGTTCACGACCACCGTCGCGGGAGCACCGCAGATCTGCTCGAGGAGCCACTCTACGTGTGCCTCCCGGCTGGCGCGCTGGCCGGTTGCGATGTCGGCCTGCACGTTGCTGTATCCCTTCGTTACCTCCGCCACCGCGCTCTGCGCGGCCGCCGAGAAGGGCGCTCGGCCGAGTCCAGTGTGAAGGATGACACCGGTTGCGTTGATGCACCTGCGGAGGCTCGCGCGCAAGCGCTCCTGTAGGATCTCCGCCGCTCTGCGCGCGACCGAGTCATGATCGGCGCTGCTCTGGCCGGCGCGGGTCCGCTCCCGCGCTTCCGCTACGGCCTCCCGGATCGCCGTGACAGCGACCGCCCGGGGCGCGCGGCGAACTACGTCGGCCAGCAGCGGATGCGCAAGCAGGTCGTCCACGCGCGGCAGCCGCCGAAGAGCCGATGCGTCGTCCGTGGAGTTGTCAGATTGGGACCACGACACGCGCGGTCATTCTCCCAGCGGTCAGGTGTAGCAGATGGCCGCGGCATTGTCGAAGACGTACCAGGGGTCGCCGAGGTAGATACCGTACCCAAGGCATCCGATCAACGCCGACAGCACGACAGCAAATAGGATCCACCTTTTCCTACTCATCCGTCTTTCCTCCAGACACCGCCAGCGTCTTCCCACCCAGGCGGGCAGACAGCGTACCAGCCTCCGGGCAACGCTGCACGCACTCAAGACAGAGAACGCACTCGGATGTCGCCTCACCCTCGCCCGCATCTTCCGGCACCAAGCGGCTACTAGTTGGGCAGACGCGCTGGCATCGCTGGCAGCGCGTACACGTCGCTTGATGGGTCCGAAGCCGGGGCAGCGTGACTCTCGAAGCCATTGCCATCAGGGCGCCAAGCGGACACAGGACTCGGCAGAAGCTCCGGTGCGACAGCACTGCGAGCACCAGCACGGCCGCGAGAATGGCGAACTTGCTGACGGTGCGCCACGACGCCTTCTCGCGGAAATCCGGGCTGGCTATGAGGCCCGGGACACCTGCTTCCAGGGTCCCGACGGGGCACACGAGAGCGCAGTAGTCCCAGGTGCCGCCCGCCTCGAAGACAACTCGCTCCGTCCCGCTGAAGTCATAGGGGTTGCCCAGCAGCAAGGGAAGCCCTACCACAAGGACCACCAGCAGGACGTATTTGGTCGCGTCGAGTGCACGAGGGAGACGGAGCTTGCGGCCGGGGATGCGATGGAGCAGGTCCTGCACATACCCGAACGGGCACACCCATCCGCAGAAGGCTCTGCCCACGGCAAGGCCGGCGAGTCCCAGCAGGCCGATGACGTAGAACGGGAAGTCGAGCACCATAGCGAAGGCGGTGATGCTCCCGATCGGACAGGCGACGGTCCCGATCGGGCACGCGTAGCAGTTCAGCACTGGCAGGCAGATGTACTTGCCGACTGATGCGAGGATATAGCTGTTGAGCAGTATGAGCGAATAGAGTTGCACTCGCGAGCGCTTCGCGGGCAGTCCTGACCGACGGTTGCTGGTATTCATATGCTTCCGAGGCTCTGTTCGATGCTCATATCAGATGCCTGTGCCTTGCTGGCGGGAGCGTGTGGGAATCGAACCCACCCAGGACCTTATCAGGGCCCCGCCACCGGGTTTGAAGCCCGGGGAGGCCCACCAGAGCCAATCCGCTCCCGCTTCGACCTCGACGCCGCCTCCCCCTGAGCACCGGGCCGCGGCCCACCCAGGAGAACAGCGCTCGGCTGTCCCTACGCGCCTTCGTCATCAAGGAGCGCCTTCGACGTTTCCGTCCAGAACATCATGGCGCTGGCACCGCCAAAGGCCACCCCCATCCAGGCGGCCTCCTTCACCTCATCGGTCGTGATTCCCATCTTCTTGGCCTTGTCGAGGTGAACCTTGAGGCATGGCCCACAGCGCGTCGCAACCGACAGCGCGATCGTGACGAGCTCCTTCTGGACGACGTCGAGTGCCCCAGGTCCGAGGGCAGCGCCCATGAACTGGCTGAATCGCCGCTGGGTCTCGCCCGCGTCGTCCGGCGTGCTCCCAGGCGCGCAGCACTCCTCGGTGTTCGCCTCTGCCACAGGCACACTCCGCGAGGCCGCCGGCGCGACGTCATCTTGCGCGGCACCATCACGCGCGGGTGAGCCCGACACCGCGTCACTCGCGGCGCTCTCATCTGCCCTCTTCACCAGCATCCTCCCCTCCGATTCCTCAGTTACTCGGCCCACTATAGCCGCCTCGGCGCACCCCAGCGATCTGAGCCGCGATACAGTGGACTCGGTCGATGTGGCCGCAACGGAGATCAGCAGTCCCCCTGATGTCTGCGGGTCATGGAGCACGTCCAACACCCACTCGGGAGTTTCCTCCCCCACCTCGGTCAGCTCCCCGGCGAACTCCCGGTTGCGTTCGGCGGCCCCCGAGACCAGTCCGTCCAGAGCGTACCCCTCGACCCCCTCGAACAGCGGCAGCGCCTCCCACCACACCTCCGCTGTGACGCGGCTTGCGCACACCATGTTGCGGAGGTGGCCGAGGAGGCCGAATCCCGTGACGTCGGTGCAGGCATTGGCTCCGACCTCGCGCATGACCTGCGACGCGGCGCGGTTGAGCATCATCATGGCGCTCGCGGACGCTCGCTTGTCGTGCTCCGAAGCGCGTCCGACCTGGGAGGCGAAGGCGATGATCCCTGTTCCCAACGGCTTCGTAAGGATCAGGACGTCGCCCGGCCGCGCGCCGGCGTTGGTGGTCAGATCGCTCTGGCTCGCGATGCCGGTCACTGCGAAGCCGAACCTGATATCATCGTCGTTGGCGCTGTGGCCGCCGACGAGCACCACGTCGGCCTCCGCCAGCTTATCCATGCCGCCCCGCAGGATCTGACACATCCACTCATCGCTCAAGGTGTGCGCGGGGTAGCCGATCACAGACATCGCAGTGAGCGGGGTCCCACCCATCGCGTAGCAATCGCTCAGCGAATTGCAGGCTGCGATCTGGCCGAACTCATATGGATCATCGACACAGGGAGCAAAGACGTCGACCGTCTGCACCAGGAGCAGGTCAGGGGCGACCTCGAACACCCCAGCGTCGTCCGCTGTGTGACTCCCGACGAGCAGCCGCGGATCCTCTACTCTCGGCAGGCGGGAGAGGACCGATGCCAGATAGCTCGGCGGAATCTTCGAGGCACAGCCGGCGTTCTTCAC
>JALGXV010000145.1 GCA_029821885.1 Candidatus Hebobacteria bacterium
AGACGCGAAAACGGGTCATGGTTCGACCATCACTTCCTTCAGGTTCATGATCGTCTTCATCTCCATCACGCCGCCGCCGGGCATGCCGGGCATCGTCATCTGCCCATCCATGCCCACGGTCCCCTCGCTGTACACGTAGAGGCTGTTCTCGTAGTCGTAGTAGGTGAGGATGTCCCCCTTGAGGACGGCCTCCATCGCGCCGGCACCCTCCTCGCCGGCCGGCATCCCTAGCTCGGCCAGGTCCAGCTCCACCGGGCCGTCGAACGAGATGCGGATCTTGGCGCACTTGCGGCTCTGGAAGGTCGTTAGGGCAAGCAGTTCCATGGAGCATGTCACCTCGATCTCGCTGCCGCCCGGCGCCCACGGAACAGAGATCGTGTCCGACCAGGTGTCGCCTTCCTTGACGTCGCCCTCGGGCAACGTGGCGTAGTGCGATGAGGTCGGCATCGACTCGGGCCCTGCCCCCATGAGTGAGTGCTCATCCGTCTCTCTTTCGGATTCGACCTCAACAGTCTTCACCACTCGCCCGCGGCTATCGACGTCAGCCACAGACCGGGCGCTCGGCAAGTCCACGATCTGGCTCTGCCCGCCCTGCGTCAGTTCGATGCTGCCTCCGAGCCGTTCCGTCTCACACCGCGTGAGACCGTCCTCTCGGGACAAGGCCTTCTCCGCGTAGTCAATCGTGCCGGTGGTCTGCACGCTGATCGCATGGCCCATCATCTCCGTGTTCGTGCGACCCGACATAGTGACCTTATGTCGATGGGTGGCACCTATCTCTGGCTGGAAACGCAGGACAATCGCGCGTGCTGGCAGCGAAGTGGCGAGCAAGAGCGCGCCGACCAGTACGGCAGTGCAGTCTCGTCGCATTGACTTCCTCTCCTTCCCGTTCCTTCCCCTACGCCGCGTCCGCCTACACCACAGGCAGCTCAGAAGGCATTGGAGTGCCGGTGAGCACATCGGAGCCATGCTGGAAGACGGCGAGCAGGTCCTCCAGTCGCGCGCCTCCCTTGCCCTCGATGTATATGCCCGGCTCCACTGTGACAACATTGCCGGCGGCAAGCGGCGTCTCCTCCCCCTTGCCCAAGCGGGGCGCCTCGTGAACATCGATGCCCACCCCGTGGCCCAGTCCGTGGCCGAAGTCGTCGCCGTGGCCAGCGTCCTCGATTATCCCGCGAGCGATGCCGTCGACGTCGCCACAGAGGGCCCCAGCCTGCACGCCGGCCGCCGCCGCCCGCTGCGCCTGATAGACGACCTCGTAAACGCCGCGCATTTCCTCAGAAGCTGGCTCTAGGACGAAAGTCCGGGTCATGTCCGAGCAGTAGCCGGAGAAGCGCGCTCCAATGTCGATCACCACGGCGTCGCCCGGCTCCAATGCGCGATCTGTCGTCTCTGCGTGCGGGAGCGCACTCCGGGGCCCCGACGCCACAATGACGTCGAAGCTGGCGGCCTCCGCTCCCTCTCGCCGCATCTGGAATTCCCCCTCGAGCGCGATCTCTCGCTCCGTGGTCCCTGGCCGCAGCAGCTTCGCCATGTGCGCCAACGCCTGATCCGCGAGGGCGGCCGCCGCGCGGATGAGCTCGATCTCCTCCTCGGACTTCCTCGCCCGCATCTCCTCCACAAGCCCGGGCGTTGGGCTCAGGGCGACACCTCCCCCGCCCTCGCCCAGCTGATCCCTGAGCTCGCAGCTGAGATGCGAGGGATCATAGCCCAGCCGCCCCACGCCGGCCGCGACAGCGGCCTCGCCGACAGCTGCGAGCAGACGCCGCGGGACTTCCACGAAATCGAAGTCCGGAGCCTGTTCCTTCGCCTGGAGCCGATATCGGAAGTCGCTGAACAGCATACACCGGTCCTTCGTTACCAGCAGCGCGCCGCTGGAGCCACGGAACCCGCTTAGATAGAAGATATTGCTGGGCGCGGACACGACCAAGCCATCGATCTCAGCTCCGGGAAGCGCCTCCCGGAGCTGGCCGAGTCGTTGGCCGCGGTCGCTCATGGAGACGCGCTCAGGCCGAGGTGTCGCGCCAATGCCCGAAGGCCGAGCAGATAGCTCTGCGCGCCAAAACCGCATATCTGGCCGATGGTCGCGGGAGCGAGCACGGAATGGCGCCGGAACTCCTCCCGTGCGTAGATGTTCGACAAGTGGACCTCGACGGTCGGGACCCCGGCCGCCTTCACCGCGTCGAGTATGCCGACGCTGCTCGTCGTCCAACCGGCGGGGTTGATCACAATGCCGTCGGCCGTGCCGCGGGCCGCCTGGATCGCCTCAATAACCTCGCCCTCATGGTTCGACTGCAGGAACGATACCTCGACCCCGAGCTGCTCGGCCAGCGCGGCAACCTGCTGATCGATTTCGTCGAGCGCAGCGCTTCCGTAGATCTCGGGCTCCCGAGAGCCCAGGAGGTTGAGATTGCACCCGTGAATTACAAGGATCCGTTTGCCCGCCATGACACCCCTTGTTCAGCCAATGTCGACCACCATACTTACCTCTCCGCAGTCGGGGAACTTCGGACAGCGGATACACTCGCTCCAGACCTTCTGGGGCAGCTCGTTCTTCTCGACCGTGTGGAAGCCGAACCGTTCGAAGTAGCGCGGAATGTAGGTGAGAACGAAGACCCGCGGCACGCTCAGACCACGAGCATCGCTCAGGCATGCCTCGACCAACTGGCAGCCGAGCCGCTTGCGCTGGTGGTCTTCTCTAACCGCGAGGCATTTTACCTCGGCCAGGTCGCTCCAGGTCACGTGGAGGGCACAGCATGCAACTACCTCTCCCCCGTTCTCGATGACGAAGTAGTCCCGTAGATGCTCGTAAAGCTCATTCAGCGAACGCGGGAGCATCTGGTCGCGATCAGCGAAGGAGTTGATGAGCTTGTGGATTGCGGCCACATCGCCCACGCGCGCCCGTCGAAGCTCGCCTGCCATGCTCATGCCGCGATTCTAGCACACGACATTAGCGAGCACAAGCAGCGGCCTCGGGTCCCGCTCCCACGCGTGCCGCCGGCCCGCGAGAAGAATCTGCATCCGACCCGGGCGCGCCCGGAGTCAGTCGTTCGAACAGCGGAGGGTGACCACAACTACCTCGGGCGGGCAGAAC
Organism: Candidatus Hebobacteria bacterium; assembly: GCA_029821885.1. GTDB lineage: Bacteria > Armatimonadota > Hebobacteria > Hebobacterales > Hebobacteraceae > Hebobacterum. The sequence continues at coordinate 3,092 of JALGXV010000145.1, forward strand.
AGCCGCAGAGGAACTCCCTCCTCCCCTAGCCCCCGGGAAACGATGAGCCGTGTGTCGCCGACGCGGAAGTGGCCCCAGGCAAATCGCGTCCCGAACTCCGACATGCCCACGACAGGGCCCGCAAAGGGGATGACAACCTGGCCGCCGTGGAGATGGCCGGACAGCACTAACGGGACCCGCCGCGCGGCCGCCTCTTCGATGACGTCCGGGCTGTGCGCAAGCACTATCACGGTCGCCCCCTCCGGCACTCCAGTCAGCGCCGTGTCCAGATCGGCCCAGCCGGTCCAGGGATCCCCCAGCCCCACGAGCCACAGCTCGGCCCCATCCCGCGTGATTCGCCTCACCTCGTTCTCGAGATACGTTACCCCGACCTTCCGGAGTTCCTCCCTGAGCGAGTCTGTCCCGCATCGCACGTCGAAGTTCCCTGCCACCGCGAACGTCCCGAGCGGGGCGGCGCACTCGCCGACTATCCGAGCCGCCTCCGGCTGGTAGCTCGGATCGATTTCGGTGATGTCGCCGAGGTCCACGACCAGGTCCGGCCTGGCCGCGGTCAACGACTGGAGACGCTGCCGCGCGCGGGCGGGCGTCATCAGAGGGCCGATGTGGTGATCTGCCAGCACCGCGATCCTGAGGCCGTCGAGTTGAGCAGGCAGGCCTGTGAGCCGAACTTCCAGAGGAGTGATGCGCGCTGATCTGGGGATGAAACTGAACTTGCCGCCGGCGAGCACGATGACTGCCGCCGTCAGCAACCAGGCCACGAGGGCGCTTCGGAAGATGGGATGGATCGCAGACGCCCCTGCGGGGCCCCGGCTCCGTCCGGCGAACGCGACCTTCAGGGCGAGCACCCACAGGGGAAGCGGCAGGCCGGCCGCAATGAGCACGAGTGTCAGGAAGTGCCAGCGCCACCTGGGGAAGCTCTCAGAGTAGTCCATTCGGCCCATCTGGGCGACGCAGACTCGCAGGAGCACGACGAGCAGGACATCGGCGGCGAGCAGCATCCCCAGGGAGATGGCCATCTGTCGCCGGGAGGGCCTTATGCACCAGGCCACGGCCAGGGACTGCGCGGCTACCACTGCGGCGGCGAGGGGAAGCCAGGACATCACCGGCATGAGAAGCGGAGCTGCCCGGATATCCACCACAGCCTCCTTGGCGGCTCGCCCGCCAATGGGTTCTCCCCACGCTAGGCGGCAAGAGGATCTTACCGCAGCAGTCCCCCGGGCAAACCGGAACGGGAGAGCAGGCGGCACACGCTCCCCAACGCTGACCCCGACAGAGGCCCGAGGCGTACAGGAACTGGCGACTCGCGGCCAGAATCAGACAGTTGGGTTCCCCCGACAGAGCGACGCCCATGAACCACGTCAATGAGGACATATCGGCGGATCTGCTGGTCATCGGCAGCGGCGCTGCCGGTGCCGCCTGCGCGCTGAGGGCGGCCAGGGCCGGCCTCCATGTCATCATGCTGGCCAACGCAGCCGACCCGCTGGAGTCCAACAGCGACTACGCACAGGGAGGCATCGTCGCGCGCCCTGTCGGGGACACGCCGGAGGAGCTTGCTGCGGACATCGTGTCGGCAGGCGACGGTCTCTGCAGCCCGGAGGCGGTAGGGCTTCTGGCGGAGAGCATCCCAGCGGTCGTGGAGAGTTTCCTGATCGGCGAGCTGGGAGTGCAGTTCAGCAGAGACACAGAGGGAGAACTCGATTTCACTCAAGAAGCAGCTCACGGCCGACGGCGCATCGCGCACGCCAACGACGCAACCGGGCACGCGATCATAACTCGGCTGCTGGACGCCGTCATCGCGGAGCCGACGGTGAAGCTGGCCACGCGCGAGACGGCTGTGGACCTGATCACCACCCCCCATCACGCCGTCAGGCCTGCCGCGGTCTACCAGCCGATCGAATGCTGGGGCGCCTATGCCCTCGACCAGACTACCGGGCGAGTGAAGCGGTACTTCGCACCGCGCACAGCGCTTGCCACGGGTGGACTGGGGCAGCTCTACCTCCACACGACTAACCCGTGGGTGGCTCGCGGCGACGGGCTGGCCATGGCACACCGCGCCGGAGCTGAGATCATCAACGCGGAGTACGTGCAGTTCCACCCGACGGCCTTCTATCACCGTGACGCGGAGAGGTTCCTCATCTCGGAGTCTGTGCGGGGCGAGGGCGCCGTTCTGCGGACCCGGAACGGCCGGGAGTTCATGTCGGACTACCACCCGGATGGTGGATTAGCCCCGCGAGATGTCGTGGCCCGCGCCATTCACGAGGAGATGCTCAAGCATGGCGCGGAGTATGTTCTGCTGGACCTCAGCAGTCTCTCGATCGATCCGAAGGTGAGGTTCCCGACCATCTACGACAAGCTGTTGGAGTTCGGCGTCGACATAACGCAGCAGCCTATCCCCGTCGTGCCAGCGGCCCACTACTTCTGCGGTGGTGTGAAGGTAGACACGTGGGGTCGAACGAGCATCCGCCGCCTTTACGCGGCGGGAGAAGTGAACTGCACCGGAGTGCACGGCGCGAATCGGCTTGCCTCCACGTCGCTGCCGGAGGCGATCCTCTGGGGCCAGCGGGCCGGCGACGATGCCGCGCGGTATCGCGGGGACGAGCCGCCTCCGCCGGCCGAGGAAATCGCCGTCTGGCGCGACGAGGGGCTGACCGAGGAGATCGACCCGCTGCTGATCATCCAGGACTGGATGATGATCAAGAGCACCATGTGGAACTACGCCGGCATTGTCCGGAACGCGAAGCGGATGCAGCGGGCGGTCGCAGACCTCCACTACCTCGAGCACCGGGTCGAGCAGTTCTACCGGGAGACCAAGCTGGCCGATTCCCTCATAGGCCTCCGCAATGGCATTGCGGCCGCGCTGATCATAGCCGACGCAGCGCAGCGGAACCCAGAGAGTCGCGGCTGTCACTACCGGCAGGACTAGTCTCCGCCAAGCTCGGGTGGCACGGCACCAAGCTCGACGGACAGCGTCATCTCCCGGCCCCCTCGGATCAGAACCACGTCTACCGTGTCGCCGGCCTCGTAGGACCGGATCGCCTTGCTGAGATCCCCCCGCTTCTCGATGGCGCGATCGTCGATGCGGACCATGAAATCGCGCGGCCGCAGACCGGCTCGCTCGGCGGGGCCGCCTGGAACAACACCGAAGATCATGCTTCCCTTGCCCTCCGGCAGGCCCGCCTGCCGCGCCTCCTCGGGCAGCAGCGGCCTGTGCTGAATCCCCAGCCAGGGCATCTTGCCCGTCTCGATCAGCCGTTCGGCCACCTGGCCCGCAACATCGATGGACACGGCAAATCCCATCCCCTGCGCGTAGGGTATCACCGCGGTCGGCATGCCCACGACACGGCCGTTGAGGTCGACGAGCGCGCCGCCGCTGTTCCCCGGGTTGATTGACGCGTCGGTCTGGAGCAGGTCGGCGAGGACCATGTTGTTGGGGCCCTTGATCTCACGCTCCTTCGCACTAAGCACACCAACTGTCACGCTGTTCTCGTACCCGAAGGGATTCCCGATGGCGATGACCCAAGAGCCGATGGGGATGTCCTCCGTGCTGCCCAACTCCGCCGCCGGCAGGTCCCCGCCTGGCACTTGCACCACCGCCACCTCGGTGAGTGGATCGACCCCCACGACCGTGGCGTCGAGCTGCCGACCATCGGCGAGCAGCACCGTCACTCGGTCGGCACCCTTGACAACGTGGGCGTTGGTGAGGATGTAGCCTTGCTCGCCGTCGATCACGAACCCGCTGCCTTGTCCGCCCCTTGGAAACGGCTCGCGAGGGATGCCAAGGGAGCGCCTGATGATGCGATCGAGCGGGTCCTCGGCGGGTGGGAGGAACACCGTGCTGATGTTCACTACGGCAGGTCCAACCTTCTGCACAGCCGCGACGATGGCATCCTGAGAGCTGGCGTCGACCACGACCGGAGGCCCCGGCCGCGACGGCGCATCCCAAGGAGCCGGCGGCGCCGTCTGCTGAGGCTGAGTCCTGTGCAAGCCCAGGACGAGCGCGGCCCCCACTATGAGGCCGAGCAGTGCGGCGAGCACGAGAACGGCAGTCCGGCCTGCTCGCCTCATACCTCGCCTCCGGCCATACGTTCTGCGAGGGCGATGAGCGTACGTGTGCCCACGCCGGTGGCGCCTTCTATCTGGTGGGGCTCGTCCTTCTCGCCCCAGGCTGTCCCGGCGATGTCGACATGAACCCAGGGCGTTTCCCCAACGAACTCGCGCAGGAACCACCCCCCGGTGATGGTCCCTGCGGGCCTCCCGCCCACATTCTTGATATCGGCGACCTTACTGTCCAACTGCGATCTGTACTCGGGGAACAACGGGAGCTGCCACATCCGCTCACCAGCTCTCTCGCCCGCGTCGACAACGGCCTCGACGAGCGCGGGATCGCTCCCCATCACGCCAGACGCCGCGTGACCGAGGGCAATGACGCAAGCCCCTGTCAGGGTGGCGACGTCCACTATGTGTGTCGCGCCGAGGCGGCAGGCATAGGCCAATGCATCCGCGAGGATCAAGCGG
>JALGXV010000146.1 GCA_029821885.1 Candidatus Hebobacteria bacterium
ATGTCGGTCTGGAATCCCTCCAGACCGCCGACCCGGACCACCGAGAAGACATACTTCGCGCCCGTCATCGCCTCCCGGCGGCACGTGGTGGCGGCGATCTTCGCCGGCCGACCGGCCGCCTCGACGTCGCGGGCGCACAGCTTGTGCACCATGTCAAGGTTGCGCTCGTCGATGTCCGTGAAGGCGAACTCCGTGTCCCTGAACTCGGGCACGCAGAGAATATCGCGGACGATCCCCCGCGTAAAACCGATGCTTCCCGCGCCAATGAAGGCTACCTTGACCGGCATACCTACCTCCTCAGGTTCTCTGCAGAAGACGCGCCGGGCGGCTCAATCGCCCGGCGTGGGTGGTGACGGCATTTCCACACCGAGAGACTTGCACGCGTTCCAGAGAGTGCTATCGAGCGCCTTCTGCACGGCCGCGTCGATCTGATACTCGTAGCTCTCGATCGCCTCCCGCGCCCTGTCCAAGGCGAGCTGCTCGACGGTCCGCGCTCCCGCCGACCGCCACCGCCCGACGTTGTCCCGCCGGAACAGCGGCGAATCGAAGAAGTCTGGCAGGCTCTCTAACGTGGTTGGGTGGGTGAGGAAGTTCCCTTCCGGCACTCCCTCCGCCACCACCTTCGCTATCTCTTCTGCGGTCCCGCCCCACTTCATCCCGTCGAGGATGTGTTGGACGTAGCGGCCGATCTCCATGTCGATGATGAACTGCGCGGGGCTGAACACCTCGTCCATCGATAGCTGCCCGGCGCCCATGAAGAAATGCCTGAACCCGGCCAGGCCGAGCATCAGCAGGTAGGCCGTGCGGTCCACCGCCGCCAAGGCGTCGGCGCGCTTGGCATTGGTGTCGAGGTATATCCAGTCGAGGCGGTAGCCCGCGAAGTGCTCGCCGAGGTCCTGCAGCAGCACCTGGATCATGACGTTCTCCGGCAGGCTGTAGGCCACGGTCAGGTCCCGCATGTCGCCGAAGTCCACTCGGATGGGAAGAAGCTGGTCCGGGTACGTCAGCCCAAGGCGGTCGGCCACGATCCAGCCGGCCAGGCTCTCCGCGAGGCTCTGCGCGAGCAGACCGGGCGCGGTGAGGGGCGCGGTCATCCCGCCTGTCGGGATGGGGCAGATGCTCGCCCTCACGTCCACCAGTGGATCGTCTTTGAACTTCCAGAACAGGTCGAGCGCAACGTAGTCGAGCGTGAGCGGGCTGATGACGAACTGAAGCGCGAGCTCGTAGCGCCGCCCGGCGGCCGCGTGCAGCTCTCCGAGCCATCGAATCGCCTCCGGCTCGTGGGTCACCATGGCCCCGCCGAGCCCCGGCGTCGTCTCCAGGCAGGCCTTCTCCAACCAGAGCACCTGGACGCGGTCATCCACATCGTTGGGATAGACCGGGGGCGGCCCCTCGTCGTTGAAGCTGGCGACCAGCTTCATCATCTCGATCGCATCGGCCGAGGTGGAGGCGCGCACCTCATTGGTCTGCATGTCGATAACATTGAAGCAAGTCCAGGGCCCGGTCACCCGGATCCTCTCATCCGGCTTCCGCTTCCGGCCGGCCGCCCGCAGCGTCTCGATCTCTGCCTCGACCACCTCGGGCTTGAACTTGAGCCGGCCGTTCGAGTAGCTGACTCCCTCCTCCGCACTCACCGCGTCTGCGGTTGGCCTATGCTGGCAGGCGATGCCGACCTCGGCCAGGATCCTCAGCACCGCGTCGTGGATCGTCTGAATGTGGTCAGTGCCAAGCCCGCCAGACAACGAGAACTCTATTCGCTCCACCTACTCCTCCTCTCCGCCGTCGGGTCGCGCGGCGGCGCCCGACGATTGTAGCGCGGGAGCAGGACTCGGGCAAACCGGCGGAGGTGGCGAGTGCGGGTGGCAGGGCAGCGCAGTGGAGGTCGAGGGCCCCTCCGGGCCCCGGCCGTGACCAATGGCCAAGCTCTTGCTACAGCGCTCGGGTGGTTCACGGCAGGGAGCTGCTGGGGGTCTAGTAGAAAGCCAGTCCGGCCCCCGCTCACAATGTCAACACGATGCGCCCACTCAGCACGATTCCGCCGGGGCCGGACCACACTCATTCTACCCACCCCTCCGACGGCACACCTCGTCGTTTCACTATGCGCGGCCGCTCTTGTCGTGCTTTCGCGATAATCGCCGGGCGGCTAACGCTCCCGCGCCGCTCGCCTGAACCACTCCGCGGTCAGCACTCGCCCCAGCGTCTCGGCCGCGACGCGAAGCAAGGGAAGCCAGCGGCTCACGCTGCTGTCGGTGAGGTCCGCCGACAGGGGCACGAGCGCCACCGTCGCCGAGACCTCTCCCCGCGAAGTGGTCACGGGCACGGCCAGCTCGCCGGCTCCGGGGATAGACTCATCCCTGCTCACGGCGTAGCCCTGTCCTCGAATGGCCGCCAGCTCCCGCCGCAGCTCAGCCGCCGAGGTGATGGTGTGTTTCGTTTCGGCGCTCAGCCCGTGCCCGATGTACTCCTCCACCGCCGCCTCCGACTGGAAGGCGAGATAACACTTCCCTGCCGCCGTCGAGTGCAATGGCGGGTACCGATCCCGGGCCGGGTCGAAGTAGGCTGGCCTCTGCGGCAGCGCGTGAGAGCAGACCACGGCGTGATAGCGGCCCGCATCGGGGCAGACCAGTGCGGCGGTGGCGCCGGCGTGCGTGGCCAGCCTTTCCAGGACGAACTCGACGGTGCTCTCCAGCGAGGAGACGCTCTCCAGAATCGGGCTCAACCGGAGCCAGAAGACCGGGTCCACGTGATACCGGCCGGTGCTGGACTCTCGGCGGGCCACCCCCTCCGCGACCAGGGTGCGTACGAGGCGACCGGCGGTGGCCTCTTGGAGCCCCCGATGGCGGGCGAGCTCCGTGAGCGACATGCCTTCCGGCGCCTCCCAGATGACGGCCATCACCCGGAGGGCGCGACCCACCGATCTCACCAGTGACGGGCTCGCGCCCTGTAGGTCTGGTGGTGTAGTGCTCAGCTCGGGGGGCGGCACCGGCGCGTCGGGCGCGGCCTCCCGCATGTAGCGGCGGAAGGAGCCGTAAGTGAGCAGTTCCTGTATCGAGTCCGCCGCTTCTCTCAAAAGGGGGACCCGCCCCTCCAGCTCCGCCTCCTCGAGGCCGAGGTCCGCAAACGCAAGCGAAAGCCCGCCCACGACCGTCTCGTCCTCGTGTCGGAGCGGGACCCCGACGGCCGGCGAGCCACTGCCGGCCTCGCCTCGGTTGATCGCGAAGCCTCGGCAGCGCACCTGCGCCAGCTCTCTCCTGAGCGCGGGTCCCGAGGAGATGGTGCGCTTCGTCACTTGTCTCAGGCCGCGGTCTATGTACTCCGCCAACTCCGCCTTGGATAGGTGGGCCAGGTAGCACTTGCCGCCCGCGGTGGCATGCAGCGGCGTGACCGCCACAATGCTGGGGAAGGGGTCCACACGCACCGGCCCGGGAGGCAGAGCGTAGACAGGAGCCGCGGTGTTCCGCCGCGTCGCGTCGGGAAGGACGATGAGTGCGGTGCCGCCCTCGGAGCGGGCGAGCCGGTCGAGCAGAGCTCTGATCTCCGACGTCAGAGTCATGGCCGGCCGCAGGAACGGAGCCACCCGGGTCCAGAAGGCAGCGCTCTCCTTGTAGCGGCCCGTGTTGGCATCGACCTCCACCACGCCCGCGGCCACGAGGCTGCGAAGCAGGCGCAGAGCGGTCGTCTTGTGCAGTCCATGCTCGCGACTGAGCTCGGTGAGGCTCTTCCCCTCGCCCACACCCTCAAGTGACCGAAGCAGGCGAAGGGCGCGTGTCAGCGCCTTTAGCGTCGCCCCGCGCCCGCGCTGCCCCTTGTCGCCGTTTCCGTCTCCCGAGCTCACAGTGCTCTGCTCCGCCACGGCATCTCAATGGGGGTATTCTGCCCCCTGCAGCCCTGGCCTGTCGCGTAAACGGCCCCAGGCAGCCCGGCCGCCTGCGTCCCCAGAGCTTCGCCTTTCCGGGTCACACATATCTGTCGGATATGTGGAAGAGATACTCCTGACTAAGTCAGAGCTCCGCCCGCCTCCGGCGACAGAGGAAGTTCCGCGCAGAGCAGTCCGGCTGGCGCGGGCGCAGAATAAGAGACTCCTCAAGCGGTGGAGTGGCAATCTCCTCCGCGGCTGGAGGTTGGCAATGCGTTGGGGACGACTTATCTTTGGCTTCGTAATGGGTGTGACGGCCGGCGTGAGCCTCGGCTATGCGTGCTGGCGCGGAGGCACGACGCTGTGGGCCGTGGGGCTCGTTTCACTCGCCATCGGCGTGGTGAGTACGCTCTCCGCCGTGTGCCGGTTCGGTGCTCGCCGGGCCGAGCCCATCGACTCGCCCAACTGGAACGCGTCGGCCGCTCCGCCCCTGGGTCAGATGCTGATGAACTACGGCCTCGTCTCCGAGGGCGATCTGCAGAAGGCGCTGGCGCGGCAGGAGAAAGAGAAGAAGCGCCTCGGCCAGATACTGGTGGGCATGGGCCTGGTCACCTACGCCCAGGTGGCCGAAGTGCTGGAGGAGCAGATCTCCCGCCGGGAGGGCCGGCTGCTCTACGGCGTGGGCGAGAAGCTGGTCGGGTGAGTTGCCTTCTCGCGGCGTCTCCGCCTACCAGTGCCCGCCCCAGCGCTCGCCCATGACGATGTCGCCGAGCACGTGCCGCTCCTTCTCCCGCGGCTCGTCCGCCGGGTAGCCCATCGGCATCAGCTCGACCACGCACACCTGTTCCGGAATGCCGAGCACCTGCTTGACCTTCTCCTGATCGAAGGCGCCGATCCAGCAGGTCCCCAGGCCCTCTTCGGTGGCCTGGAGCGCGATGTGCTCCAGCGCGATGGCGACGTCGATGGCATATGACGGCAGCCCGCACGGCATGATGTGATCCGTGCTCTCCGCACAGGCCGCGATCACCACGGGCGCCTCGCCCACGAAATCCTGCCCCATCGCCGCCTCGGCCAGGGCGCGCCGCGTCGCCTCCTCCTGGACCACCACGAACCGCCACTCCTGTAGGTTCTTCGCCGATGGAGCAAGGCGGGCCGCGTGCAGCACGCGCTCGAGCTTGTCCACCTCGACCGGCCGGTCCCGGTACTGCCGCACGCTCTGGCGCTTCTCAATCGCCTCTCGTACCGTCATCCAAACCTCCTCGCTGTGTCGGCCTCGCGTTGAGTCTTCGGTGGATTCTCCTGCCATCCTTCGGCTGGTAGGACCTCCCGGCCCTCGCTCTGAGTCGGCAGCGTGAGGGGATGTTTCCGCGCCGAGCCGCGGCGCGGGGGCGAACTGGCTGCGGCAGGGCCTTACCCGGTGGGAGGTGGAGAATCTCCCGCTCCCGGGGGTGGAGGCTTCTTGTCGGAATCGGTCGGCTCTGTCCCCACCTCATCCGGGGCTGAAGGTTAACCACCCGGCGGAGTCTCTGGACGGGACGGCCCTCCGTCCCCCTCCTTGCCGTCTTTCTTCCCGTCGTCCTTGCCGTCCTTCTTCTTCCTGAGCGAGCGCAGGAACTCCATGACCCGCTTCCTCTTGGGCTCGTCCGTTTGCGAGAGGAGCAGACTGGCAGTATTGACGTCGCGAGCCATGTCCACTAGCGCTTCGGTGACCTGGGTCAGCATCGCCCGTGTCGTCGTGTCGTCCTTGAGTGCATCGGCCAAGCGCTCGGCCTGCAGAACCTGGTGAGTGACCACAGGCTGATGGAAGTAGTAGTTGAGCTGGTTAAGGCTCATGCGGTGTGTCGCCAGGTGCATGCCAGCGATGTAAGTTGAAAGCCCGGCACCCAGCCCCCCTAGGCCTGTTGTTATCCAGGGAATGACGCCTCCGCTCTCGGGCTCCTGCAGGAATATGATTATGCCAGCGACTGCACCTCCGACTAGCACGGCTAGGCCAACGAAGGCTGCTACCTGAGCGTGGAGGAACGACTGAGCTGCGCGGGCCTTCGTTCCCTCGTGGTAGCTCTCGATCTGTCTCCTGCAGTAGTACCAGAGAGCACGAGTAAGGGGAGGCAATTCGGGGTCCACCAGACTGTTCAACAAGACTTCATCCGTGGCTGCGTCTGCACGCAGTCGGTCATCCCTCGCGCGCATGCGCCGCTCATGCCACCACCGCGCTGCGACGAGGAAGGCAGCCAACATGAGGAGGAAGAGACCGATCCCCACGTAGATGAACCCGGCGAATGGCGCGAGAGTCTTCCTATAGGCATAGAGGGCGTGCAGTAGGAACAGAAGGCCAAGAACCAAGAGGACGGAGGGCAGCCGGGAAGGGGGAGGAGTGCGTAGTCGTCTGCCTGTCCTTGCAAGTTGAAGGACCCAGCTCTCCGGTAGCTGTGTCCTCCCATCTTTCTCCGGCCCTGTCTCCGATGGTGTCTCCGGCCCTGCCATAGCAGCCACCTCCACGAAGTCTGGTGAAAGGAACTGCTCGGAAGATGACCCCCGCTCGGCATCCTCGGCTGCTGGCCAATCCACGTCTGAGCACGAAGACGCCGGGACTATTCTACCACTGCTCACCGGTCAGGCAAGGCCCTGGCGGACTTCTATTGACAGTTTGTGTGAACTTAGGCAAACACGCCACCTCGCAGGGGCAACCAGGGCCCCCTCTGCGCACGCGACGCAGGGCGCTCGGCGCGGCCTTCCCCGAGTCGGGGGCCATTCACAGTTCCAGCCGTGGTGCTGCGGGTTCCCCCGAGCAGGATCAGGAACAGACCCATCGGGCAGGACCTCCCCCACGCCCGCTGAAGCAGTGGTCTGAGGGGGCGCATCTCCGCTGAGCGATCCTCTGAGCCCTCCACCACACCAGCAGGGAGGGCCGCAGCGTGTCGGGCGGCGAGCGCCACCTGTGCCGCCGGAGCGTTCGTGCCCAGGCGACGAAGAGCAATGGCGAAGCGGTTCTACATCGGATTGATTCTCCTCGGGGTGGCAGGGCTAGGATTGTCTCGGGTGTTGGCGCCCATCCCCCCCGTGATGGTCCCAACGGGCCTCGACTACGCTTGGCTGTACTGCCTGGCCTGCGTCATCGCTGGGGTCCTCGGGCTGGTGGTCCTCAGGGTGGCGCGAGGACGCAGACACGAAGGCAATGAGCGGAAGGTGGTGATAGTACTGGCCATCTTGTTCAGCTTGGCCTTCGCGTACTGCATCTGGCCGTCCACCTGGCGGTACTTCAACGCGGACGGAGTGCCCTATCGCGAGCACCGACTCACCGGTAAGGTACAGATCTTCGGCACCGTTGGCTGGCAGGACAAAGACTGGTGAGCCGGTCCTCACCCGAGACGACGTGATGGCGGTGATGACCGCGGAGGTCATCGAGGGGACGATCGCCGCTGCCCCGAAGAGGCGGGCCGCCCTCGACGAACTCCTGACGCCGCCCGATGACTTGCCTGCCGAGTAAAGAAGAAGGCCCGCTGCGAGCTGAGGGGGGATGCTCGCAGCGGGCCCAAGTCCGCGATTGTACGGACTCGCTGTGTCCTACCTCGTCGTCCGCCGGGATTCCTGTTCGGTTTGGGCACCATTCCGAACATTCTCTGAGGGATCCATCCTGCCGTGCAGCTCTGCCCCTGCCGCGTGGTTCATGTCGGCCTGCCAGCGGGCCGCACTCAGCTTCGGCTGCTCCCAGGCAACTGAGGGCCGCTGCTCTGGGTTCACATTTGGGGCGCCCACGCCGTAGTATCAGGCGGCGAGGCAGGACTGGACCCCCCTGAGCACCTCTCTGAGAGCTAGCCACAGCGCGTGTCTTCTGCGCGCCTGCGGCAGCACCACCCATGGGCCGACCGCGGCCGCGTCGTCGCCGCGTCGGCCTCTCGCATTCCGGGGGCAGAAGGGAGGGATGTAAGGAGGACAGGACTTCGGGCACAGGAGGATGTCTGTAAGGCTGGAGCAGCATCCTCCCTGGAGGGGACCTACCGGCCACACTCCAAGGGAGGTTGATAGGACGATGAGAAGGACTGCACTG
>JALGXV010000147.1 GCA_029821885.1 Candidatus Hebobacteria bacterium
GGATGTCCGGATCATACGGGAGGAAGGGAGAGCGCCGGAGAGGGGCGCGGCCGACGAGGACGAGGCGAGCGAGACGGCGGAGGAGGAAGAATGGCATGCGGGGCCCGAGGTCCGGCCCGAGGAAGCAAGTGAGATGCTCGGGCAGGCGGCGCCGGCGTTTGCCGATGAGCAGGGAACGGTGGTAGCCTACGCGCGGGTGGGACAAGGACGGGTGGTGCTGATGTCCAGCCCGTGGAGTCTCTCCAACGACGGAATCGGAGAGCCCGGTAACTTCGCCGTCTTTCTCAACGCTGTCGGGCCACCTGATGGAGGTCCGGTGGTCTTCGATGAGTACCACCACGGATACGGCCGGAATGCGGCCTGGCAGAGCATCCCGCTGCTGGCGAAGCTGGCGATCGGACAGCTGCTCCTGGCGTTGATGCTCGTGATGTTAGCGAAAAGCAAAAGGCTGGGGCCGGTAGTGCCCCTCGCGGGAGGCGGACGTCAGCGGAGCGAATTCCTCGGGACGATGACGACAGTGCTGCACCGCGGTCGCGCGACTCGGCTGGCCGTCCGTACCGCGTATGAGGCAGCGGTGAGCGCACTTCGTGCGCAGACGGGAGCAGCAGCGGCAGAAGGGGCTGAGCTGGCGGACGCGGTTGGCCGGGGCAATCCGGAGGCGCGAGAGGTGGTCGCAACGGCGCTTGAGTCGGCGCGGGCGGCGCTGGCCTCGGAGGCGGAGCCATCGCAGGCCGAGGCAGCGGCGATCATCCGAGACCTGGACGATGCGCTCGCGGCCAGCCGGAGACTTTAGTGTATGGGAAGGCGCTATGAGCATCCGTGAGATCATGGAGAAGATGCGAGCAGAGGTGGGGAAGGTCGTTCTGGGACAGGAGAGGGTGATCGACCATCTCATGACGGCCGTGCTGGTCCGAGGTCACGTGCTGCTGGAGGGAGTTCCCGGCGTCGCGAAGACACTGGTCGGCAGGGCGCTGGCGCGGTGTATCGGCGGCGAGTTCCGGAGAGTGCAGTGCACGCCAGATCTGATGCCCGCGGACATCACCGGCACCAATGTCTTCGACATGCAGGAGCGGACGTTTCGGCTGGTGAAGGGGCCGGTCTTCACGGACGTACTGCTCGTGGACGAGATCAACCGCACGCCGCCCAAGACACAGTCGGCGCTTCTGCAGGCGATGCAGGAGCGGCGTGTGACCATCGACGGGGTGGATCATCCCTTGGCGGATACGTTCTTCGTCATGGCCACGCAGAACCCGATCGAGTATGAAGGGACCTATCCGCTGCCGGAGGCTCAGCTCGACCGGTTCCTCATGAAGGTTGGCATGCCCTACCCGGAGCTGGAGGCGGAGAACGCCGTGGTGCGTCTTCACCTGGAAGGCAAAGACCCCCAGGACCTGGAGCGCGCGGGAGTGCAGCAAGTCCTAACTGCGATGGACATGTCGGCGGCGCGGGAAGAGCTCGCGCGGCAGACAGTGCGCGAGGTCGTAGTCGCGTATGTGGTCGAGCTTGCGCGGCAGACGCGGGAATCTCCGCACACGATGCTGGGAGCCAGTCCGAGGGCGGCCGTGCACCTCATGCGGTGTGCCCAGATCGCGGCGGCGGCAGAAGGTCGCGACTTCGTGACACCCGACGATGTGCAGAACGTCATGCATCCAGTGATCCGACATCGAGTCCTCCTCAGACCGGAGGCGGAGACGGAAGGCCTGACCGTGGAGAGGCTGCTTGACAGTGTCATCGCAGCTGTCCCCGTACCCCGATAGCGAGCCCTTCGCCGAGAGAGAGCCGGATGCGGCGCGGTGGCTGCTCGCACCGCGCCTCGGCTACGGCCTGATGATCGGCGCGGCCCTGCTTTTCCTCGCGGCCGCATACGCCCCGTTGGTCTGGCTCGACATCGTTTGGTGCGTTGGGCTCCTGGCCGCAGCGTGGTCTGACCGACGTGTTCTGCGCGCGTGCGAACACCTATCGGCGAGACGTGCGGTCTCGCCGATCCTATCGATGGGCGCGTCCAACCGGGTGGAGCTCGTGGTCCGCAACCGGTCGGAGGTCGGATTCCGCTGCCTGCTCCGCGACGAACCGCCCCTCGACTTCGACACGGGGGCGCTTCGGATCGAGTGCAAACTTCCGGGAGGCGGGGAGACGCTGACCGGGTACTCCGTCACGCCGCGCAAGCGTGGTGACTATGAATTCGGGCGGCTGGAGGTTCGACTCACCAGCGGCTTCGGACTGCTGGCGCGGCAGCTCCGGTTCGATATGGGCCAGCGGGTCAAAGTCTATCCCAACCTCGCCAGCATTCGGTCCTACGAGATGCACGCGCGGAAGCGACACCTGCCGGACATCGGGGTGCACCCCGTACGATTGATGAGCCTGGGGATGGAGTTCGAGTCCCTGCGAGCGTACCTGCCGGGAGACGAGCCGCGGCGAATCGATTGGAAGGCGACGGCGCGGCATGCTGAGCTCATCACGAGACAGTACGAAGTCGAGCGCAGCCAACACGTCATCATCTGCCTTGACCTCGGCCGGACGATGCTCAGCCAGCTTGGTGCTCTCACCAAGACCGACCACGCTGTGAACGCGGCCGCGCTGCTGGCACACGTAGCGGGAAGGTATGGCGATTGGGTGGGGCTGTACGCCTTCTCCAGCGGAGCCAAGCTGTATGTGCCTCCCCGGAAGAGCCAATTCCGCCGAGTGATGGAAGCGCTCTACGGACTCGAGGCGGAGCGGGTGGAGAGCGACTACCACCGGTCGTTCGTGGAGGCGGTCGCTCGCATGCGCAAACGAGCGCTGCTGGTGCTACTCACGGACCTCGTAGACCCAGATGCATCGGCTCGACTGCTCGCCAACATCCGGCTGCTTGTGCGCCGACATCTCGTGCTGTGCGCCGCGCTCAGCGACTACGAGCTCTACGAGCTGGCCGCCCAGCCCCCGGACGAGCCACGGGAGCTCTACGAGCGGACGGTGGCGACCGCGCTTCTGGCCGATCGCCGCCGGGCGCTGGCGGGGCTGTGGGACCGCGGCGTCATCGGCTTCGACGCGACGCCGGAGAACCTCTCCGTCGAGGTGCTGAACCGCTATCTCGAGGTGAAGGCGAGGGCGAGGCTCTAGTCACGATGGGCGCCGGGGAGCTCCGTGCCAGTGGACTGCTCGGCGTCGGCCTGCCCGGGGAGGAGTATGTAGGCTGCAAGGCCGACTGCGAAGAGAGCGGCGGCGGCGAACTTGAGGGCCGGGGGGGCGAGTGAGGGCGAGAAGAGCCCCTCTATGACCCCGGCAACGGCGAGGAAGAGGATGACGCCGAGCATCATGATGCCGGCCTGGCGTCCGGCGAGGCGAAGCGAGTCGAGGCGGCTGTGTTCGCCGGGGTCGACGAGGGCGAGGCCGAGGAGGAGTCCAGCGCCGCCCGAGATGACGATTGCCGGGAGTTCGATGACACCGTGGGGAGCCACGAAGGCCCAGAAGTGGACGCCCGCGGGAGTCGGCGTGACGCCGGCGGCAATGGCACCCAACAGGAAGCCATTGAAGATGAGCACGTAGATCGTCCCGATCCCGAGGAGAATGCCGGTGGAAAAGGCGAAGAAAGAGACTTGGATGTTGTTGATCATAATGAGCGAGGAGGCGATCGGCCGGAAGTCCTCGGGGAGCCAGTCAGCTCCGCCCTCGTGACGCTCGGCGATCATGTCGATGGCGTCGGCGATCTCGGGTGCGACGAGTTCGAGCGTTTCAGGCAGGAAGATCCCGAGGGCCAGTCCCAAGATGGCACCGAGGAGCATGAGAGCGGCCGAGAGGCCGATCATCGGGGCCTGACGGCGGAGGGTGCTGGGGAGGTCGGTGGAGAGGAACCTCGCGGCGCCCTTCAGTCCCGACGAGCGAGAGACATAGAGGATGCCGTAGGCGCGGCCGGCCAGGGCGTTCAGGCGTTCGAGCTCGCGCGGATCGAAGCCGTGGGAGCGAGCGTGAGAGAGCTCCGCGGCAGCTCGGCGGTAGAGGCGGCCGAACTCGAGCAGCTCGTCGTCTGATAGGGCGCTCAGCCCGCGGGCGGAGGCGGCGCGGGCGAGGAGGTGTTCCAGCCGGTCTGTGATCTCGCGGCGCCGGTTCGAGGAGGTCTGGTCCGGGCTCGTCATGGCGTGCTTGCCAGGGACGACATGGTGGGCGCGTTTCGGGAGCCGGCGTCGCCCGTGGGTTCCGGCGCCAGGAGAACCTGGGCGGGCCGGGAGGCGAACTGCAGCATCATGACTGCCGACGACACAAAGACGGTCATCACTCCGGAGCAGGTTGCCGTCACGTTTCGCCTGGCCGGCATCGGCACTCGGTTCGCTGCTGTCCTGGTGGACACCTGCCTGCAGGGACTGGTCATCCTGGTGATCTTCCTAGGCTTCGCTGCCGTGGCGGACCTCACTTCGGTTGTGCTGGAGGAGGCGCCAACATGGCTGCTGGCCGTTCTCCTCCTGCTGGTCTTCCTGGCACTGTGGGGGTATTTCATCTTCTGGGAGACGGTGTGGAGCGGCCGCACGCCCGGGAAACGGCTGGCGGGAATCCGGGTGATGATGGACACGGGACACCCGATCGACTTCTGGGCCGCGTTCCTGAGGAACATCTGCCGCTATGTCGATTTCCTCCCGGCCGCCTACGGGGTGGGGACGCTCACCATGTTCCTGAGCAAGGACTCGAAGCGGCTCGGAGACTACGTGGCAGGGACGGTGGTCGTGGTGGATGCTCCGCGGCGACCGAAAGCGCAGGAGGTTCCTCCGCAGGAACGCAGGGAATACCGGCTGCTCGGCGATCCGACAGTGCTGAACCTACGGGCGATCGACCGGGAGCAGCTCGCGGTAGTCGGTCGGTACCTCCAGCGACGTGAGGAGCTGCCTTCGGGCCCGCGCGCGGAACTAGCACGCGAGATTGCGGAGCCGCTGATGGCGGTGCTGGGGCTGGCGCACACACCGGAGTACCCATACGAGGAGTTCCTGGCAGAAGTGTCCATGGCCTGCCGTGCACTGCATGAGTAGGACTGACGGGATGCCCTGTCCTGGAGACGTTCCGTTGGAGGTTGTGCTCCCAAGCGATATCTCTGCCGCTGTCGTCCCTCGGCGGACATCGCGAGGGAGGCTGAAGGGGTGGTAAGGGTACAGTGGCCGGCCCGATAGGTGACGCAACTTGCAGGACTGTCACTTGAGCCAATGAGCCACTGGGCCGGTCTTCTTTCTTTGCCAGGGGTAGAGAGATCGCCAAGCTTGCCCCGCATCCCTCACGCAGGGGAGCCAGGCCGTCTCGCCGAATACCCACGCCTGGGGGACGCGGCGGGGTCCCACCGGAGATCAGTCAATGACCCTGTCTGCGGAAACGGCCGGCGGCCCTGAGGAGCGGCCTGGAAAAGCGCTCCTCGTGCTTCGGGTCCTGCTTGGCGTGGCGCTTGTCCCTGGGATCCTCATCGCCGCGGTTGCGGCCGTGTCCAGTCTCGTCTGGGGCGCCGACGCGCTCGATCCCTGGGTGTCGGTCCTGGCCGACATGCTCGCCGTTCCCGCGGAGACGCTGCCTCTCCTTGCCGCGGTCGTGGTCGCCATCCCCGGTCTGATGCTCGCGGGCCTGCTGGCGCGCCCGCGCTGGTGGTTGCCGGCCGTGCTGCCCTTCCTGCTTGGCTGCATCCTCTGGTATGTAGTAATGCGCGACCTCAGCGCGGGATACGCCGACCCTTACGACATGCAGGTGCTGGTCGTCTTGCATGTGGTAGGGACGGGTGCCGCGTTGATCTTCGGCTGGTTGGGAACGCACCTCGCTCGGAGCTCCGGGGGCAGACAGACGGTCATTGCCCTTGGGATCCCGTGGACGGGCGGCATGTGCCTTACGGGAGTGGGTACGTCAGAGATATGGGGTGATCCCGCCGTTGCGTTCTGGCTATTCGCGGTGGGCCTTGAGTTCGGGCTGGCTGTGGTCGCGCTCGTCGGCTATTGGGCGAGAGAGAACAGAGAGCTCCTCTCGGTGAGTTGGATGGTGTGGTCGTTCGCGGCCCTGGCCGCGGTTGCCGTTGGGCGTGGATTGGCGGCGGCCGGGGCGCTGGCCTGGTACACTCCGCTTCCAGCGCTGGTGGTCGGGGGCGCGCTGTTCTCTGGGCTCGGATTCACGGCCGCGGGTTTGAAGAGTTCGAGGACCTCGGGGCGTCTCACACAGGCGAGAGCGATGTTGGCTCTGGCCTGCGCTGCTTCGGTGGCGTCGGTCGTGGCGGGGAGTCGGCTCTTCCCTCACCCGGTTCGCAGCGACGAGGCAACGCCAGCCTACGTCCGTCTGTCTGTCGCGCAAGGCGTGTCTCTGCCGGTCGAGTTCCGCGCCAATCGCATGCTGCGCGTAGCGCGCACTCCGGACGGCCTCGAGGAGGCCCCGTGGGTCCTGAGCGCCTTGGAGGAGCCGCCGTTCGAGACCTTCCCCGCGATTGACGTGCCGGTCCCGCCGGACGAGCTTCCGCCGGGATGTGCGGGACTGAGGGCCCGCTTCCGGCTCTACGCGTTTGGATCGGCCGGTCTTGGCGGGCGACACTGGGGCCGGAGTGCCGCGATTGACAACACGATGTGTTTTCTTGATCTGGCTTACCTCTGGCACGATGCTGCGGGCAGCGAGTGGGCCTATTGGGTGCCGGTGGGCGTGCTCTCGCCAGCGGCTTCCCTCGATGTCTCGGAAACAGTGGCGATCCCCCACTTCGGACCGGGCCTCCCCCAACTGAATGTCTCTGTGGATCTGGAGCGCGAGGAGGCCGACCACGTCGGGTTCGCGCTGTCGCTCACGAACGAAGACCTGAGTATCGAAGACGTCCAGCGGGATGGCGAGAGCATCCATGCCAGTCTCCAAGTGCTCGACGCAGGTGGCAACATCGTGGCCTCGACGCAGGGGACGCTCGACGATCTCGGCTTCACCTGAGGGGGCCCCTGCTACTCCGTGCGAGTAGCTGACCCGGGCATCTATGTATGCAAGGCTCAGATTGACACCGGCCCGCTGGGTGGCGTGCTTGAGGCCCAGTCCGACTTCGTGATCGCGGAACGTCCGGAGGCGCGTCGTCGTCGATGGTACTGAGATTGCGGCCCGACCTGCTGGCCGCCGTTCAGGCTGTATGCACGGCGCTCGACCTGGCTGGCAGCGCTGCACCCAGGTCTTCACACGGGGATGAGTTGCCTCGGCGCGGGAGGAAGAGGTGCGCGACACCCCGGACAGAACACCTCCCACGAAAGGAGCTGCTGAGATGAAATGGCTCCCAGTGCTGCTGCTCATCGCGCTGTCTTCCGCTGCTGCCGCACAGCCCGCCTCGCAGGCGCCAGTTTCTGTCTCCGCGCTTCTCTCCGGTCAGGTCGCGCCTCTCACCATGACGCTGGGCAGTCTCGACGGCAGGTGGTGCCGCTTCACCACGGGGGCGGCCGGCGGCACGGACATCTACTCTGCGATGTACGGCATCGAACCCACCCCGTATTACACGAAGGGACAGACCGTCCGCGCCGGCGACCAGATCTACCTGCTGGCCTACAAGGCCCAGATCCGACCGGCCGGCCTCTGGATGATCATGGCGGGACGAGGGGGCCTGGGCGACGTGCCCACGGTCACGGAGGAGACCACGCTCGGCCTCTGCCTCCT
>JALGXV010000432.1 GCA_029821885.1 Candidatus Hebobacteria bacterium
CAGCCCGGCCTCGGCGATCTTCAGCGGGTCATCGTCCTCGATCCAATGCGTGTAACACAGCGGCAGCCGCACGAAGTCGAATCCCCAGTCGGCCATCCAGCGGAAGTCGTCCTCCTGCCAGTTGCCATCGCTGCGCACGAAGAACATCTCCAGCAGGTTGAAGCCGCGCCACCGCGGCAGCTTCGTCTGTGCAGCGCCCATCTTCTCCTCGCTCTCCGTGCCCCTTACTGTCTGCGTCAAGGCAGTCGCGGGCCCAAGGGCGCCGAGGGCCGCTCCCGCGGCCGCCACCCTGAGGAATGCCCGTCTGCTAAGCCCGGCGCCCTCCCGCGTCATGACCTCGCGCTCCCTCTCGCCGCCTACCCGAGAACTCGCTCGCCCGACCGGCTCTCCCACACCGAGAGGTCGACGTCGGTGCACAGCTGAATCACCAGCAGCTCGAGCGCTCCCGCCGGGTCCGTCAGCTTGCCGCGTATCCTCTTGATGGCGAGGTCGCACCCGTGGAGGGCCTGAATCGCCTTGCCCAACTGCTCCCATGTCAACTGGCTCGCCTGCCCTAGGGTCCGCCGCGCCAGCCAAGGCCGACGCTGGAACTGGGCCAGCGCGTTCTTCCGCTCATCCTGTGGCAGGAGCGCAGCCGTCTCCTCGTCCACGTCCTTCCCGGGGCGCCAGCCGCTCTCGACCAGCAGCTTCGTCTGCCAGATAAGCCGTATCGTCTGGCCGAGCATGCCGAGGACCCGGCCCGGCTCCTCCCGGCGGTCCCCGAGCAATCCCCGCAGGATACCCACCGCGCGGCCGGCCTCGCGGCGCCCCACCGCGTCGAGCAGCCGGAAGATGTCCTCCTCCACCAGGCGGGGACTGACTTCATCCACATGCGCGCTCGTGATGACACCATCGTCCCCGACGAACAGCCCGAGCTTCTGGATCTCGCCCTCGAGCTCGCCCAGTCCTACGCCGACCTTCTGCTCGACGAGCTTCCGCGCCGCCGCGGGCTCGAGCTTGTTGCCCAACTCCTTGGCCCGGCGAGCCGCCCAACTCGCCGCGTCGCGCACGCTCAGGGAGCGGAAATCGATCACGAGGCCCTGCTTGGCGATGGCGCGCTGGAGCGCGGCGCGGACCGCCCTTTGCCGCCCGCGATCTCCGGCCTCGCCCGTGACCAGCACGACGCTCACGCCCGCGGGCAACGGGCCGACGGCCTTGCTCACCGAGTCCTGCTCCCGCGGCGCCATCCGCTCCGCCTCCCGGATGACGACCACGCGGGCGCCGCCGAAGAGGGCGCCGGTCTGGCTGCGGTTCAGCACGTCGGAAGCGCTGGCCGAGGCGCCGTCGAGCACCTCCCACGTGGGCTCTTCGCCCCCGCCGGCCTCCCGCGCTTCCTGCCGGAGCGCCGCCAGCGCCTCTCGCTTGAGATGCTGCTCGGGCCCCGAGAACAGACACCACTGGCCGAGGCAGGTTGCGTCCTTCGCCTTGACATGTTCGGCGTAGGTGCGCTTCACGTCACCCATCTTCGACGGCCGCGCGCTGGCCCTTGCAGCGGAGGCCGAAAGCACCCAGGCCGTGTAGGATCAGCCAGCAGGCTCCGACCGTCACGAGAATGTCGCCGACGCTCCCGGGGCTGAAGAAGCCCGGCCGGGGCACCATCGGCAGGGGCAGCACATCGGCCAGCGGCCGCAGGCGGGTGGCTTCGGTCGCCGGCTCGTGCATGGTGTAGTCAGGTGAGTCGAGCAGCTCGACCAGCCGGTCGCTGCCCGCCCGCTCGGCCAGGCCGCGGTCTACGGGCATCGATCCGCCGTTGGCCGCGATGACCAGGAAGTTCAGGAACGCCCCCAGCCCCACCAGCCGCACGCCGGGCAGGTGCCGGTTGAGCCACAGGCCGACCAGCAGCAGCACGAAGGAGGCGAGGTGGATGCCCGGGTCCAGGTCCTTGAGCCGGCCGAGCCGGCCGCCAGCAATCACTCCTATGACAATCGTGAGGACCGCCGCGTCGAGTAGCACTGTGCCCCTCGTCGCCTAGAGTATCTGCGCCGCCACGACGTGCCCGACGAACGCCAGCCACCAGACGAGGCCGACCGCCAGCACCCAAGGCGCCATCGTCCCCTTCCGGCCCAGGCGCACCGTGCCCAGTACGAGCAGCGCGCTGAACAAACCGATCCCCGCCGACAGCAGCGCGTAGTCGCCTGTCGCCAGGCTGCGGAAGTGCCAATCTGTCAACAGAATCCCCAACGTCACTGGGAAGGTGGACTGGAACACCATC
>JALGXV010000433.1 GCA_029821885.1 Candidatus Hebobacteria bacterium
CCGTCCCACCCGCCCCAAACCATCAACGCCTTCTTCATCGAAACCACTCCTCAGAGACAGATTCTGGCGGGGAGTATAGCAGAGGCGGCCACTTCGGTAAACCGCTGGGGAGTTCCGACGATCCTACGGGGCACCGACACACGCACACGGCTCGGACATCCTGCCTATAGAGAATCCACCTCCCCATATACGATGTTCTTCTTGGGGTCGCGGCGGGTGGTTATGCCTTCCCACTCACCCCTGGCCTCATCGTAGCGCAGGATTGCCAGCGCTTCCTCATTGCCGTCGGCCACGTCCTCGTCGGCGTACTTCATGCCTATTGTCACCGGTCCCTTGTACTGCGCCGTTGTCCTGATGTCGTAGTAGTAGTCGCCGAACCGATAGCCGCCAGGCTCTGCGGGCCGGTCGTCGTCGCGGATGACTGTCGTCAGGCCCTCGCCGGTGACGTCCGAGAACATGACAGTGGTGCTGCCAACCCTGACTTGAGGATTCTCAGGATACGTGTTGGGGCCACGCCAGCTTATCTCCCTCGGGGACACGGCCGGATCGTGCATGAGTCTGGTCAGGATCCCTGTGGCAAGCTCGTAGATCCAGATGTCCTGTTGATACATGAAGTGGGCTCCCTGTGGATCGAAGGTGGGCAGCACGTCCTGGAAGGCCACGCGGTCGCCCTTGGGCGACCACTTCGGGTGCATCGAGCCGGTCCACATTCGGACATGGCTCACCCAGCGCGGGTCCTCCGGGTCAGGTTCTCCCAGGAGTCGTAGGTGCTCGAAGACATCAGAGTCCTTCACGAAGTGTTCGATCAGAGTCTGTTGGCCGCTGCCGTCGGAGTTGGCGACGCAGAGCTGGCGCCATACGCCGGGCTCCCCGTCTGAGATGCCCGGCTCGACCAGCATTCCCACGATCTTTGACCCATCTGGCGACAGGTTGCCCGAGAAGCCTCCCAGCTCCTGTCGATCCATCCCGCGCTTGCGACCCGGACCGGTTCTGTGCCGTCGGCCCTCATCACCCATATGTCGAAGCCGGTGTCACACGGGTTGGTGCCCTTGATGGGATCACAATGGAGGAAGGCTATCCGGCGCCCGTCAGGTGACCACAGAGGACGGCAGTTGATCCCGCCCAGGCCGGCCGACCTGGTCAGGTTGACCTCATCCGGGCCGCTCAGATCGGTCTTACAGATGTCCATGCGATTGAGCCAGGGCTTGTCTTCAAGAGACATCTCTCCCGGCGAGACAGGCGCCCGCTCCCACAGGCCATACGCCACTTCGTCGGCGAGTGGCGAGAGATCGTGGCCGTGCACCGGGAGCTCTACGGTGTTATCCGAGGTCCCCTCCAGGAAGTAGCTGAATGCCGTGCGCTCCGGCGCGACCGTGGGGTCGCGAAAGACCGTGATCAGCAGCTTACCCTCGATGGGACAGGACGCGATCTTCGACAACACATGGTCTCCGGCATCGCTGACTAGCAGAGAGGAGCCATCGGAGCTGAACTCGAGAGCGGTGATCTCCAGGCCTTGGTCGGCGTACACTTCGACCCCATCGCCAGGCCGCCAACCAGCGGGAAGCCGGTAGATAGTCGAGCGGTAGGCGGCGAGGTAGTCACCTGTCGTCGGGTGGACGGCGACAGGTCCTGCCATGGGCTGCTGATTGCCGGGCAACGGGCCATTGGGCAAGAACGGGGTGGCCCCGCCGTCGGGAGATATCGTCACGATGGTGAAGCCGTCCCGCGTGATTCTGTCGTCTTCGACCGCGTAGAGCGTGCCATCGGGCCCGAAGTCCGCCCAGACGAGCCCGTTCTGAAGTTCGGGGGGCCCGCTCTGGTGGTGAACGGCGCCTGTCACCGCGTCGACTGAGTATAGCCCAAAGGCGTCAGGGCCAGCAGAGCTGCCGGCGCAGACCAAGAAGTCGCCTGGATCCACGTTCGGGCCGTCGAACTCCTGCGCCGCGACGACGACATCACAGGGGCTGGGCACTTCCGTCGTGAGCGGCTCTGCGCGAGCGCCCGACCGGGGGATCACCCAGACTGTGGAGGCTTCGGGGTCGGCCACCACGACCCTCCCATCCGGATGCACGGCGATGCCACCGGGGGAGACAAAGGGCGGGCCGGGTGGCGTGTAAGCGTCCGATGGATCCCAGTCATCGCCCGGCCGAGCGACGTACACTCCGGGAGGGACTTCGTCACCGGCCCCGACCGCAACGAGAACAGTTCCGTCCGGCTTTACCGCGATCCCTCCTACGTGCTCCATGCCGCCGTACAGGTAGGTCGCGACCAGGCCGCGATCACGCGGCGTCAGACTCGGCGGGAACCTGGGCACCACTGTGGTCTCCCCGGCGGGTGGGGTCTCGGGTCGAAACAGGAACAGCGCCCCGACGGCGAGTGCCAGTACGATGGCTGCCAGCATGCGCCAACGCCTTAGCATGCTCGGCAGCCGGCTGGCGCGAGCGCGGGCCGCCTCCGGTTCTGGTGTCGGCTCCGCAGTGATCGCGGTGGGGGCGGCCTCCGGCACAGCGGCGCTCAGAGACGCGATCATCTCTCGCGTGCTCTGGTATCGTTCGCCAGGGTCCCTGCGCAGACACCTCTCAACTGCCTCAGATATGCCGGCCGGCACACCCGCAATCGGCGGCGGATCCTTCGTCAGGATCTGGTTCATCACCGCGGCCGGCTCCTCGGCCTGGAAGGGACGCACACCAGTCAGCATCTCATAGAAGGTCGCCCCAAGGGAGAAGATGTCAGACCGCGCATC
>JALGXV010000148.1 GCA_029821885.1 Candidatus Hebobacteria bacterium
GCTGCCGCGCTCCTGATACTCCCTCCAGCCTGACCCTGCGAGGTAGCCCCGGACAACGCACTCGATGGGGACGACCTCGGCGCGCCGTACGAGCATACTGCGGCCAGCCAGAACCTCCAAGTACTTGCCTATGCCAGCGGGGTATTCTGTTGCGTCCGCCGTCGCAAGATGGTTCTCGGCGATGTCCTCCGTGAACTCAAACCAGAACAGCGACATCTGAGTGAGCACGCGGCCTTTGTCGGGAATGCCGTTCGGCATGACGACATCGAAGGCCGAGATGCGGTCGGTGGCCACGATCAGGAGCTGGCTCCCGAGGTCGTAGATATCGCGGACCTTGCCCCGCGCCAGCAGGGGGACGCCCGGCAGATTCGTCTCGAGCAGTGGCTGTGTCATACCTTTGCTCTGGTACGCTCAAGCGAAGGGCAGTTCCTTCCGCGCTCATACGGCATTCGTGGGGCGAACTCGCGTATGGACGGCGCCGGGGTGGGCGGGAGAAAGGGCAGATCGGCGCGCCCCGGAGGCTATGTATGCGAGGCAACTGGCTCCGTGAGGCCCAACAGCTCGACCACGGCCTCGGCGTCCGCCTCTACGCTCACCGACTCCTCGGCCGCCTGGATGGCGCAGTCGGGGTCCTTCAGGCCATGGCCGGTGAGGATGCATACGACGCATGCGTCCTCGGGGACACCGGCCTGAAGCTCGCGGACGAAGTAGCCCTCCCGGCCGAGCTTGGCCACACCTGCAACCGACGCGGCCGAGGCGGGCTCGACGAAGAGGCCCTCAATGCTGGCCAGCATCTTGTAGGCCTCGATGATCTCCTCGTCGGTCACGGTCTCGATGAGGCCTCCTGACTCGTCACGTGCCGCGACCGCGCCCTTCCAGCTCGCGGGATTCCCGATCTTTATGGCGGTGGCTATCGTCCGCGGATCCGCAACCGGCTCGCCCCGCACTATCGGGGCCGCGCCCTCGGCCTGGAAGCCGAGCATCTTCGGCAGGCGGCGGCCTCGACCGGCCTCGCGGTACTCCTTGTAGCCCTTCCAGTAGGCGGTGATGTTGCCCGCATTGCCCACCGGGATCGCGTGGTAGCTGGGCGCGTATCCGAGCCGGTCGCAGATCTCGAAGGCGCCGCTCTTTTGGCCCTCGATGCGGTGGGGGTTGATGGAGTTGACGAGCCGCACTGGGTACCTGCCTGTGATCTCAACGACGATGCGGAAGGCGTCGTCGAAGTTCCCTTCGATTGCGACCACCTTGGCGCCGTGCATCACCGACTGCGCGAGCTTTCCCATCGCTATGTGCCTGATTGGCAGCACGACGATGCAGTCGATGCCGGCGCGCGCCGCGTAGGCCGCTGCCGAGGCCGCCGTGTTGCCGGTGGAGGCACACATGACCGCCTGCTGCCGCTCTTCGAGGGCCTTGGAGACGGCCACCGTCATGCCGCGGTCTTTGAAGGACCCTGTCGGGTTCGCGCCCTCGTACTTCAGATAGAGAGGAACGGGCAGCCCGATGCGCTCCTGAAGAGCAGGCGCGGCCAGCAGCGGCGTGTCGCCCTCCCGCAGCGTGATGACGGGTGTTTGGCCGGTGACGGGCATGAACTCGCGGTAGGCTTCGATCACGCCCGGCCACCGGAGTCTCGAGGTCATCGCCCAACGCTCATTCGGCGGCCTCCGCACGGATGCAGCCGCTGATCTCGTGCACCTCGGGAAGATCCGATATGCGCTGCAGCGATTGCTGCATCTGACGCTCTTTGGTCGTGTGCGTCAGCCACACAATCTCCGCGCTCTCGCCCGATGCATCCATCTGGAGGACGGAGGCAAGGCTCACGCCCTCCTCTCCGAACACCTTCGCGACGGCTGCGAGCACGCCGGGCCTGTCGGCGACCTGGAGCCGCAGGTAGTAGCGCGTTTCCAGATCCTCTATCGGCAGGATGCGCTTCCCTTCGAAGCACGTACATGCCACACGCCCGGTCGCGCCCGAGCGGATGTTGCGGGCGACGTCGATGATGTCCCCCACTACGGCCGAGCCGGTCGGCATCGTCCCCGCGCCCTGGCCATAGAACATCACCTCGCCGACGGAGCTCCCGCGGACGAAGATGGCGTTGAAGGGTCCGCTGACCGTGGCCAAAGGATGCTCGTCGGGAAGCAGCGTGGGGTGAACTCGAAGCTCCAGTGCCCCGTCGATCTCTGTGCCGATGGCCAGCAGCTTGATGGTGTAGCCGAGCTGGCTGGCGTACTCCATGTCTCTCGCGCCCAACTTGGTGATGCCCTCGCGGTATATCCTATCAACCTGAACGCGGGTCTCGAAGGCGATAGAGGTGAGGATGGCAAGCTTGAAGGTCGCGTCGAAGCCTTCTACATCATTGGCTGGGTCTAGCTCTGCGTACCCGAGCCGCGTCGCCTCGGCCAGGGCCTCCTGGAACTCGACGTGCTGCTGCGACATCTGCGTCAGGATGAAGTTGGTTGTGCCGTTGACGATCCCCACGATGCGAGTGATGCGATTGCCGGCGAGACAGCTCTTGAGCGGACGGAGGATGGGGATTCCGCCGCCGACGCTGCCCTCAAACATGAGATCCACGTTGTGCTGGGCTGCTGTATCGAACAGCTCCTTCCCGTGGCGGGCGATGAGCTCTTTGTTGGATGTGACGAGGCTCTTCCCCGCGCGCAGGGCCCTCAGAACGTAGTCGAGCGCCGGATCTGTTCCGCCGATGCACTCGACCACGATGGCGATGTCGGGATCCTCGAGCACCTCGTCGGCGTTCGCAGTCTTCATCGCCGGCGGTATGTCTATCGCGACCGGCCTGGGCGAACTCCAGTCTATGTCCACCAGCTTCTTGACGCGCACCGGCCGGCCGACTTTCCGGTCTACGCTCTCCTGGTTGTCCAGGAGAGTCTTATGGGTGCCGCTCCCGATCTTCCCGTATCCGATTATCCCGACGAATATCGGTTGCTCCGCCATCACGCTGCCCCCGGTGCTTCGGCGCTGAGGAACGCGAGCACGACGAGCGGGTCACCGGCCTGAACCAGTGCTCCGTTCTCGGCTGGAATGGCCACCACCCTACCTCGCCACTCCGCCTTTATCTCGTTGAAGACCTTCATCGCCTCAATTATACACACCGTCTGGCCTTCGGCGACCACGTCGCCGACCTCCACGAACGGCACCGCGTCGGGGGCCGGCGCCTCGTAGAAGACTCCGATGAGCGGAGAGCGGACGGCCACTGTGCGAGCCCTCCTGTCCCGAGCCCTCCTGTCCCGTCGCACCGGGGCTGGAGGGGGTCGCTGGCGTTTCGCCGCGCCAACGGCCGGACGGCCGCCGCCCGCAGCGGCGCGCCGGAGCCGGAGCTTGAAATGGCCGTCCTCGACGGCCAGCTCCTGCAGCCTGTGCGTGCGGAAGAGGCGCACGAGGGCCTCTACATGCTCGAAAGCTTCTCGGTCCATGGATGCGGTTGTGAAAAGAGCCCCACCGTCGAGTGGAGCTCTTCCGCCGGCCTCAGGGCTGGGTTGGCTGCGGGAAGCGACTACTGGCTCTGAGCCTGACGCATCCTCTTGAGCCGCTTCCGGCGCGCCTTCTTCTCCTGTGCCCGCTTCTGCTCCTCGATATCGCGTCGGCGCTCCTCGTCCTCCTGCCGAACGCTTAGTTCGATCTCACGCTCGAACTCAAGGAACTTCTCAAGATTCGTTGAGAGCTCACGGAGCTTCTGTGTGTCCAATGGCATAAGCTTGGCTCCTGCTGGGCGAAACAACTGGCATTCTAGCAAGGCCACGGTGCGGGTGTCAAGGTGACGCGGCCCCGGAACAGCGCATGTTGAGGCAGCCGCGAACTTCCGGGCGCTTCTAAGCGTCTAATTGGGCGGAGAGAGCGCGGCCCAGCGGGCGTTCACGTCTGCCTGTCTAGGCAGGATGCCGTGCTTTCTCTGAGAATGACCAGCATGATGATGATGGCGCCCACCGCGAAGCGAACACTCCTGGAGGCCAGTCGCAAAGGCCAGCGGGCGCTGACGCTTGCCGCGGCGCTGGTGACGGCAGCGCTGGTCGGCCTGCTCGTAGCGCTGCTCCTGGTCGCGGTCTGGACTGCTCGCGGCGCGGCCCAGCGGGCCACCTGCACCAGCCATCTGCGGCAGCTCGCCAGCGCTCTCGCGATGTACCATGAGGAATACGGCGACTACCCCGTGGGTCGCTATGAGGTTCGCGATGATGAAGGCGAGCTGAGCGAGAGGGTCACTTGGCAGCAAGCCCTGCTGCCTTACGTGGGGAACGCCAGCGTATTCCTGTGTCCGCGTGACCCCGTCGCCGGATACGTGGCCGAGAGCCGACCGGCTGAATCGATTGCGCCTGACTACAAGGGTAGCTATGTCTATCTCGCTCGTGAATTGCCGCTGTCACCGCCACCCGGAAGTCGCAGGGCGGCCTCGCCAGCGGGGAGAGCGCCCGCGGAAGGCGGCGCGTCGCGGAAGGCGGGCCTGTTGCTCGTGTGCAGGCACCACGATGATGAGGAGGCCGCGGAGCGCCACTGGGTGCTGGCCGCCTACGACGATGGTGAGGTGAAGCGGGAGCGGGCGCCGAGCCACCTGTTCCGACGGCGGGAGGGTGACAGACGGGAGGCGGAACGAGTACCGCGCCCTGGCAGGAACGACTGGTAGGACGGGCCCCTAGCAGGTATGGTAGAGAGGGGCGGCCCCGATATCGGGGCCGCCTGATTCGCGTCACGCCTCGGCGCTCGCTTTGACGCCTGCTGCCTCGGACGAACCATGGGCTCCACGTGCAGCCGCGGCTGCAGGACCGTGATCGGGAGGGACTCGACCTCGTTGATGACATACCCGTACTTCGCCGAGGTCCGGATGTAGTCATAGGAGAGGTATATGTACTCCGACTGCCCGCCACACGCCGGGGTACCCTACAAGCTAACTCAGCCAGATCGCTCGACCTCCGACAGATACTGCTGAGCGTAGCAGCAGGCCTGCGTCACGTGGTAGGCAGCCTTCCACCCCGACCCTTTATCTGTCCGTCGCGGGGTGCCGTCTTCCTCGGCCGACGGGAACCACTCGCCATGGTCCGGATCGTGAAGGTGGGTCATGCAGAAGCTTGCGACCTGCTGAAACGCCTGCCAATACTCGCGTTCGCCGAAGACCAGATAGCCGAGCAGAAAGGCCACCATCGCCTCGCATTGGACCCACCAAATCTTCTCGCGGACGGTCGCCTCCCGGCCCAGTGGGCCGTGAGAGAACACGCCTCCGTGGACGCGGTCGAGTCCGAAGCGGAGGCAGTAGTCCAGAAACTGCCGGGCCGTGTCGCGGTAGGCGGGGACGTCTTCCTGCCGGTGGACGCGGAGCAGGAGCCACGCCGCCTCGAGGTTGTGTCCGTAGTCGACAAGATTCCTGCTACGTCTGGGGTCGTGTTGCCAGTCGGGCGAGAAGTACTCCAGACCGCACTGGTGGTGCGCCTCGACCATGCGGGTGACCAACAGGTCGCAGATAGAGCGAATAAGCGGCAGGAAGCGATTGTCACGGGCCGCCTGGCCGAGGGCGAGCAGGGCCTCGAGAACATGCAAATGCGTCCCCATCCTATGGCTCTTGTCAGTTGTCCACCAGGCACGGTCGCAGGCCTCTATCACACCTTCGTTCTCTACATCCCACAGGAAATTGGAGATAAGGCTCCAGGTGTGGACGGCGGCAGCAAGGGGGCGCCTCTCTCCGGTCACCCGGGCGTACTCAGCGAGGGCGAGGGCGGAGAAGGCATGACCATAGGTCCGCTTGGTGATCTGCCTCGGCCTGCCGTCGCGAGCCGTGGACCAGTACCAGCCGTCGTGCACCGGGTCTCGGAAGTGCCGCAGGAGGAAGTCCACGCCCTGGCCGGCGAGCTTCAGCCACTCCGCAGATCCTCCCGAGTCGAAGCCGGCGGCGAAGCTGTAGATCATCCGCGTCTGCATGACGAGGAACTTAGCGGACGAGTCTGTGATCCTGCCGTCTCTCGCCAGGTGAGTGGTGAATCCGCCGTGGTCGCGGTCAATGCTGTGGCGCTCCCAGAACGGCAAGACCTGCGTCAGCACGTGATCGCGGAGATCGGGGATTCGCTCGTCAGCGGACCCGGACATGCGTGACCTGCCTGACCCATGCGCCTGCTCGGAGAGCTTCGCCGGCGCCCAGGCGACTCCTGCGCGGGCTTCCTCCGACGCGTCTCGAGGGCGCTACAGGGCCATCCCGTAGGCTCGCGCCGCTGGCCTGGCTCAGGGCGATACCGCGGCAGGTGTGCCCACTCCCGGGCGGAATCAGCCTGTTGATCATGCGCAACGGCCGAGGCGGGCGTATCCGCCCCCTTGGCCTGCGCGGTGCCTGCGGTCGGCCGCCGGCCGGGGCACGTGAATCTCGCTGGAGCTCTGACCATGAGAATCGAACTCGGCTGCTTCACTCGGCCCTGGGGAGCCTACACTCTCGCGGAAGCGCTGGCCGGCGTCGCCGCGGCCGGCTACAAGAACGTCGGACTGACATCGACCGCGGACACACCTCTGTTCTCCGACGAATGGAGTGAAGAGAGGAATGCGCAGGTCGCCGGGCTGGTGAGTGAGTATGCGCTGCGCGCACAGGTCACCTTCGGCAACCCGGACCTGTCCCTCCCCGGCCCCGAGGCGGCGGCGAAGTTCCGCCGACAGCTCGACTGGTGCAGGGATCTCGGGATTGACTACATCGTGCTCCTCGGCGCCGAAGACGCCAGCCGGTACGAAGCGTGGTTCGATGCTGCCAGGGGCTGTCTCGACGCTGCTGCCGAGAGAGGCATCACGCTCGTGCTCAAGCCCCATGGCGGCCTGAGCGCTTTGGCGGAGGACCTGCTGCGCGCAGCTTCGAGGCTATCGCATCCTGCATTCGGGATCTGCTACGATCCAGGGAACATATACTACTACACGGGGCACAAGGCCGAAGACGATCTGCCCAAGGTGGTCAAGCAGGTGGTAGCCATGTGCATAAAGGATGAGACCGGCGGCAAACACGGCGAGGTGATGATCACTCCGGGCACCGGCCTCGTCGACTTCGACCGTATCTTCTCCCTCCTGAGCGAGACCGGTTTCTCGGGACCGTGCTGGGTCGAGTGCGTCGGCGGCGACAGCCTGGCCGAGATCGACGCCGAGGCAAGGAAGGCATTCGAGTTCGTGAACGAGGTGGTGGGTCGCCTTCCGGCCTGAGGCTTGGCTTGAGGATTGTCAGTCGAGTCTCCCACTCACATGCGGCATATTACCTACAGCGACGTCAGAACACGAGAACGAGGGGATCCCAAGTGAGTTCGACCAGATCATCTCAGCCCGTCTGCTCAATGCGGGTCATCCTGGCCCTGGGGCTGTTGCTGGGCCTGTGCCCGGGGGCCGGCGCTGACCTCGCGTCGGTGTGGGCCGTTGACGATGGGGAGAAGATATTCAGAGACCATACTGACCATCCATTGGAGGGGGGCGACGGGGACAACTCCGTCTGGGACGGCGCCACCGTGCGCCTGTTCGCCGCGCGCAATGAGGTCGTGGCCTTTCAGCTCATACTCG
>JALGXV010000015.1 GCA_029821885.1 Candidatus Hebobacteria bacterium
AGCAGGAGACATATCACTACGAGCTTCAGGACATCCCCGAACCGAATCTGTTCCGGGACCTGTTCTCCTACCATCAGCCCCCGATGGTCTCGTTCAACCATCGGCTGGTGCCAATGGATCCTCCCGATGAGATTTGGATCACGGATACGACCTTCCGCGACGGGCAGCAAGCGCGGCCGCCGTTCACCGTCAAGCAGATAGTGGATCTCTACACCATGCTTCACCGGCTGGGCGGGCCCAACGGCATGATCCGTCTGTGCGAGTTCTTCCTGTACTCCGACGCGCACAAGAAGGCGGTCGCCGCCTGCCTGGAACAGGGCTTCCGTTACCCGGAGATAACGGGCTGGATTCGCGCGCGTAAGGAGGACTTCAAGCTGGTCCGGCAGATGGGCCTGCGGGAGACGGGGATCCTCACGTCGGTCTCGGACTACCATATCTTCCTCAAGCTCAAGAAGACCCGCCGCGAGGCGATGGATATGTACCTGGGCATCGTCCGCGCCGCCCTGGATGCCGGCGTCGTGCCTCGCTGTCACCTTGAGGACATCACGCGGGCGGATTTCTACGGGTTCGTCGTGCCATTCGTTCAGGAACTGATGCGCCTCGCGAAGGAAGCCGATATGCCGGTGAAGGTGCGCGCGTGCGACACGATGGGCTATGGCATCGCCTTCCCAGGTGTGGCCATGCCCCGCAGCGTGAAGGGCATCTGCTACGGTCTCACCCATCACGCGGGCGTGCCGAGCGCGTGGCTCGAATGGCACGGGCACAACGACTTCTACCGCGCGGTGAGCAACGCATCCACCGCGTGGCTGTACGGATGCGCGGCCGCCAATGGAACACTGCTGGGCATCGGTGAGCGAACAGGCAACACGCCGATCGAGGCCCTCGTCTTCGAGTACATGGGCATCCGGGGCGATGACAACGGCATGCAGTCACAAGTCATCACCGAGATCGCCGAGTATTTCGAGAAAGAAATCGGCTACGAGATTCCTCGCAATCAGCCCTTCGTCGGGAGGGACTTCAATGTCACGCGCGCAGGCATCCATGCCGACGGCCTGCTGAAGGATGAGGAGATCTACAACATCTTCGACACGGACGCTCTGCTGAACAGGCCCGTGGCCGTTGCCATAGGCAGTACCTCGGGCAACGCGGGCGTCGCCCACTGGGTCAACGCCTACTACGGCCTCACGGCGAACCACATCATCCAGAAGTCAGATCCGGGAGTCGCCAAGATCGTGGAGGCAATCCAGACGGAGTACGATGCGGGGCGGACGACCTCAATGTCCGATGACGAGATGGAGGCCCTCGTCGCCGCGCATCTGCCCGGCGTGAGCAAAGGGAAGTCTCCGAGCAAGTAGGTTCTGGCAGTTCGCGTAGTGGGAGCCCCGGCGCGAGTCGGGGCTTCTGTCTGTCTCCAGTGGGTCCCCGGTGCGGCCTCGGACCTCCCTCAGGGGCCCCGCTCCGAGCCGGGGGAGCGAGTCTACGTGCGGCGCCCTCCGCTGTCACGAGCCACTGATGATTCCGGCGATGGCGGACAGCACTCCGCCGACGGTCAGCGCCCAGCCGGCCAGCAGGGCCAGGCGCGCTCGACGCGCGACCACCCGCACGTAGTCGGGCGGCGACCGCCATGTGACGACGCCGAGCAGGTCATCGCCGAGCGCATCTACTCGGGGCCGTGACGTCTGGCCGGCGATGCGGCCGCACAGGCTCACCCGGAGGCCGACGGGAATGGCCCACAGCTTCACCTGCATGGTCGCGCCAGGATCGACGTACGTTTCAACGTAGACGGGCGCGTCGAAGCGCACGCAGCCAGAAGGCACGTAGACAGCCTCGTCGCCGTCCATCAGACGGAAGTCGACGGCCTTCGTTTGCCGGTCGCTCACTCGCCATCCGGCCTCGCCCTGTTCGCGCTCCCGCAGCACGTAGTGGTAGTACGCACACTCTTGAGGGAAGTAGGCCGGAACGACCGGAGTATCGCACACCACCTTCCCCCTGGCCCAGACGGCATCGCCGGTGTGCGCCCGGGAGAGCGGCAGCTCAGGGGCCCGCCGGAGCCGCCAGCTGCGCGCGTCCCGTCGGCGCGCCTCCCAGAAGGCCACCTGGCCGGCCACGACGAGCGCGAATCCCCCCGCCAGCAGATACCAGGGAGGCAGCGCCGCCCGATCCCGATAGCCCGCCAGCCAGCTCACGGCATAGTAGGCCACGAGACCGAAGAGGGCCAACGCAATGAGCAGGCCCACCCACAGCGGCCACGGCGCTGGGCCCGCGGGGCGCGGCCCATATCGCTTCGGAAGGGCCTTCAGGCGCGCTCCGCAGGCGAAGCAGCAGACTTCGCTGTCGAGGTTCGGTGCGCCGCACCGCGGGCATTCGTTGTGTTCGAGCATCACACTACTCAAGAGCACCAATCCATCCTTCGTCTTCTTCCACACCAGGCGGCCTTGCTGCAACGCGGCACCAGCCGCGTGCCCGCCGATGTGAGCTCCCAGCCTCATCGCTGCAGCGGGAACACTCGTCAATTGACCCGTCAGAATCCCCCATGCTATGATTCGCGGCGCCGTCCGCGGCCACCGGGACCGCATGCGCGGCTCCTCGGTGCCGGTCTCTCAGGCTTTGCGACGGCTTGAGTACACGCAGGCGCTGGGAGCGGAACGGCCACTTGGCAGCAACGGGACATGCCAGACGCATCGCAAATCGTAGCAACTGACTGCGGCTCGACGACCACGAAAGCGATCCTCATCGAGCGGCGGAACGGCGAGTATCGCCTGCAGGGCCGTGGCGAGGCCCCTACGACGGTCGAGGCCCCCTTCGACGACGTCACAGTGGGCGTGCTGAACGCGGTGGGCGAGCTGGAGGAGCTCACCGGCCAGCGCTTCATCGGGGAGTCCCGCCTCCGCACTCCTGTCGCCGGGGAGGCGGGCGCAGACCTCTACCTGTCGACGTCGAGCGCCGGTGGTGGTCTCCAGATGCTGGTGACGGGGGTCGTGAAGACCATGACGGCCGAGTCCGCTCAACGGGCCGCGCTCGGGGCCGGCGCCATCGTGATCGACGTCATCGCGGTGGACGACGGCCGAGAGGATCACGAGCGCGTCGGCCGAATCCGCTCGATCCGACCCGACATGATCCTCATGTCTGGCGGCACCGAGGGCGGAACGGTACAGCATCTCCTCGACACGGCAGAGCTTCTCGTGGCCGCGGCCCCGCGCCCGCGCCTCGGCCGCGACTTCAGGCTCCCGGTCATCTACGCGGGCAACAGCGACGCCCGCGCCCAGGTCGGCGAGGTGCTGGGAGACCGCGTGGACTTGATCGTCGAGGAGAACCTGCGGCCTCAGCTCGACCTGGAGAACCTTGGTCCGGCGCGCGAGGCCATCCATCGCCTCTTCCTGGAGCACGTGATGGCTCAGGCTCCCGGCTATGACAAGCTGCTCACCTGGACGAGCTCACCCGTCATGTCTACGCCTCGGGCGGTGGGGGAGATGGTGCAGCTCGCAGCGCAGACCGAACAGACAGATGTGCTGGCCGTGGACATCGGCGGCGCCACGACCGACATCTTCTCGGTCTTCGGCGGGCAGTTCAACCGCACCGTCTCAGCGAACCTCGGGATGAGCTACAGCGTGGGCAACGTGCTCGCCGAGGCCGGAGCCGACGGGATTCGGCGATGGCTCGCCATGCCTCTCGATGAAGATGCACTGCGGAATCGACTCCGCAACAAGATGATCCGCCCCACGACGATTCCTCAAACGCGAGATGACCTACTGATTGAGCAGGCCGTCGCGCGGGAGGCCCTTCGTCTGGCGCTCGCACACCATGGAGCCCTGGCCTCGGGCCTCAAGGGGGTAGCGCAGGCCCGGACCATGGCGGATCTATTCACGCAGGCGTCCGCGGGCGAGACACTGGTTGACATGATGTCGCTGGGGCTCATCATCGGGAGCGGCGGCATCCTGTCCCATGCGCCGCGCCGACAGCAGGCCGCCCTGATGCTCATCGACGCCTTCGAGCCGCAGGGCGTGACCCGGCTGGCGGTCGACTCGATATTCATGATGCCACAACTCGGAGTGCTGGCTTCGGTCCTGCCGGAGGCGGCGATGGCCGTCTTCGAGCGGGACTGCCTCGTGCCGCTGGGCACGGTGATAGCCCCGGCGGGACGCTTCCGAGATGGGAGCGTCGTCCTCGAGTGGCAGGTCGGTGATGAGCGGGGCCAGCTTCGCGCCGGGGAGTTCCAGCGCCTTCCGCTGCTGCCTGGTCAGAGGACCCAGGCCGAGCTGAGCCCAGGTCGGGGAATTGATGTTGGCGCGGGACGCGGGCGCATGTGGTCCGGCCAGGTCGAAGGCGGCCCGGCCGGCGTGATCCTCGACGGGCGCGGCCGGCCCTTGCGCTTGCCGGACGATGATAGCGAGCGCAGGAAGAAGCTCGCCGAGTGGATGGCGTCGGCGGGCGCGGCGCCGGGAGGGCCGCAGTAATGGGTGTCGCGTATACGCCGGGCCTCCGCGTCGCCGCGCGTGCGCTTATCAGACAGGAGCGCCGTCTGCCGCTTCGCGGCGAGGTGCTGGTGGCGCAGGGGCAGTCCGTCGAGGCCGAGCAGGTCATAGCGCGAGCCGAGATGCCCGGAAACTTGCACACCGTCAGGGCCGCCCAGATGCTCCATGTGGAGCCACAGGAACTCGAAGCACATCT
Organism: Candidatus Hebobacteria bacterium; assembly: GCA_029821885.1. Lineage (GTDB taxonomy): Bacteria > Armatimonadota > Hebobacteria > Hebobacterales > Hebobacteraceae > Hebobacterum. The sequence goes on from JALGXV010000015.1 coordinate 4,669, forward strand.
GCTGAAGCATCTCGGCGAGACGGTAGAGGCCGGCGAGATCATCGCTCAGACGAAGGGGCTCTGGGGGCTGTTCAAGTCTGAGCTACGGGCACCGATCTCGGGAACGCTCGAGGAAGTCAGTGTCGCGTCGGGACACGTCCGGATCCGCGAAGTGCCCCGGCACATCGAAGTCCGCGCCCACATTGCAGGCCGCGTCGCCGAGGTCATCGAGGGCGAGGGAGCTGTCATCGAGGCGCAGGGCTCCTTGGTGCAGGGCATCTTCGGGGTCGGGGGCGAGCGACGCGGCCGACTCCGCGTGCTGGCCGGAGGCCCCGATGACATCCTTCATCGCGACGACATCACGGACTGTGAGGGAGGTGTCATCGTCGGAGGCGCCGGGGCCGACTCCGGCGCCATACGGGCGGCGGCCCAGGCCGGTGCGGTGGGCATGGTGGTAGCCGCGGTTCGCGACCAAGCACTCAGAGACTATGTGGGCTTTGACATAGGGGTGGCGATAACGGGGCAAGAACCTGTGCCAATGACGCTGATCCTCACCGAAGGCTTCGGCGAACTCCCCATGGCGGGCCGTACATGGGATCTCCTGCGGTCGTTGGAGGGCCAGCTTGCGTCCATCGACGGCGCGACGCAGATTCGCGCCGGCGTCATCCGGCCCGAGGTCATCGTGACGGGACAGGGGGCAGAAGAGGAGGTGGCCGAGCCTGAGCAGATCCTGCAGGTAGGCTCCAGAGTGCGAGTGATACGGGCCCCTCACTTCGGCGCGCTCGGGCACGTGGCGGCCCTTCCGGCGGAGCTGACAGAGATCGAGACGGAGTCGGCCGTGCGCATCGCGCTGGTGGGGCTTGACAGTGGCGACGAGGTCCGCGTCCCGCGGGCCAATCTGGAGACAATCCAGGAATGACATCCGCTCAGCTCCCGGCGTCAGCGACTGAGGGCACTCGCCTGCCAGTTCACCGAGGCCTCCCCCTGATCTTCGGTGTGGCGCTTGCGACAGGCTTCTCGGGAGCGGTTGTCCCGGGCTCGCTGCTGGTGGTCGTGGTGAGAGAGTCCGTGCGTGTTGGCTGGGCCGCCGGGCCAATCATGATGATCGGACATGGTCTTCTCGAGCTGGTCGCCATCGTGCTCCTCATCACCGGCCTCATCAAGTTCGCTCGCTCCGCCACCGCGAGAGGCCTGATCGGCTTGGTCGGGGGCGGCGTTCTCGTCTACCTCGGGTACGAGACCGCCTTGATCCCGGCAGAGGCGGTAACGCCGGCGCTGCAGACGGCCAGCGGCGTCAGTGTCGCGGGCGGCTGGCTGGGCTTGGTCTGGCTAGGCGCATTGATGAGCATGGTCAACCCCTACTGGTGGCTGTGGTGGGCCACCATTGGCGCCGCGCACACGGCCTGGGCGGTGCAGAGAGGCCGGATCGGAGCCGGCACGTACTTCGCAGGCCACGTGTCGTCAGACGTGCTCTGGTATACGGCCGTGTCCATCGCCCTGGGCGCGGGGCGAGCACTGCTGTCCGCGAGCACGCTGAAGCTCGTCTATGTGATCTGCGCGGCCTTCCTGACTGCACTGGGCGCGATCTTTGCGGTGGCGGCCGTGAGGACCCTCGCTGGGAAAGCGCGGCCGCCGCGGCAAGAGGGCACGGCGTGATGGGATTTAACCGCCGCGAACTGCTGCGTATGGTGGCCGTGCTGGCCGCGGTGTGGGCGCTGGTGATGCTACTCCTGACCGTGCTGCAGCGATCGGCCAAGCCCGGGCGGATACCGACCGAGCCTCTGCTTGTCCACTATCCCGGCTACGAAGACGTCGAGGAACAGACCTCGGAGAACCTGGGCTTCCGCAAGTACTGGTTCACCCTCAACGAAGACTATCCATCCAAGTCCGTCTACTACTTCTACAAGAACCTGCTCGAGGCCGAAGGCTGGCGACCGCTCGCCGAGGGAGAGCCCCAGTGGACCAGGCAGACGACGGACGAGGAAGCGCGCGATCTCTTCCACGCTGTGTGGGTTAGCCCGGACAGCCTGTTCCAGATCGAACTCCAGATGCTGTCAACCGTGCAGCTGGTGCGACAGCAAGAGGCTGTTGTGCTGGGCGAGCGAGAACCTGGCATACAAGTCTTCGTTACCCAGCGCCGGGCCCTGCATCCCGGCATCATCTTCCGGCCGCGCGCTCCGGCGCCCGAGCGCGGCATCCGCGGGCCAGACCTGTGACGAATCCTCCCTGTGCGGTCCAGTGAGCACGTCCGACCGAGCTAGGCTGACTGCCAGAATCGAGAGGGCGGCCCGAGCAGGCGGCGCGCAGTTGGTGGGATTCGCCGACCTCGAAGGGATCGCTGAGCTGCCTCGCGCCGTGGCGATCGCCATCGCCTATTCGCCGGCCGTGCTTCGCGATCCAGATGACATGCCCAACCGGGCCTTTGCGGAGGAGTTGCTCCGACTCAAGGGACGGCTCGCCGAGCTCACACTGGGAATTGGAGAGATGCTGTTGGAGGAGGGATTCGAGACCTGTACGGACCCGGCACCGCCGGATGAGACAGACCGCGCCCGGTTGGTCGCGCCCTTCCAGCACAAGACAGCTGCGACCCGAGCGGGACTCGGCTGGATAGGCAAGACGGCCCTGCTGGTCACAGAGCAGTACGGCCCAGCCATCCGCCTTGCATCCGTATTGACGGACGCTCCCCTGCTCGTGGGCGAGCCCATTACCGAGAGCCGATGCGGGGACTGCGTGGTCTGTGTCGAGGCGTGTCCCGCAGGCGCCGCCACCGGCGAGCACTGGCATGCGGGTCGCCCGCGCGAGGCGCTATTCGACGCGCACGCATGCCACAGGATGTGCCGCGAGCGCTCCCGCGCGGCCAAGATCGAGCGCGGGGGATGCGGCATCTGCATGTCCGTCTGCCCTCGACGCCCTCGCGTGTGACGGTCTGATCAGTCTGACCGCAGCCATGGAATCTGAGACCTGCGCTCCTTCGCCTGCCTGAGCAGGCGGTGGTCTCGCTTCGACTCGGGATCGAGTTCGAGAGCGATCTCCAGCGCGGCCTGCGCCTCCTCGAACCGACTCAGCCGAAGACACGCCTCACCCAGGAAGGAATAGGCGGCCGCATTCCGCGGATCGCGGTCGATCGCGGCTCTGTACCTGTCGACCTCCGACAACCAGTGCTCGTGCTCGCGACGACGCCAGTAGATGTACTGCCATGAGAGGAGGCCAAGGAGGCCGGCATACACCAACGCCAGGATGCCCAGGAAGCCCCAGCCGCCAGCAATAATGGAGCCGACCCCGAGGACGAAAGCGACGGCAACGAAGAACAGCCCGATCAATGCTTCTTCGGCGTTCAGCGTCTGCTCGACGAGCCAGTTTGAGAGGATCCACCACGTGACGAGGCCGATAATGGGCACGAAGATGAATGCCTTGAAGAGCCGGACTATGACCTCCATGGCCTCGGGCGTCATCGCCATATCTCCCCTCCGCGGTCGGCCACACAGCAGACAGCTTCGGCGCAAGGCCTGGGCCAACCGGCGCGTTAGACGCGAACGGAGGATGGGAAGTTCAAGTCATCCGCATTCCTGAGTCTCGATGACGACTTTCGTCGCCTCGCCGGATTCGAGTAGGCCGATACCCCGGGGCACTTCGTCCAGCGGTAGCCGATGGCTGATCAGCCCTTCGATCTGGAGGCGACCCGAGGCAAGCAGCGCCAGTGCCCGGCTCTGGGTGAACGGGTTCGTGAAGCTCCCGGTGATCGCGATCTCGTTCCGGTAGACCCGATAGGGAGAGATCGTGATCTCTGCCTCCTCGGGCGCCACGCCGAAGAGAAGCACCCGCCCTCCCTCGCCGGCGAGGTCGCAGGCCTGCTGTGCCGTCGCGCCCGCGCCCACGCACTCGATCACGACATCGGGGCCGGAGCCGTCACTCATGTCCTCCACGGCCTGCTCGAGATCCTCGGCCGCGGGATCGACCACCCGCGTCGCGCCCAGGCCCTTCGCCAGTTCGCGCTTGCCGGGGTCGAGTTCGGAGACAACTGTGAGGGCCGCTCCCTGCAGCCGTGCGAGCTGGAGGAGAACGAGTCCGATGGTGCCGGCCCCGAGCAGCAGGACCACATCACCACTGACAATCCCCGCGCGGTCGATTCCGTGGACGCAGCAGGCGACTGGCTCGGCCAGCGCGGCGACCTCGAACGGCATCTCGGATGTCACCGTGTGACACTGGCGCGCCGGCACGACACAGTGGGTGGCGAATCCCCCGTCCCGCGTCACGCCGACGGCCGACAGGTTCCTACACAAGTGCGTCAGCCCACGCCGGCAGGGACGACACGAGCCGCAGTAGATGTTCGGATCGACGGCGACTCGATCTCCCGGCTGCAGGACGGACACGTTCGACCCGACCTCCTCAACGACACCCGCGAACTCGTGTCCGGCGATGAGTGGGAATCGAGCCGGGAAGCGGCCCCGGTAGATATGGGCGTCGGTCCCACAGACGCCACAGGCGTGCACCCGCACGAGGGCCTCATGCTCTGCAGGAGCTGGTGCCTCGCGTTGGGCGATCTCGCACTCCTCGGGCACGGGGAATACGGCGGCCCGCATGCCGACTTGCCTTTCCGCAGACAGAATGCCTTCGCTTTCCGCCCCATCCGCTGGAACCCTGCGCCCTCGCCTCCTGTCTAACCGATGGTCTCTCCTGCTCCGATAGCGAAGATAACTGGCTGAGTGGCAACTCGGCGACGCATGTGGTAGTATAGTGCGGCACGGCGGCTGGCCGCGGCCGCAGGTGGCGCCGGGCGAGCGCCGATTCACCAAGCGGCCGGGCTCCGGTGTCCCTTGTCGGGCCCGGCGGGAAGGAAGATGCTATGCAGCGCAACGTCTCACCTGTCGTGGCCATAATCGTGATCCTGGTCGTCGTCGCGGTGGTGGCCTTCGCCTGGATGAAGCTCACCGCAGGCGAGAAGCCGACCGGCGGCCCGGGCATGCCCGGCGGGCCGTCCCAGATGGGGTCCCGGCGCGGCGGTTCGCAGGAGGGGTCCACAGACACCAGCCGGACCGGACGGCGTGGCCGGCGGGGCGGCGCAACGAGCCCGGGCGAGGAGTCACCTCCGGGAGGAGCCTCGGAAGGTGCTGAGGCCGACGAGGACGAGGGCTGACCTGAGGTAGACGACAGCCTCGTGGAATGGAGTTCGCGTGAGAGGCGGCGGCCTGTTGGCGCAGGCCGCCGCACGACTCTTTGCAGGTAACGCATGCCTCGAGCGCCGAAGCCAGCTTCTCCAAGGGATCGCCGGACCAAGATCGTGTGCACGATCGGGCCCGCCAGCGCGTCGCCCAGGATGCTGGAGCGTCTGGCCAAAGCCGGCATGGACGTGGCGCGTCTCAACTTCGCGCACGGCACCCACGCACAGCACGCAAAGACAATCTCCAACATCAGATCGCTGGCGAGGAAGCTCGGGCGCGCGATCGGCCTCCTCCAGGACCTGGCGGGCCCGAAGCTGAGAGTCGGCGAGCTGCCGGGAGGGGCGCTCGCACTCGAAGCGTCCGAGGAGGCTGTTCTTGCGGCCTCCCCCTCCGGCAATCCCGAGCGGATCCCGTTTCCCTTCCCCCGAGTACTGGCGGCTCTGACCCCTGGAAACCGGGTGCTGCTCGCCGACGGACAGATAGAGCTCCGCGTCGTCGAGCCAGTTGATCGCGCAGTGCGCTGCCGAGTGCGCGTGGGGGGAGTGCTCCGGTCTCACCAGGGAGTCCACCTGCCGGACGTCGAGCTATCCATCAGGACCTTCACGAGGAAGGACGCAGACGACCTGAAGTTCGGGCTCGAGCACAGAGTCGACTGGGTCGCCATGTCGTTCGTGAGAAACGCCGAGGATCTGCGGCCCCTGCGGCGGCAGATGCGAGGCGTCGAAGACCCTCCCTCCCTGATGGCCAAGATCGAGCAACACCAGGCCGTGGACCACCTGGAGGCGATAGTGGAGGCCGCCGATGGGATCATGGTGGCGCGGGGCGACCTCGGCGTCGAGCTTCCACTCGACCGGGTGCCTCTGCTCCAGAAATCCATCATCCGCTGCTGCAACGCAGCCGGCAAGCCTGTTGTCACCGCCACTCAGATGCTCGAGTCCATGATCCACCGCCCCCGACCGACGCGCGCGGAGGTCAGCGATGTCGCGAACGCCGTCCTCGACGGCACCGACGCGGTAATGCTGTCGGGCGAGACGGCGATCGGTGACTACCCCGTGGAGGCCGTCAGGATCATGGCGCGGGTCGCAGAGCGCGGCGAGGCGGCCTTCGACTTCGCCGAGCGCCTGGCCGAGTCGAGCCAGTGGCCCTGCGAAACCGTCACGGACGGCATCAGCCAGGCCACCGTGAACCTGGCGGACGACTTGCACGCGCGCGCCATCATCACGGCGACGACGACGGGACACACCGCTCTGATGGTGGCCATGCACAGACCGGAATGCCCGATAGTAGCAGTCACGCCGGATGTGGCAACGCAGAGACGGCTGACGCTCGCCTGGGGAGTGCGGCCGTTGCTCGCCAAGCGAGGGCGGAACACCGATGAGCTGATCGTCAACGCCATTGCCCGCGCGCGGGAACAGCGCCTCGTGCGGGATGGCGATACGGTTGTCGTGACGGCCGGGGTGCCGGCCGGCGTGGCCGGCCTCACGAATCTGATCAAGGTAGAGGTCGTCGGACGACATCACCGTTTCTGAGGAGGGACGATGCCGCCCGGGTGCCACAGCGCTCTCCGTCGTCGACGTCTGAAGCTGAAGGTCGTCTTGGCCCTGGCCGGCCTCGTTCTGACGGTCGGTGCGTGGCAGCTCGCCCCGCCGCTGGTGACAATCTGCGACCAGTGCGACCGCCTTGCCGGGCTGGACACGCAGAAGGCCGCTCTGCTCGCGCAGCGCAGCGCCCTGGAGGCGGACAGGACCGAACTGGCGACGCAACTGGGACAGGAGGCGGCCGCCCGACGTCAGGGCTATGTGCGGCCCGGCGAGAGACGCCTCGTGTTCGTTCGGGACGAGAGGGAGCAGACAGAGTCTGCCCTCAGCCCGGCCGGTCTTCCCCCCGACTCCTGAGACTCCGATCGCCTCCGCGACTAGGCAAGGCGGGACGCGCAGTGCGCGCCCTCGTCCCGCCTTTTCCGCAGAAAGCGCGACCTACTTCCTCAGCTCAGAGCTGGTAGCTTCGCCCACTGGTCGTCGACGCTTCCCGACGGGCCCGGCTGCGCAACTCTGACCCGTGGCCTCTGCCCTCATGAACCAGGCGGCTCAGCTCCGACACGTCGTAGTGCGGCCGGGCGCCACGCTGGACTGCCAGGAAGACATCCTCCCGGGACATCACCATCTTTCCCGGCACCCGCATCAGCACGCCCTCGGCCAGCAACTCCGACAGTGCGCGGTCGAGGGCAAGCCCTACCTCTGCACCAGAGCGAGAGGTGATCTCCTCCTCAATCACCTCTCGGCTCACGCTCATCCCGACAATGAGCTTCCGTCGCTCAGGATCTCCGAGGGCGCGTTCAACCGTATCGAGAGTGAAGAGGCGGAGTTCGCCGAGTGGTTTCTGCATGCGGAAGAGGAGGTCGACGACCCTGTTCTTGGCCTCGAGCACGGCCAGCCGTCGCCTCAGCAACGACCTCAGTCGCCGTTCGCGACCGAAGGGCCACGCCGCGGCGAACAGTGCCGGGCCTCGAGCGCCGGCGGCCGCCAGCGCGCGCCGTGCGCGCCTGACATCGATTGCCATGCCCTTCCTCCCGTTCCCGGGAGCAGGAGCAGATCGTGCTCACGAAGAGACAGGCCGCAACCTCGACCGCCAAGAGTCTACCCGACCCCGGCGGCCGCCAAACGAGCGCGCATGAATGCGGTCAAGTGACCGGACTGCCAGGAGAGTACTGCCTGCAGTAGGTGCTGTCAGAGGAGTAGGTGGGGTAGTTCGCCTCCCCCGCCTCTACCTGGCGGTTGAACCCGCGGCAGAACGAAACTCGGACGTCGTAGTTCTCGCAGTCCACGCAGCGTCTGAGCACACCGCGACACTCCGGGCAGGTGGCCGTCTTGTCGTCGACGTCGTGTGCCTGCTTGCACTTGGGACAGACGATCTCCACGTCACTCCCCCTTTCCGCAGCCCCGTCTCCGCGACGGTTCTGCCTGCACGTGCCCGCTTCCGAACGCCGATGAACGACCCTTCCGCTATGACGCTATCGCCCGACATTCAACCGGGCGGGTCCATTCTCTCGTCAGCGTGCGGCTTCGATGGGTCTCTGGGGAGTGCTGAGTAGCCTCATTTCAGGTTGTAGAAGACGTCCGGGCCGCCGAACTCCGCCAGCTGCTCCAGCTCCTCTTCGATCCGAAGAAGCTGGTTGTACTTGGCCACCCGGTCAGTTCGTGCAGGAGCACCTGTCTTGATCTGTCCCGCATTTGTGGCGACCGCGATATCGGCGATGGTGGCGTCCTCCGTCTCGCCCGATCGATGCGAGACGACTGCCGTGTAGCCGGCCCGCTTGGCCATCTCGATGGCCTCCAGCGTCTCCGTCAGCGTGCCGATCTGATTCACCTTGATGAGGATGGAGTTCGCTACACCGACTTCAATGCCTTTGCGGAGGTACTCCGTGTTCGTCACGAAGAGATCATCGCCCACAAGCTGGACGCTCTTCCCCAGGCGCTCGGTCAGGAGCCCCCAGCCCTTCCAGTCGTCCTCCGCCAGGCCGTCCTCAATGGACACGATCGGGTATTCGTCCACCCACGCGGCGTAGTAGTCGACCATCTCCTCCGAGGCAAGGACCTTCCCTTCCCCGGCGAGGTGGTACCTCCCGTCCTTGTACACCTCGCTGGCGGCCGGGTCGAGTGCAATGGCGGCGTCGACTCCCGCGGTGTAGCCGGCTTCCTCGATGGCGCGGACGATGGCTCGAACCGCCGACTCATTGTCCGCCAGGTTCGGTGCGAAGCCGCCTTCGTCGCCGACTCCGGTGCTCATCCCCTCGGCGGCGAGGACGCCCCTCAGGGCATGGTATATCTCAGTGCCCATGCGCAGGGCCTCGCGGAAGCTCGCCGCTCCCACCGGCATCACCATGAACTCCTGCAGGTCTACGCTGTTGTCGGCGTGCTTCCCACCGTTGAGGATGTTCATCATGGGTATGGGAAGACGACGCGCGTTTGGCCCGCCCAGGTAGCGGTGCAGCGGGAGGCCGGTCCACGCGGCGGCGGCCTTGGCGACAGCCAAAGAGACCGCGAGAATGGCATTTGCGCCGAGCTTGCTCTTGTTGGGGGTGCCGTCCAGGTCGATCATCAGCCGATCTATCATCGCCTGGTCGGTTACCGGCATGCCGGTGACCTCGTTGGCGATCACGTCGTTGATGTTCTCAACCGCCCGCTGCACGCCCCTACCGCCGTAGCGGTCGGACTCACCATCCCGCAGCTCCACCGCCTCGCGGGTACCGGTCGAGGCGCCCGAGGGCACGGAGGCGCGACCCACGATCCCGTCCTCGAGATAGACATCGGCCTCTACGGTGGGATTGCCTCGAGAGTCAAGGATCTCTCTGGCTACGATCTCCTCAATGTACATTGTCGAGCTCCTTCGGAATTCGCAACAGACCGACCTGAACGTCCCAATTTCCCCGCACCTAAGTTACGGCGGGAGCCTCGCGTCTCCCTGCTCCCAGCCAGCATCCGCGCGGGCTCCAGCGGGCCTGCGGGCGTTTGACACAGGCCTGGCCAGGAAGGTATAATGCTCCACGCCGAAGCGGTACGCCGAAGCGGTTTGCCTGTGCCCGGCGGGCGATGGTCTCCGAGGCTGACCGGCCGTGCAGACGGCCGCCGCCCGGGCGAGGGCCCAGCCACTTCGGAAACTTTTTTGCGCGCCTCTCCGGGCGCAACGCGCGAAAGGCTCATCCTATGCAGGCGCGAACGCGCTGGTGGCTCATCGGAATCATCGGCTTGGTCATACTATCGGCGATAGGCGTTTTCGAACCGATCAAGCTGCGCAGCCGCGTAGATCCCGACACCGGAGAGAAGGTCGTGCCCATCAGGGAGATAGGGCCGCTTAAGTTCTACCGGCCCCACTTCGGGATCACCTTGGGACTCGATCTGCGCGGAGGCAGCCACCTCGTGCTGCAGGCGCAGCGACAGGCCGTATACGAGTTCTCGGCCGCCGAACTCGGACAGGAGATGTCCGAGGAAGAGCGCAACAACCTCTATGGCGAGGTAGTGACTCTCCTGCCGGAGGAGGCCATCGGCACCGCGAAGCGCGACGTCCGGCTGAGCGACGACCGCATCGTGGTCCGCACTCGCCTGGAGAAAGGCGTCGACGTTGCCGAGCAGGCCGAAGCGATCAAGAGCCTGCTAGTAGAGCGGTTCCCGGATGTGGAGAGCAAGGTGGCCAAGCCCGAGGAATTCACTTCCGACCACCTGGCCAGCATCGAGAGGATCATCGAGAACCGAGTCAACCAGTACGGAGTGACCGAACCGATCATCCAGCGGCAGCCGCCGAACCGGCTGGTCGTCGAGCTCCCGGGTGTCAAGAATCCCGAGGCCGCGAAGGAGCTCATCCGACAGACGGCCATGCTCCAACTGCGACACATCCCGCGCAAGTACGCCTTCGGTGAGGAGGGCGGCCCGGAAATAACGGAGGTCGCGGGCGAGCGGGTCTACACCTTCCGGGACCCGACCGGACAGGAGGTGCCCACTGAGGACGTGATCGACGAGTCGCCCGTGATCGTCACCGGCAAGGACCTCAAGCCGACGTCGCGGGTGAGGTCGGTGGCGGGCATGGAGACGGCCGTCACCTTCGAGCTCCAGGGCGACGCTGTCAAGCGGTTCGAGGACTTCACCCGCGGCCATCAACAGCACTACCTCGCCATTGTGCTGGACGGCAAGATGATAACGGCGCCGGTCGTGAGAGCCACCATCCGCCGCGAGGGTGAGATAAGCGGCGGCTTCAATAAGCCGGGCGGCCTGGAGGAGGCGCGCGATCTCAGCATCCTGCTGAATGCAGGTGCGCTCCCCTTCGATCTGGAGTACATCGAAAGCCGCACCGTCAGCGCTCAGCTCGGCCAGGACGCTCTGATCAAGAGCCTGAAGGCGGGCTCCTGGGGTCTGCTTGCCGTGCTCGTCTTCATGGCGCTCTACTACCGGCTGCCCGGCATACTCGCGGATATCGCCCTAGTGATGTACATCATTCTGCTGCTCGGGGCGATCAAGCTTGTCAACCAGGTGCTGACACTCCCCGGGATCCTGGCCGTGATCCTCTCGATTGGGATGGCGGTCGACGCTAACATCATCATCTTCGAACGTCTCAAAGAGGAGATTCGCACCGGCAAGACGATGCGCTCCGCCGTCGAGGCCGCCTTCAAGCGTGCCTGGGCGGCCATCCTGGACTCGAACGTGTGCAGCATCGGCACCGGGCTCGTGCTGTTCTACTTCGGCACCGGGCCCATCAAGGGATTCGCGGTTGCACTGATAATCGGCGTTGCCGTCAGCCTGTTCACGGCCGTGACCGTCACCAGACTCTTAGTGAACATGGTGGTGAACACCGGCTTGGCACGGAACCTAGCGCTGTTCGGGGTCTCCGCGGAGGAAGTCGGGCAGGCCTAAGAGAGGGCGCGCGCCGCGCGGCGTTGGGAGAGGAATCGTGGTAGACCTTTTTCGCGGACGCAAGTGGGACCTGGTCGGATACAGATGGCTTTGGTTCGCGATCTCGCTCGTCGTGATCGCGACGGGCATGGTCTTTCTGGTTGCCCGCGGCCTCAACTTCGGCATCGACTTCACAGGGGGCGGGCTCGTCATCTACAGGTTCTCTGATCCCGTCGCTTCGGGACAGAACACGCAGACGCTCGAGCGCGCGAGAGATGCCATCGAGTCAACCGGTGTGGACGCGCGACTCCAGCTCGCCGGAACGGCGACCGTCACAGACCAGCTCCTGGTTCGCACCCGCGTCGTCGCCCCGCAGGGCAAGACAGACGACGATGTCCTCGGCGAGCAGATGCAGGCAATGCTCCCCGTGCTCTCTGAGGCCTTTCCCGGCATTGAGGAGGCAGAGAGCCAGCTCGTCACCGCGGTGGTAAGCGAGGAGCTGATCTGGAACGCGGTCAAGGCGGTCGCCTGGGGCTGTCTCTTCATCCTGGTCTGGATCCGCATCCGCTACTTCGACTTCAGATGGGCCGGCTCGGCGCTGGTCGCGCTGCTCCACGACGTGCTCGTGCTCGTCGGCGCCTTCGCCATCACGCAACGAGAGATCAACAGCCCCTTCGTGGCGGCGGCTCTGACGGTGGTGGGCTACTCGGTGCACGACACCATCGTCCTGTTCGACCGCATTCGCGAGAACATGCGCCTGCGGAAGGGAGACACGTTCGCGGAGACCGCTAACATCTCGCTGTTGGAGACGATGGCGCGCTCCGTCAACACACTCTTGACTGTCCTCCTGGTGCTGGTGGGCGTGTACCTGCTCGGCGGCGCCTCCTTGCGAGACTTCACCTTCGCGCTGATCGTCGGGATGCTTGCGGGCGGCTACTCCTCCATCTTCAGCGCCGCGCAGCTGCTCGTCGTGCTCAAGAACCGGGAAGAGCGCGGCCTCGCCGCCCGGCGCGCGACCGGGAGACCGAGGAGGCAGATGGCCGAGCGAGCCGCACCGGTGCGCCGGCCCGCGCGCTTGGCGCCCGCGCAGACGGCAACGGACAGGACCGAACCGGAGACTCCGCTGGCCGCGACTCAGGACGCCGAGGCACGAGCCGAGACACCGGCTCGCGCTGAGGAGAAGCGCACGCGCGCCTCGCGCGCCGAGCGCAGGAAGCTCAAGGCTGGGCGAAAGCGCAAGAGACGGTTCTGATTCCCTCGGGGTGGAGATGTCCTGATGAGCCCGATTCGAGGAGCGGAAGCAAGGGCCAGCGCCACCCGAGCCGCTCGCACCTCCGTCTACTCGAACACCCTCCTCACGCTCGGCAAGCTGGCCGCGGGGATGATCACTGGCTCGGTCAGCGTCCTTTCGGAGGCCCTTCACTCCGGGCTCGATCTCGCCGCGGCGATGATGGCCTTTCTCGCAGTACGGAAGGCGCGGGAGCCGGCCGACTCGGACCACGCGTTCGGCCACGGCAAGATCGAAAGCCTGTCCGGCCTCGCCGAGGCGGCTCTCATCCTGGCCGCCGTGGGTCTCATCCTGTGGAGCGCGGGCAAGAGACTGATCCTGTGGGAATCGGATGTGCGGGAGCCCCTACTCGGTGCGGCTGTGATGGCCGTCTCGGCCGGCGTGAACGTGTTCGTCTCCCGCATGCTCTTTCGGGTGTCGCGCGAGACTGAGTCCCTGGCCCTCGAAGCCGACGCCTGGCATCTCCGGACCGACGTGTGGACCTCCCTCGGCGTGCTGGTGGGGATGGCGCTGATCGCCATCGGCTCGCGGGCGGGCTATCGCGAGGTGCACCACCTGGACCCCTTCATAGCCATCGCAGTTGCGTTGCTCATCGCCCGCGCCGCCGTGCGCATCGCCCGGCGTTCCTTCGATCAACTTATCGATCGGTCGCTCCCCCCAACGGAGATCGCGAGGATAGAGAGGCTGCTTGCCGACCACTACCCCCAGTTCAGCGGGTTCCATCGCCTCCGGACCCGCCAGGCGGGCCCCGAGCGCTATGTCGACCTGCACCTGGAGGTGTCCGGCGCCCAGTCGGTGTCCGACGCCCACGCGCTCTGCGACCACCTTGAGGAGGAGCTGAGAGACATTGTGCCGGGCGCGCAGATCATGATTCATGTCGAGCCGACGCGGGGAGCCGGCGGAGGGACCGATGGGTAGTCTCGTCGGAGCCCGATGGACCGTCAAGCCTGCCGACGAAGCGGTCGCGGAGCGGCTGTCGCAGGAGCTCGGCGTCGGACGGCTCACCGCGCGGGTCCTCCTCTGCCGGGGCCTCGCTGACCCAGAGGCCGCTCGCGCCTTCCTCGGCCACGATCTGGGGGCGCTGGCCGATCCCTTCGCGATGGCAGACATGGCGCAGGCGGTGGACATGGTGGAGGGAGCCCTGCGGCGGCGCGCTCGGATACGGATATACGGGGATTACGACGTCGACGGCGTCTGCGCAACAGCTCTCCTGGTGAGGGCCTTGCGTCGCCTCGGCGCGGAGGTAGACTGGTACATCCCGCACCGCGTCGACGAGGGGTACGATGTCAATGAGGAGGCCGTACGGCAAGCCCATCACGACGGGGTGGAACTGCTGATAACCGTGGACTGCGGGAGCACCGCCCTCGGCCCGGTCGCCTTGGCCCAAGACCTTGGCATGCAGGTTCTGGTGACCGACCACCACCGTCCGGGAGAGCAGCTGCCTTCGGCGCCCGTTCTCAATCCATGTCGCGCTGACTGCAGCTACCCATTCGGGGAGCTGGCCGGCGTCGGGGTGGCCTTCAAGCTGGTGAGCGCGCTGGCACGTGTGAGAGGAGTTCCAGAAGGCCAGGAGTTCAACTTCCTCGACCTCGTCTGCCTGGGCACCGTGGCCGACGTGGTCCCCCTTCTGGGGGAGAACCGGCTCTTCGTCCAGCATGGCCTTGGCAAGATCTCGACGAGTCGGAAAGCGGGCATCAGAGCGCTGCTGGAGGTGGCGGGAATCAGGAGCAACCGCCCGGTGGGGACCCGGGATGTCGCCTTCGGGCTTGCGCCGCGCATCAACGCAGCCGGCCGCATGGAGGATGCCTGCGCCGCGGTGCGACTTCTGCTGACACAGGACGCAGCGGAGGCCGAGAGCCTGGCGCGCGAGCTGGCGCAGCACAACGAGGCGCGCCAACTGGAGGAGAAGCAGACTCTGCAGCAGGCCGAAGAGATGGTGGCCGCGGACGTAGATCTGGCCCATGAGAAAGTGATCGTGCTGAACTCCGAGCGCTGGCACCCGGGCGTGATCGGGATCGTGGCCTCGCGGCTCGTGGAAAGATACCATAGGCCGGCGCTTCTGGTGGCGGTCTCGGAGGGCGTGGGAAAGGGCTCCGGACGGAGCATCGCGACCTTCAACCTGTGGGAGGCGCTGCGATACTGTGCCTCCGTGCTGACGCGATTCGGCGGCCACCGCTACGCGGCCGGCTTCGGGGTGGAGGCGAGCAGAATAGAGGACCTCCGCCGGGAGATCAACCGATTCGCAGATGGGAGCCTCACGCAGGGAGACCTCGTCCCCTGTATTGAGATCGATGCCGAAGCCTCCGCGGAACAGCTGGCGCTGGAGGCGGTGAGCGAGTTGAACAAGCTTGCGCCGTTCGGGAGGGGCAACCCGAGGCCGACGCTGATAACCCGGGACCTCCGGGCGGAGGGGATCAATCCTGTGGGGGACGGCTCTCACTTGGCCCTGCGCCTCCACGGCAGCCAGGCCAACGGGCTCGACGCGATCTGGTTTGGCGGCGGAAGGGCGGGGGAACGGCTCCGCGCAGGGCAAATGGTAGATGTGTGCTATCGACCCGTGCTCGACGACTGGGGCGGCAGTCCCAGGGTGCGGCTGCAAGTGGTTGACGTATCTGCCCCCGACGATGGGTGATGTATGGCCGAGAGAACGACCGACAAAGCGGCTGCCGCGTTCGAAGAGCTTCTCGAGGTCGCATCCCGGTATGACCCGGAGATGGACCGCGACCTCCTGAAGCGGGCCTACGAGTTCGCGGCCTCAGCCCACGAGGGCCAGCGGCGACTGACCGGCGATGACTACATAGTTCATCCGCTGGCGATCGCCAAGCTGCTAACCGAGCTCGAGATGGATGCCGCGACGCTGGCCGCCGCTTTTCTGCACGATGTGGTGGAGGACACCGGCCGCGACTTGGACGAGATACGCCAGGAGTTCGGAGAGGAGGTAGCGCTCCTCGTCGATGGCGTCACGAAGCTCCGGCGCATCCAGTTCGACACCGGGCGTGAGCACCAGGCAGAGAACCTGCGCCGAATGCTGCTGGCGATGGCGCAGGACCTGCGGGTGATCCTCATCAAGCTGGCGGACCGCCTTCACAATATGAGCACGCTCGAGCCACTTCCGGAGGAGCGGAGGCGGGAGGTGGCGCAGGAGACGTTGCAGATCATGGCCCCCATCGCCCACCGCCTCGGCATCTGGCGGTTCAAGTGGCAGCTCGAAGATCTTGCTCTCGAGCAGCTGGATCCGGAGAAGTACCAGGAGATTTCCCGCGCCGTCACGCAGAGCCGCAAGGAGCGGGAGGTGGCCATCCGGCAGGCAATAGAGCAGCTTCGGAATCGGCTCGCCGAGATGGGCATTGAGGCCACCATTGAGGGGCGGCCGAAGCACTTTTACAGCATCTACGAGAAGATGCAGAAGCAGTCCGTCGACTTCGACCAGATCCTCGACCTCGAAGCCATCCGCGTGATCGTCAACACGGAGACCGAGTGCTACACGGTGCTGGGCGTCGTTCATTCACTGTGGCTGCCACTGCCCGATATGTTCACGGACTACATCGCCAAGCCGAAGCCCAACATGTACCAATCCCTGCACACGAAGGCGATCGGCCCCACGAGCAGTCCGATGGAGGTACAGATCAGAACGTGGGCGATGCATCGGCGGGCCGAGCACGGCGTGGCTGCGCACTGGCGCTATAAGGAGGGGCGCGGCGGCGATTTGGAGACGGATGCGAAGCTCTCATGGCTGCGCCAACTACTGGATCTGCACACCGATCTCCGCGATCCGCAAGAGTGGCTGGAGTCGCTGAAGCTGGACCTATTCAAGGATCAGGTCTTCGTCTTCACCCCCAAGGGCGACGTTATCGACCTGCCAGCGGGCTCGACTCCCGTGGACTTCGCCTACCGCATCCACACCGAGGTCGGGCACAGCTGTGTCGGGGCCAAGGTGAACGGCCGCATGGTCTCCCTTGAGTACGTGTTCAGGAACGGAGACGTTGCGGAGATCATCACGAGCTCCCGCCCTGACGCGCGCCCAAGCCTGGACTGGCTCTCCTTCGTGGCCAGCTCCCCGGCGAGGAGCAGAATCAAGGCCTGGTACCGGCGCGCGCAGCGAGATGAGAGCATCGCACGCGGCCGGGAGCGCCTCGAGGAAGAGTGCTCGCGAATGGGCATCGATCCGGAGACGACACTGGCAGAGAAGTCGCTCGCCGAGCTCGCCCCTAAGCTGAGCTATAGCTCGGTCGAGGACCTCCAAGCGGCCGTTGGCTACGGCGACCTCGCGGCCGAGACGGTTCTCCGCAGGCTCCGGGGTGAGGCGCCCAAAGCCAGACGCAAGAAGAGAAGTGCACGGGCCGAACAGGGGAGCCTTCGCGTGGCGATAAGCGCGGCCGGTGTCACCGATGTTCTCTTCCGTCTCTCGCGCTGCTGCGCACCGGTGCCCGGCGACGCCATAGTGGGCTTCATCACTCGGGGAAGGGGCGTCACTGTCCACCGGGCCGACTGCTCGAATGTGGCCTATTACGCCCGCCGCGAGCCAGACCGACTCCTTTCTCTCGAATGGACATTGAGCGCAGACGCCTACTTTCCAGTGACGGTAGAAGTCGATGCACTGGACCGGGTCGGGCTCACCAGCGACATCACCTCGATCATCAGCTCGCTCGACACCAACATCCTTGAGGCCCGTGTCAAGACTGGGGGAGCGCCGAAGATGGCGCGCATATCCCTACGTGTTGAGGTGAAGAGCCTGGATCACCTCAAGCAGATCACGGACCGCATTGGCGCGCTGAGCGATGTCCTCCGCGTCGAGCGAGCGCGGCGCGGCTGACGTCCGCGACGGCGGTCCCGCTCTCACACCCTCTGCGCACAGCGGTAGTTGAGGCAGTTGGTGCTTACCGAGAGCAGGCTGGGGTTTTCGGCCTCGTAGCTGTCCACCTCAGAATCCGTCGGGCGACACTTCTCCTGCCCGGTGTCGTAGTTGGTGCAGTCGGCGCATCGGCGCAGGATCGCGTCGCAGGCGAGACAGCGGCTCTGGTTCTCCAGCCAGTTCTCGGCCCCGCACTTCGGGCACTTAACGTCCACCTTCGGCTGACCTCCCCTCGGCCGCAGGATCGGGGAACGCCTCTCTCAGGTGGGCCCGGCAGGAAACTCAGGAGAACGGCGGCCGCCGTCACTGTACCTCAGACGCCCTCTCCCCGCTAGAAGCAAGGCATTGATGGTTGTTCACTTGCCCTGAGACGCACCCACGGCCGCCTTCACGCGCTCCTGCCAAATCCGGGCTTCTTCCCAGTGGCCTGCGCGGAGATGTAGTGTCCACAGGAGCTCAGCCAGGTGAGCGTCTTCCGGATCGAGCGCTCGAGCGGCTTCCGCTTCGGCGATTGCGAGGTCCCAGAGGTCGGGCACCCCATCCAGTTCGGCCAGGCGCGAGCGGATCACTGCCAGCAGACGGCGGGGCCCGGGCGCCTTGGGGACGATGGCTGCGGCGGCCTCCGCGCGGCTGGCCGCGGCGCGCAGGGCCCGCAGCCGGCTGCGCTTTGCCGAAAGCCCTCCCTCGAACACCAGGGCATCATCCAGCGTCATGGCGAGCTGCGCCAGAGCCATACGCACCACCGGGTCATTCCCTCTCGCCTCGGCCGCTGTCGCCACCGCGCGCTCGGCCATCTCGGCGATATCGCGACGGAGCCGTGTGGCCTGCTGTGCGATAGCTCCATTCAGGCACGTGTCGAGGAGCATGTGCTCCGCATCCACAGCCGTCGTGATCGTCGCGAGGCTCTTCCCGCCGTCTCGCCGGGCGCGGTCGCGGTTGCCGCGGCTGCGGATGAAGACGGCGCCCTCTGGGGACTCGACGTATTCCCGCGGACCCAGCCAAGTCAGCCACGCGGCGTGGTGGTAGGCAGCCGGGATGTTCCCCGATTCGACGTGCAGCACAACAAGGTCGCGACGTGCGACGTAGTCGCATGGATTCCGCTGCACGTGCTGTTCGAGGGCGGCGACGTCCGCGCCGCATGCAGCTGACGTCATCGCCCCAAGGAGCAATAGCACGAGCGCGATCGCTCTCACGGCCGATCATCCTCGAAGGGGATCGAGTGAGCCATCAGGAACTGCCTGAGGACATTCGACGCGATGGCCATGTTCAGGCCGGCAAGCCCGTCCTGCCCGGCCCCCTCCGGCCGACGGTCGGACACATAGGCGTAGCCAACACCCACCACGCTTCCCCTCTCGTCCAGTATGGGACTGCCGCTGCTGCCGTGGCCGACAGCCGCGCTGTGCTGAAGACGGTGGAGGGGTCCGGGACTGGTCCCGCTGACAGTCATGATCTCCTCGCCTGTGCGCGGGTGTACTCGTCGGACGATCTGGGGCGTCTCCAGCACCTCTCGGCCATGGACGAATGACAGAATCTCACCCTGAGTCTCTTGGTAGTCGGAGTCGACGAAGCCACAGCAGCGAACCGGCGCTCCGATCGCCAGCCGGTCGACTCTGCCGATCTGCAGGTGGGCAAACTGCCTTGTGTCTCCCGGCGGTCGAGCAATGCGGACGACCGCGAGATCGAGATCCTCGGCGATGGCAACCGGCACGGCCAGGTAGCTGCGTTCCTCGTCTCCCTCGCCGACCGTGACCCAAATGTCGCGTATCACTTCGAGCAGGCGAGTCGTCGAATCCCACTCGGCATAGGTGAAGCCCAGAGCGCGGTGGCGCGCGCCACTGAGCACAATGTGGGCATTCGTGACGACGTCGCCCTGCGAGTTCACGAAGAAACCGGTGCCTCTGCTCCCGATCCGAAGACGACGGGCAATCTCCGATTCATAGTCTGTCCAATCTCCGCGCGCGGCGAGCTCACGGGCCAGGCCGGGCCCGACCGAGGTAGGGTCTATGGACGCTTCGACTCTGACGACGGCCTCCCGCGGGGATACGCCGAGCCCGAAGGCAACGGAGCCACCGGCGGCAAGGGAGACCAGAAGGAAGGCTGCGGGAAGAAGCCTCATCAGATTGGGTTTCGACACGGGGCGGGCCGCGTCCTTCGATCGGCCGCTCTCACCGCCACTGCTGCGACGGGAGCCCAGACGCGCGCGAGTCTGGGGGCATCTACCACAAGGCCTGTCCACGACCGGCCACATGACTGTGTGCAGCAGGGAACGGCGGACGTCACGATGCCCGGGATGATCGGACCAGGCTCTCTCCGGGGGCGCTCACTCGGAACCCGCGTCCGGCCTGCTGGCCAGCTCGAAGTAATGCGCCCCACTGCGTGGCTCCCACCGCAACGGCGGCTCCGCGTGCGCACACACGCTTGCAAGGACGGCCTGGAAGCTGCCCGACCAGCCATGGTCCACTCGCGACCAGACAAGGTCTGGCGAGTCTCCCATCGTCTCCCCCGCGGCCTCAAGGAGGGCTGGCAGCAGCCTCACCGCCGGAGTGCCCTCGGCGTGGTAGCGCAGCTCTTGACCTTCTCTGGCGACAAACCAGGAGGCGTCCGGCGCACCGCGGTAGCTTTCCGCGAAGCTGACCACGTAGCGGCCGTCGTCAGCTCGCCGCGCCGCGCAGCCCGCATGGTGAGAGACTTGGTTGAGTAGACTGTCGAGCGTCGGCGGCGAGGTCCCGAGCCCACACCACGGGCTGAGGTATCCCGGCATGTCGATGGGCACCGCCATCACCTCTGACACGAAGAGCAGTGACTCGCCTACACTGGTCGGCAATGCCCAGAAACTCCCCGGCTCCCCCGCGGCCACACCAGTCTGGGAACCCCGAAACCAGAGCGGTTGACCGCAGCTATCGATGAGAACCGCGGCGGCCGCGTAGCCCTCCGGCGAGCCGCGCAGGTACACCCGCATCCACTGGCGCCAGGAGCCAACGTGGACGAGCACCGGGAAGTCAACCAGAACCGGTGCGGAGGCGCTCCACTGCAGCCGCAGTTCCACCTCCGCCGTCGGGCTGTGAGTCAAGAGGTAAAAAGGCACCCATTCGCCGGACTGGTACTGGAGGACCCGATAGCCATCCGGCACCCGGGCGGCGACTTGAAGCCAGTCGGTGGGAGCCGCCGACAGCCGAACACTCAGCCTGAGGCCCACAATGGGGGCAGTGCCGGCCGTCGCCCAGCCGAGCTCGATCCAGAAGGACTCCACCCGCAGCTCGGCGGGGGCACAGTTCCGTTCGTACGCGGGGCCTCCCTCTGGCATCCGAGGAAAGGCGGCGGGCGGCGCCGGCTGGGCCCTGGACTGGGGCGTGCCCACTGTCAACAGACAGACGGAGGCGAGAACAGAGACGAGATGAAGAGAGGTCACTGACGAAAGTCGCGGCCAGCGGCAAGACATTCCTGAAGCCCACCTAGAACGATCCAGATTACGCAGCGACGCTCGCTGCTCCCCCACTTTAGACCCGCCCGAGCAGTCGATGGTCGCGCTCGTGCGCACGGCCGCTTGCCGCCTATGGGTCCCGTGTGATAGCTTAGGCACTGATCCTATGCGGGACACCCAGCAGATAGTGCGCGCCCTCGCCGGCCCCCTCGACATAGAGATCCGAGAGGGGTACCGCGACACGGCCGTGATCGGGCGCAGCCTCGGCGACTACGCTCGTGACTGGGCCGAGCGCGCCCGCGCCGCTCTCTCGCAGCCCGACCAGGAAACGATTCTCTCGAGCGTTGAGCGAGCACTCAGCGGCTACCGCACTGCCGACCGAGACGCGCGCCGTGCCTCGGTGGACGAGGCTCAGGAGCTTCTTAGCGAACTGGAGGAAGCTCTGCGCCCAGCGGAACAGCGCGCACGGAGGCCCGCCCGCGCGGGCGCAGCCCTAAAGGGTGCGGCTCGTACGCGAGCGCGCAGCCCCTCCGGCAGACGCTCGGGGACGAGTCCGGCGGCCGCGGGTGCCCCTGCGCCCGTGGATTCTGCAGACGAGGACCATGCCTCCACCCCCTACCTCGACGAGCCGCTCGCACAGGGGCGGTATCGGAGCGTGGCGTGGATTCAGCGGCTGGGGAAGCTCGGCATAGAGACGAGGCGAGACCTGCTCTATCATGTCCCGCGCGACTATGTGCTGGTCAAGTGCATCGCGGATCTGCATGATGGCGAGAGGGCCGCGGTCGTCGCCGAGGCCGGTGCGAGAGACCAAGCGGTCACCCGGGAGGGACGGAGCTTCCGTCTGATGCGGTGTGCGCTCGAGATCCGAGATGGCAGTGGGAAGGCTTGGGTGACTTCATTTGCTCGCGTGCCGCGGCACGGACGCCGCTCGAAGGCAATCCTTGCTTCGCCCCTCGCGCTCAACTACCCAGAGGGGACCCGGCTCCTCGTGGAGGGCACCATACGGCGGGCCGGGCCACACATCGAGATCCAGTACAGCGGCTCTCAAAAGCTCGTCCCCGGGGAGGACATCACTCCCGGCACGTTGGCGCCGGTCTATCCGCTGACGGATGGCGTCTACCAGGGCCAGCTACGGCCGACCGTTCGCAGGATACTCGACGAGATGCCGGCCGACACACCGGACCCATTGCCGGAGTCGCTGCGGCGGCGACACAACCTGCTCGGCCTGCCGGAGGCGCTTCGCGCGATCCACTGGCCGGCCGAGGCCGACGAGGCAGAGAAGGCGCGGCGGCGGCTTGTGTTCGAGGAGCTGCTGACACTGCAGCTCGCGCTGGCGCAGCGCAAGGCAGCGATGCAGCGTCCTGGTGCCGGCCTCAGCATGAAGCCGCGGGGCGACATGGTCGCCGTCCTTGAGGAGATCCTTCCCTTCACCCTCACACGAGCCCAGCAGCGCGTCATCTCCGAAATCGCAGCCGACATGGCCGCCGACCAGCCGATGTCGCGCCTGCTCCAGGGGGACGTGGGATCGGGCAAGACCGTCATCGCAGCGGCCGCCTTGCTCATCGCTCTACAGAGCGGATACCAAGGCGCGCTGATGGCACCCACCGAGTTGCTGGCGGAGCAGCACTACCTTGTGCTGTCCAAGATGCTGGCCGCCCTCGGGGTGCGACTGCAACTGCTCACAGGATCGCTCCGAGGGCAGGAGAAGCAGAGCGCCGCCGACCGCATTGCGAGCGGGCAGGCGCAGGTGGTGGTCGGAACGCATGCTCTCATCCAGGAGGGGGTCAGCTTCAGCAACTTGGGGCTCGTGATCGTGGACGAGCAACACCGGTTCGGCGTCGGACAAAGAGCCGAGCTGCGCACCAAGGGCAAGCAGCCCGACATGTTGGTGATGACGGCGACTCCCATCCCGCGGACTCGGGCCATGACGCTGTACGGCGATCTCGACATGTCGGTCCTGGACGAGATGCCGCCTAGTCGTAGGCCGGTGCGGACCCGCTGGATGCCACTGGAGCAGCAGGGCGAAGCATATGAGTTCGTGCGGCAGCAGACGGCCGAGGGCCGGCAGACGTACATCGTGTGCCCGCTGGTGGAGGAGTCGGAGAAGCTCCAAGCCGAGGCGGCAACCAAGCTCGCCGAGGAGCTCGGGCGAGACGTCTTCCCCGATCTGCAGATCGGGCTGCTCCACGGCGCAATGCCCGTTGCCGAGAAAGATGTCACGATGGAGTCCTTCCGCGCGGGAGAGAAATCCATCCTCTGCGCGACGACTGTCATAGAGGTCGGCGTCGATGTACCCAACGCCACCGTCATGCTGGTGCTCAACGCCGAACGCTTCGGGCTGGCCCAACTCCATCAGCTTCGAGGCCGGGTGGGCCGGGGCGGGCAGGAATCCCACTGCATCCTGCTGACCGACCGCAAGTACAACCCGTCGCCGCGGCTGATGCCTGCAGGCGATGAGTCTCTGGGGCAGGCGCGGTCGCGGCTCCGCGTGCTGCTCGATACCACGGACGGGTTCGCGATCGCCGAGCAAGACCTGCTGCTGCGGGGGCCGGGAGAGTTCTACGGGAGGCGTCAGCACGGCGCACCTGAGTTGCGACTTGCACGGCTCGCCCGCGACGTCGGGACGCTGGAGGAGGCGCGGACCGCGGCCTTCCGGTTGATCGAGCAGCACCCCGACCTGGCTCGGTCGGAGCACGCCACCTTACGTCGGCAGGTCGCGGAGCTCCGCGCCCGTGTGGAGCAGGCGGTGGGATGAGCCATGCGGATCATCGCGGGATCAGCCAAGGGGCGAGTGCTGCACTCTCTGAGGGGTCGCGAGCTCCGGCCGACAGCGGACCGCGTACGGGAGAGTCTCTTCGCCGCGCTCGGCGAACTCGTCGTGGGCGCGCGGTTCTTGGATCTGTTCGCGGGCGCCGGCACGGTGGGCCTGGAGGCCATCAGCAGAGGGGCTGCGCACGCCACCTTCGTCGAATCACATCGACCCGCCGGGCGCGTCATCGAAGAGAACGCGGAGCGCTGTGGATTCGGAGATCGGGTGCGAGTTATGATCGCGCCTGTCGCGCGAGGGCTTGCCGTATTGCGGCGCGAGCGAGCGTCGTTCGATATTGTGTTCGTCGACCCACCTTACGGAAGCGGCCAACTCGGCGGGGTGATCGCGAGACTGAGCCAGTGGTCGGAGCTGATGGCCGGCGACGGGCTCATGGTGGCCGAGCGCTCGCGCCATGAGGATACGGGCCCGCGAGCGGGCATCTTCGAGAGAATGAGAAGCATGAGTTACGGCGAAACGGTGGTGGACCTGTACCGTCGGGATAGCGCCGCAGGCGGTGGGCCGCCAGCAGCGGAGCCGGGGTGAGTCAACACGTCGACGGAGGTTCTGCAAGTGTCCAAGGCGCTCTATGCAGGTACGTTTGATCCGGTGACTTATGGGCACCTCGATGTCGTGCGGCGCGCAGCGGCCCTGTTCGACAAGGTGATCGTTGCGGCCTCGGTGAACCCAAGGAAAAGGCCTCTCTTCTCACTCGAAGAGAGGGCCCAGATGCTCCGCGAGACGTGCAAGGCGTTCCCGAATGTCGAGGTCGCCGTGGCGCGTGGACTGGTGGTGGAGTTCGCGAGGGAGGTCGGCGCCAAGGTTATCGTCCGGGGACTTCGGGCCGTGTCGGACTTTGAGTTCGAGCTGCAGATGGCCTCGACGAATCGAGCGCTGGCGCCCGAGGTGGAGACGATATTCTTCACTCCCGCGCCGCAGTATCACTATGTGAGCGCCAGCATAGTGGCCGAGATCGCGCGCTTCGGCGGGGATGTCGGCGAGTTCGTTCCGCCCGAAGTCGCGCGGAAGCTGAAGGAGCGGCTGGCCAATAACAAGGACTCCGGTGGATAAGGAGGGATCCCCATCGAAATCCTAAAGCGGCTGGAAGAACTCGAGCGGATGGGAGAGGAAAGCCGTCCGCAGTTTCTGCACCGCGCGTGGGGGTTTGATCTCGACCGCTTCTTTGCACAGGTGAACCGCATCCGCGCGGCCTTGCCGGAGGAGATACAGGCCGCCAATCGGATTGCGCAGGAGCGCGAGCAGGTTCTCGAAAGCGCCGACGCGGAGCGACAACGCCTGCTCGAAGAGGCGCGGGAGCAGGCTGCTCTCCTGGTCTCCAACGACGAGGTGGTGCGGCGCGCGACCGAGCAAGCGGAAGAGATAATCCAGCGGGCGACCACCGAAGCGGCCGAGATACGGCGAAGCGCAGAGGGGTATGCTACTCGCGTGCTCGCGAACCTCGAGGAATACGTCACCCGCATACTCGGCGCGGTCAGGACCGCGCGGGAGCGTCTGAGCACCGGTCCCCTACAGGCCGAAGAAGATCAAGAAGAGATCGAGGAAGGTTAGAGTCACACATGTCAATCCAGCGCATGCGGCGGCGCTTCGCCGTGCAACTCCGGGTGGCCCTCTGGGCATTGCTTGCTGTGTTCATCATCGGTCTGCCCCTGCTCTTCAGCCAGGCCAGGATCCCGGCGCGGGAGGAAGGCGCGCAGGCCCAGGCGCGCGTGCTCGCGCGCGTCAACGGTGAGCCCGTACTCAAGTCGGGGGCCGAACGGGTCTTCGAGCACGGGATCGATCAGAGCATCCAGTACGCCGTGGCGACAGGTCGGCCTCTCGACATGGGGCTGCTCTGGCAGCTCCGGCTGGGCGCGATGGAGCAGGCTATCGCGAACGCGACTCTCCTCCAACAGGCGCAGAGCCTGGGCGTGTCGGTGTCGAAGGGAGACGTGAAGCAGCGCGCGCAGGACCTGGTCGATCAGCAACTGGCCCTCTTCAAGAGCCAGCTGGATGGAGAAAGGCTGGAGCAGCAGCTCGCATATGTCGTGGCCAACACGGAGGGGCAAGCCGGACGACCAGACGACAGGATGAGCGAGAGGGATTTCAGGAAGTGGCACCTCTCCATGCTCACCGACCCAGCCCAGGGACTCCGCGACCAGATGGTGCTCGAGAGGCTTGAGCAGTCCGTGGTGGGCCAGGTTTCCGTGACCGAGGACGACCTGCTCCGTTCCTACGATGAGGCGAAGGTGAGACGGATTCTAGTCGCTCTGCGACCGCCTGGCGGGGAGGAGCGCACCGAAGAAGAGGCGAGAGCACAGGCGGAGGAGCTGCTCGCGCGAGTGAAGGCAGGAGAGGACTTCGCGGAGCTGGCCAAGTCCGAATCCGACGACCCGGCGGCCCAACAGACGGGAGGCCTGCTGGACCGCGTGCGCCGAGGGAGGTGGCCCGCCGAATGGGACCGGGCCGTCTTCTCCCTCCAGCCGGGCGAGACCACACCCGTCGTCGAGGCCCCGACAGGCTATGAGATCGTGAAGCTGGAGCAGTTGGCCCGGCAACTGCCCGACGACTTCGAGGAGACTAAGGACCAGCTCCTCGGCAGATTCGCGCAGGAGGAACGCAACCGGGTCTGGGGGCAGTACGTCACCGACCTCACCGACAAAGCGGACATAGAGGTGGTGGATCAAGAGATGCTGGCCTACCGCGCATTGAGCGAGGGCAAGCTGGAAGAGGCGATAGCTTCGCTGACAGCAGCCGTCGCTGAAGTGCAGGAGGCCGGAGGATTGGCCGCGGCCTCCGTGTTCTACCAACTGGCGACGCTGCTGGCGTCGAAGAACGAGTGGAAAGAGGCGGTGGAGTTCTACGCGCAGAGCAGCGACGCCCTGTCCTGGAGCAGGGGCCGCGGAGAACGTCTCCCCGGCGGCCGAGCACAGGCACTGCTTGGGATGGCGCGCGGCTACGAGAACCTGGGGGAGGTCGAAGACGCCGTGTTGTGGTACACGGCCACAAGCGACGCCACAGAGGTCCCCTCCATCCACAGCCAACTGCGATCCGCGTTCCAGCGGCTGGGCAGAGAGGAGCTGGCGAAGAGAGAGAAGGAGTGGATGGATCGTTACGAGCAACAGCAGCGCGAGCGCGAGCAGGCACTCGAGGCCGAGCGGAAGGCGCTCGAGGAGCAGCAGGCGGGCCCGCAGTCGCTGCCATCGCCGGAGTCGCCGGCCGAGCCGGAGCGCGGCGAGTAGTCCTGCAGCTCCCTGGGGCGTGCCTTCTCCGGACATCCACCGGTGTTCTTCCCGGCTTCGCGAGGGTAGGCTTCCTCTTGGCACCACATGGATGAGAGACAGCATGACAGATGACATCACCCGGCGTGACTTCCTGAAGCGGGCGGTCCTCGGCGGCGCCGCCGCGGTCGGGCTTGGCAACCTCCTGACCGTCGGCCCTGAGCTGGCCGACGCCGCTACGAGCCCGACAATCGCAGTAGCGTCGAAAGGCGGGCCCGCCGAACTCGTGCGGGCCTCGGTGGCGGCGCTCGGCGGCATCGAGAAGTTCGTGCAGAAGGGCAACAGGGTCGTGATAAAGCCCAACATCGGCTGGGCGCGCAAACCCGATCAGGCCGCGACCACGAACCCGGAGGTGGTGGCCGAGATCGTCCGCCTCTGCAAGCGGGCCGGCGCGCGAGACATCCGCGTGGTCGATCACCCCGTCGACAGGCCGGCCGCGCTGGTCCTCCAGATCACAGGCATCGAGGCCGCCGCGCGGCAAGCCGGCGCTCGGGTCAGTCTCGCTACCTCGACGGCCCTCTATGAGAGGATATCTCTGCCCAAGGGACGCGCGCTCAAATCCGTCGATGTGATCCGGGACATACGAAGGGCCGACGTCTTCATCAACGTCCCGATTGCTAAGGTGCACAATACGACCGCGCTCACGCTCGGAGTCAAGAACATGCTGGGTGCCGTGTGGGATCGCGGCGCGTTCCATCGGAGCGCCAGCCTGGATCAGGCCATCGCCGACTGCGCGGCGGAAGTGCGACCACACCTTGTGATCCTCGACGCCATACGAATCCTCTTGACGAACGGCCCCAAGGGGCCTGGGCGGACGGCCGACAAGGGGATTGTGGTCGCCGGAGCCGACCAGGTAGCTGTGGACGCCTACGCCTCCACCCTCTTCGGGCGAGAGCCTGAGCAGATCGGCCATCTCCAGCGCGCGCATGCGGCCGGAATCGGCGAGATCGATCTGCGACGAGTGAACGTCAAGCATGTCTAGGCGGCTGCGCCTGTTGCGACGCCTCTCTCAGGTTCTCCTCCTCGCAGGATTCCTGCTGCTCTTCGCGGCCGCGGCCTATCCGCTGCGGTCGCCCGTGCCCGTGGACCTGTTCCTCCGCGCGGATCCCCTGCTGGCGCTGTCGGCCGTCGTCTCGCTTAGGCAGCTCGTCTTCCCGGCGCTGTGGTACGCGTTGCCTGTCGTCCTGCTGACTGTTCTGCTGGGCCGGGTCTTCTGCGGATGGATTTGCCCGATGGGCACCACGATAGACATCTGCGAGCGCATCTTCCGTATTCGCAGCCGGCGGCATGAGGGACAGGGCCGATGGCGCCGCGTGAAGTTCTACTTGTTGCTGGCGCTGCTGGTCACCATGATCGTACCGGCCGCGCATCGATCGGGCTCGGAGCTCGGGGTCACGCAGACTGTCGGTTTGTCGGCTGTCTACGTACTCGATCCGATCGCGCTGCTGACGCGGACGCTCACTTGGGTGGGGGTCCCCGTCTCACAGTGGGCCGCTCGGATGACCAGCGACACTGTGACCGGATGGAGCTACTCCGATCTCGTGCTCGACCATCCATTGCTCGATCGGGTGCTCGCGCCCGCTTCCACAGGTCTGAGCATGGTCGTCCGCCCCGCGTACTTCCGTCTGGGCCTGCTCACCTTCCTCACCTTCGCCGCCATCATCGCGCTGGGACGGTATGAATCCCGGTTCTGGTGTCGCAACCTCTGCCCGTTGGGGGCGCTGCTCGGGTGGATGGGCCGGCTGTCGCCGGTGCGGCTTGCAGTGAGCGATAAGTGCAATCAGTGCATGCGGTGTGTCAACGAATGCAAGGTCGGCTCAATCACGGAGGATCCGAAGGAGTACCGCGGTCCGGAGTGTATCGAATGCTATAGCTGCATTGCGATCTGCCCACAGGAGGCCATCGCGATCGTCACGGGCTACGACGACAGCGTGCGGCGCGAGGAACTCGAACTCGATCGCCGGCGCGTGCTGGGCGCACTGGGAGCGGGCCTCGCGATGGTCGCGATTCCCAAGACCGCCCTTGGCGCCAAGCGCACCGATGCCACGGAAGGCGTACTCAAGCTCTCGTCCAACCGCCTCGTCCGACCGCCGGGCTCGCGGGCGGAACCCGAGTTCGTCGCGGCCTGCGTCCGCTGTGCCGAGTGCATGAAAGTATGCCCCACGAACACCCTCCAGCCAGCCGTCGGCGAGGGGGGGCTCGAGGCCCTCGGGACGCCCGTTATCGTCGCTCGCGCCGGCCCGTGCACCCAGCCATGCAATCTCTGCGGCGAAGTGTGCCCGGTGCAAGCCATCGAGCCCTTCACGATCGAGGAGAAGACGCACCTGTATGTCGGCACTGCCTCCCTCAACCGCAGCACGTGCATCGCGTGGGTGAAGGATCGCGAGTGCCTTATCTGCGATGAGGCCTGTTCGTATGACGCTATCTCACAGCGGATGGTGGACGGACTCGGTCGCCCCATCGTCGATGAGCGGATTTGTGTGGGATGTGGTATCTGCGAATGGGTTTGCCCCGTTGAGCCGTTGGGTGCGATCCGCGTCGATTCCTCCGGCGACAAGCGCCATCTCACGCGCGCGGAACAACGAGAGCTGCGCGCACTCGCCGAGGAGCAGCCCGCAGGCGATTCGCCCTATCCGGGGCTATGAGGTAGGCCAGACCGAGGGAGGTGAGAGGCCGGTGAGGTGGTGGCGGCTCGCACTCGGCGGGGCGCTCTTGCTATGGCTTCTGGGCACCGCCTACCTGCAGGCGAAGCGGCGGGACCGGGAGCTGGGCCTTGCCGTGCTGCTGGTCGGCGCAGCTTTCATCGCTTTTGCTGTTGCCGCAGTGATGCCGCGGCCGCCGGTGACGGCCGCCGCGGCCTCGATCCTTGTGGTCGGATCGGTCGCGCTGCTTGGCGCAGCTATCGCCGTCGTGCTGATCCGAGGCTTCCGGGACTAGGACATACCCATGGCGACGGTAGTCGGGCAAGTCCTAAACGATCGCTACGAGATCCTCGAGAAAATCGGCGAGGGGGGGATGGCCGTTGCCTATAGGGGCCGCGACCGCGTGCTGGGGCGTGTCGTGGCAATCAAGGTGATGCGTCCCGAGCTGGCATCGGACACTGGCTTCGTGGCGCGATTCCGCCGCGAGGCGCGGGCGGCGGCGGGCATCACACACGAGCACATCGCCGGAGTCTACGACACGGGAAGCGACGGGCCCTATCATTACATAGTGATGGAGCATGTCGAGGGCGAGAGCATGCGAGACAGGCTGCGGCGTGAGGGGCCGCTGCCGCTCCCCGAGGCCCTCCGCATCGCGAGCGAGACGGCCGAGGCATTGGAGGCAGCGCATCAAGCCGGGGTCGTCCACCGGGACATTAAGCCGCACAACATATTGCTCGGCCGGGACGGCTCCGTCAAGGTCACCGACTTCGGCATCGCGCGCGCGGCCTCCGCGCCGAGCCAGACGGACACGAGTTCCGTTCTTGGCACCGTCAACTACGTTTCCCCGGAGCAGGCGCGCGGCGAGCCCGTGGGGCCTCAGGGAGACATCTACTCGCTCGGCGCTACATTGTTCGAGGCGCTGACCGGCAAGCCCCTGTTCGACGGTGGTGATCGGCTCGCCGTCTTGCATAAGCACGTCTACGACCGGCCGCCTCGGCCCAGTGAGCTTCGTCCCGGCCTTCCGCCCGAGGTGGATTCGGTGGTTGGCCATTGTCTCGAGAAGGAACTCGCCAGGCGCTTCGCCTCTGCGCGGGAGCTGCTCAGCTACCTGTCCGCCTGTCCTAGGGTGGAGGAGACGACTGCTGTCCGCGCGGCGAAGAGTCGAGCGCGGCGCGTCCTATCGGGTCGGCTCTCGGCCGCTCTCTCCTGGATGCACGGCCGTGGCGTGTGGCTGCTGCTCGCACTTCTCCTCTCTGTGGGCGCGGTGGCCGGCGTCGTCCGCCACGTGTCGCTCGGCGCACAGGCCGAGATGGCGCGCGTCCCGGATGTATTGGGCATGGGCTCTAAGACTGCGCGGGAAACGCTGGAAGGCCTCGGCCTCGCCTACAGGCGAGTGGGCAGCAGGCCGAGCGATGACGTGGTGGCAGACGCCGTGCTTTCGCAAGATCCCTCACCCGGACTGCTCGTGATGCAAGGGGCGGTCGTGAAGGTCGTCCTGAGCGGCGGCCCAAGCTACGTCCTCGTGCCGGACGTGACGGAGATGGCTCTTGCTCCCGCGCAGACCAACCTCGAAGCATTCGGCCTGAGGACCGGCGACGTGCGGGAATCCTACAGCGAGGCCGTCCCGGCCGAGTATGTTGCCAGCACTCTGCCTGCCGCCGGCGCACGCGTGGTCCCGGGCACTTCGGTCCACATCGTGCTGAGCCTCGGGCCCGAGCCCAAGGTGCCAGGCGGCCCCCCTCTGCCTCCTCCGCCAACGCCCGACGGGGGAAGAGAGGAGATCCTCAACTACGTGGTGCCATCCGACATTGGCATTGAGGATGAGGTGGAAGTCACGATCGAGGTGGCCGACGAGAACGGCACCCGTCGCATCTATCAGGGACGCCACCGCGCGGGGGCCCGCATTCCACCCCAGAAGATCAAAGTGACCGAGCCAACCACGGCGCGCATATTCGTCGACGGGAAGCTTCTCGGCGAGCGGCAGTACCTTCCGTAGGCACGGCTTCGACGTGCGCAATCGCGCACGGGAACGCTCCCCTTTGCATCACTGCAGGACCGATTCTCCGCGACAACTTGCCGTCCTTTCCGCGGCCGCGAGGGCGCCCAGGCGCCGATGTTAGGTTCCCCAGGGAATATGGAATAAGTCACTAGTTTTAGCGGCAGCGCGGGCTCGCGGCAGAGGGTTCCTACCAGCAAGACGGAGGCTGGCCCCGTCCGGCCAGATACCCCCTCTACCTTGCCACGAGCATCGGCAATCAAGGCCGCGCGAGTGGGCAAGTGATACGGCAGGACTTCACCGCGGTCAGTGCCTTCTCGGCCATGGCTGCGTTGGCGGCCGGGGCGGTGCTGTGCAGCCAGTTCTCTCAGTCCGACCTACAGCCCGGAATGGAAGCCTCTGCTCCCATCCTGTGGGCCGTCGAAGCCGTGATCTTCGGCACCGCGGTGTTCATCTGGCGTTCCAGAGTGTCGTTCTCCGGTTGGCTACTCGGGATCGCCGGCTTGGTGGTATTCCGCGTTGGCATCGCCTCCGCCGGCGGCACGCTGCTGCTCTTCACGCTGGAGACAAGCAACGCCCAAGCCGCCCTCGAACAGACTGTGGAGTTCGTACCTCGTGCGTGCGCGGTTCTCTTCAGTCTGATGGCCGGCTATCCGCTCCGCGTGTTCCTCCCCGTGAGGGAGTTCCAGTCCTCAAGGCGCGGGCGAGGCTTCGCCGACAGTGCCGCGGTGAGATCGGCCACTGCGGGGGGGGCAGAGGGAGACAGCGGCCTGCTCATCGTTACGGTCAGCAAGGGAGGTTCGGCCGACGAACGAGCAGTCATGCCGCCCCCCAGGGAGATGACCCCAGGCATCGTCCCCCAGCTTAGCGTCGAGGGAGAGATCGAGCTGCCGCTCAGCTCCGTGCTCGCCTTGCTTCCGGAGGAGGTCGTGACGGAGAAAGCGCTCGCCGTTGGTGGTTCGCAATCACTCAGGATCTCGCTCGACGTGATCCATCCCCAGTTGAGGGAGGGCCAGCTGCTCTTCACGCTCGCCGAGATTCGAGGCATGCTGCCGCAGAATGTCAGGAAGGTGCTCGTCCAACCAGGCGGTTCCGATGCCGAGGTGGAGGATACTCCGGTGCCGCTGCCGCTGGATGTTGTCGTCCCCCAACTCCCCCCCGAGGCGTTGGAACTGCCGCCGCCTTCTCCTCCCGCCTGGGCGGAGGTTGAGGTTAAGGAGACAGATACCATCGTCTTCGCGACGATCTGATCTGGCGTGAGAGCCGAACAAGAAAGGACCGGCTGTCGATGGCTTCGATAAACTATGCGCTGAAGGAGATCAGCTGCAAGGTCGTCTACTACGGGCCCGGCATGTGCGGGAAGACGACCAACCTGCAGTACATCCATCAGCACACAGTTGCAGACAAGCGCGGCAACATGGTTTCGCTCGCGACGCCTGGTGAGCGGACGCTCTTCTTCGACTTCCTGCCGCTGGAGGCGTCGCAGGTTCACGGCTTCCGCACGAAGTTCCAGGTCTACACGGTGCCCGGCCAGGTCATGTATAACTCCACCCGGAAGCTCGTGTTGAGAGCCGTGGACGGCGTCATCTTCGTATGCGACTCGCAGTGGGAGAAGATGAGGGAGAACGTCGAGAGCTTCCGCAACCTACAGGAGAACCTCGCCTCCTACGGATACAGCCTCGAGACAACACCCTACATTGTCCAGTACAACAAGCGAGACCTCGAGAACATAGCACCGCTCGAGTACCTGCAGTATATGATAAATCCCAGGCAGGTTCCGGAGTTCGAAGCCATAGCGATTCGCGGGGACGGCGTGTTCGACGCCCTCAACTGCATCTGCACGCTGGTCCTTGCGCAGATGTCTCAGAAACAGAGTGCCGGCGCGATCTAGCCGGGCCGAACGGATCGAAGGAAGATGGCACTGACGGGTACGTTCGAAGACGTGAGCTTCGCTGAGCTTCTGCAGATGCTCAACGTGGGCAATAAGACCGGGAAGCTGTCCGTCACCCGCCCGGGAGAGAGCGCCGTGCTCTATCTGGCGAACGGCGACGTCGCCCGCGCCGTCTCGCGCCGCGACAGAGGACCCGAGCTGGTCTACAAGATATTGGGCTGGAAGATGGGCGAGTTCTCGTTCGAGCGTTCGGACGAGGCCGTCGCCAGGAACATAAAGCAGAGCACGGAGGCCCTGATACTGGAGGGCATGAAGCGCTTTGACGAGTGGGAGCGCGTCGAGGAGCAGATGCCGGACATGCATGTCGTGCTGCGACAGTGCGCCTCCGCCGTAACCGAACGCTTCGAGGGGCTGAGTGACGAAGCCCAGGGCGTCCTCCGACTGGTGGATGCCCATCGGGACGTGGCGACAGTCATACGGGAAAGCGGCCTGGAGCCAATGGAGGCGCTGAAGGCCGTGACTGAGCTTCTGACCGAGGGAATTGTGGAACAATGGAGCGGACCGCGGCAGTCTGGGGAGGTGCTTCCCGCTGACGGGAAGCTCCCTGAGGCCTCGGGGGCAATCGACATCAGCTCTCGCACCTACTTCTCATCGAAGCGGAAGCTGGCAAAGAAAGGGCTGACTCTCTCCGGAGCGGAGCGCGGAGTTTCCGTCGATCCGGAGTGACGCGGCCGTGGGAGCAAGTCAAAAATGGGATTGCTGCCTAAGCTTTCAACTGGCAATACGTCGATAGGTCTTGACATAGGTAGCAGCGCGATCAAGCTCGTCCAGCTGCAGGACACCAAGAACGGGGTTGCTCTCTACAAGGCCGGCAGCGCGCCCACGCCCCGGGAATCGGTGAAGGGCGGGGTCGTGGTCGATCCGCTTGCGGTGGCCAAGGCCATTGAATCTCTTCTGGAGGCGCTGCAGGTCGAAAGTGGGACGGTGACTGCCGGCGTGGCGGGGCCCACCGTCGTCGTCCGGGAGGTGCCTCTGCCGGTGATGTCCGACAGGCAACTCAGGAAGTCGATCCAGTGGGAGGCCCGCAACTACATCTCGTTTCCGGTAGAGGACAGCATCGTGGAGTTCGAGGTGCTGGAGCGGCCTCCGGCAGGCGAGGCCAGCCAGATGAGGGTCATGTTGGTGGCAGCCCCTCGGGACATGGTAGATAGTCAAGTTGAGGCAGTGGAGCTGGCCGGCCTTGATCCGGCGGCAGTGGAGATACAGCCGTTTGCCATGATGCGCGGCATCCTGGCGACCGATGGCATGGCCACGGAGGAGGGCGACACGACGGCCGTCCTCGGTATCGGCGCAGCCTATACGGATATCACCATCATGAAGGACGGCATGTTCGTCCTCTCAAGGATGATTCCGATAGCCGGCGACGCCTTCACCGAGGCCATCAAGAACGCTCTCGACGTAGACACCGAAGAGGCCACTCAGCTCAAGGAGACCGCCATGCAGGTCGTGTCCAGCGAGGAAGAGCGGGCGACGCTGGACCCCGCCGCGCAGCAGGCCAGCCGAGCGATAGAGCCGCTCCTCGACGAGCTGATCCGCGAGGTGCGCCGGTCTCTCGCCTACCACGACTACCAGCAGCAGGCCCCTGACGCGGGAGCCGGCGATCTTGGTGTCAGTCGGATCCTCCTCGCCGGAGGCAGTGCGAAGCTGCCGCGAGTGCACGAGTATTTCCAGGCACAGCTTGGCGTCCCGGTGGAGATCGTCAGTGTCTTCGGCAACGGCCATCTCCAGGCGCAGGGCGTGAACCAGGAGTACCTGCGATCACACGCACCGACCCTGCTCGTTGGCGCCGGGCTCGCGCTGCGGGAGCTGCGGTCAGCCAAGCAGCGACGCGGAGAAGTGGCGGAGAAAGCGCAATGACCGTCTGCGACATCAACCTGATAGCAACCCGGCGCGCGCAGAAGCAGCGCACGATCGCAGTGATGCGGTGCGCGGTCTACTCGCTCATCGCGGTCCTGGTCGCAGTGGCTCTCCTCTACGCGAGGATGTGGATGGCGACCCGTCTGGTCGAGGGCCAGATCGCCGTCGTGGAGGGAGAGCTGGCGAACCCGACGTTGGCCGACGCGGTGGAACGTATCCGATTCCTCGAAACGAACATCGCCGACTATGGACCTCGAGTCGGGCTGCTGGAGAAGGTCCACGACAGCGAACAGGCCTGGATCGATATCCTGCAATCTCTCAGTCTCTCCATCCCAAAGGGCGTTTGGGTCTCTCAGATGACGTGTCGGAGAGGCGACCAGGAGCAGACGCTGACGTTCCGGGGCTCTGCCTACAACCAGCGAGACATAGGGCAGTTCATGATGCTCGTAGAGGATCTTGACTGGAGCACCCCCCCTCGCCTGGGGTTCACACAGGCGAATGTAAACCTTCAGGGACGTGCTGTCGTCGACTTCGAGGTAACTGTGCCTCTGAATAAGGTAATTGGGAGTGATCTACAATGAGCGGCGCCGGAGACCGGAAGATCGTATTCGCGCTGCTTGGCATCGGCATTCTGTGCCTGATCGGCCTTGGCGGCAGTCTCTACCACGGCAAGGCGGCCGAGCTGAAGGGGCTTGAACAGACCCTGGCCCAGAAGGAGGCCGAGCTGCAGGAAATGCAGGAGAAAGTCGTCCAACTGCCACAGCTGGAGCAGCAATACCAGGACCTGAGAGAGCGGCTGGCGGTGTTGGAGCCGTCACTTCCCGACGCCGACTATATCCCTACCTTCCTCCGCCAGATCGAGAGCCTCGCGGCCGGGACCCGCAACGACATCCTGCTCATCAGACCCAAGCCCGCGATAAAGCGGTCGGCGGCCGACAGCGCGGTTCAGATCAACAACGAGACAGGCGCTATCGTGCATGGTGGGCCGGGACAGCCTGAGGCCGCGCCGCCGCAGATGCCATATGACTTCGTCCCGATAGAGCTTCGAGTACAGGGGACATACTGGACGGTGATCGACTTCCTGGCCGAACTGAAGGAGTTCCCGAAGATGATTGCCGTCAACGATATTTCGTTTAGCCCAACGCAAGGTCTGACCAATACGGGGAGTTCGCCGAGCCTCATGGCGAGCATGGAGTTGACGGCAGTAGTCACGAAAGGGGGCAGTGATGGAAGGTCGGCGTAAGGAGGTTCTCCTGCTAGTACTGGCGCTGGTGGCGCTGGGGCTCGCCCTCTATACGTTTCGCGGCAAGCCGGCGTCGCCCCCGCCGCCGGGACCGCCCGGTGCGGCCGAGCGTGCACCGGGGCCGGGCCCAACGGGAGCTGAGGCCCCGCGTGCCGCGCAAGGAGGCGAGCAGCAGGCTGGGCCAGCAGCGACGGATGAGAGGGCGGGTGCTGGGGCTACCCAGCGGAACCCGTTCTCCGCGCCGGGCGCCCCGACCGCTGGGGCCGGGCCGCCCTTGGGAAGCGATCTCGCCAGCGCGGGATCTGAGGTGGAAACGGGCCCTGACATGCCCGAGTGGGCGGACAGC
>JALGXV010000149.1 GCA_029821885.1 Candidatus Hebobacteria bacterium
CGCTCATGACTTCGAGGGCGACGCTCGCGTGGCAGAGCCGGGCTTCGGGAGCGCTGCCGAGGTAGGTCTCATCCCGCGGTCGCCCGAGGTCGCCCGCCGCCCAGTAGATGCCGGCCTCTGCGAACAGCCGATTGCCGGGGTGCTGCGACAGAGCCTCGCCCGCGTTCTCGTCGAGCCAGTCCCCGCCTTTCCCGGCGGCGAGCACGCCGCCGCCACCTCTGAGGTACCTCCTCACGGCTGCGACCTCGGCATCGGAGAGGCCGGACAGACTCAGGCAGACGGCGTCGAGCTTGGCCAAGCGGTGATGCCAGCCGCGGGCATCCAGCTCCTCGACCGTCATCCCCTGCTCGCGGAGGAACTGCAGCAAGTGGGGCGCGCCGCGCACACCGACTCGCAAGTCCGCCAGTTCGCTCTCAGACTCGTGTCCGGCCGCCCAGCGAACCGCGTTGAGGATCAGCCTTCCGCCGTCGGCCGCGACGAGGGCATCCGCGCCGAAGTAGCCCGGATGGCCGAAGGCCACCGCTCGGCCCTTCCCGAGACTGGCCGCGGCGACGACTGGCTCTCGCAGGTCATGCTCTGCACCGAGCACGACCGGGAAGGCGGCCTGCCCGGTCACGACCAGCGGGCCTATGCAGCAGGGAAGGGATATCTCCTTTATGCCTTCGAGCAGTTCTGCCGCTCCCTGTGGTCCCGCCGATGCGGCCTGGGACGGCAGGCAGCACGCTGCAAGGACAGCGACGACGACGATTCCGCTCGCGAGACTTCTCATGAAGTTGACCCTCTGGGCGTGAGCTTCGGTGTTGCTCTCAGTTCGGCCCGCGCACGCTTGCCCCTTCCCAAGCGCCGGGGCAGCCCTTCCGCTGAAGGAATCCGCCGGGGAGCGCAGCAAGACTCCAGCGTGTTTCGCGGCCACGTCGTATGAACTGGGCGGCCGCCCGGAGGTGGCGAGAATGCTGGTGAAGATCGACCTCGACCGACGCCTTGGTATGATAGATCGCAATACCCACGGGATGTTCATTGAGCACCTGGGGCGCTGCATCTACGGCGGCATCTATGAGCCGGACTCGAAGCTGTCGGACGAGTTGGGCTTCCGCCGGGACGTGCTGGAGGCGGCGCGCCGTCTTCGCGCTCCGATACTCCGCTGGCCCGGGGGCAACTTCGTCTCCAACTACCATTGGCTCGATGGAGTGGGACCGAAAGAGAAGCGTCCGGTCCGCCCCGAGCTTGCCTGGGACACGATAGAGACGAACCAGTTCGGCACAAACGAGTTCATCCAGTACTGCCGCACGCTCGACACCGAGCCCTACATCTGCGCGAATCTCGGTTCCGGGACGATGGACGAAGCGGCCGCGTGGGTCGAGTACTGCAACCGCGATGATGGAACCTCATACGCGAAGCTCCGCGCCGAACACGGCTTCGAGGCACCGCACAATGTGACCTACTGGGGCCTCGGCAACGAGATGTACGGCAACTGGCAGATCGGGCACAAGCCTGCCGAGGAGTATGCGAAGTTCGCCCGCGAGTGCGCGAAGCTGATGAAGGCCAACGACCGCTCCATCAAGCTCGTTCTCTGTGGGGGGCAGGTGCTCGGCCACGACACCGCGGCGTTCCTGGACTGGAACGTCACCGCGCTTCAGAAGTGCGCCGATCTCGTAGACTACATCGCCTATCACTTCTACTGGGGGCCAGTTGACGGGCAGGACGCACACTACTCAACTCTGGCTAAGCCCTACCAGTCGGAGCAGCATCTGCAGTTCCTTTGGCACCTGATAGAGCAGGTTCGCCGCGACCGTCGGGTGAAGCATCCGATCCGGATTGCCCTGGACGAGTGGAACGTCTGGTACCGCGTGCACGACAACCAGCTGGAGGAACGCTACGATCTGACGGACGCGCTCGCGGTCGCAATATACCTGAACATGATGAGACGCAACTGCCAGGCGATTGGCATGGCGAATCTCGCGCAGATGGTCAACGTGATCGCGCCGATCTTCACCAGCCCGGAGGGGATGTTCCTGCAGACGATCTACCATCCACTCCGGCTGGCCGCCGAGAAGAGCGGCAGCACGGCGCTCGACGTCCACGTCGAGTGTGACACATATCCGGCGGATTACGTCGGCCTGCCGGCGGTGCGCTATCTAGACGCGCTCGCGACTCTCGATGAGTCGGAGACGAAGCTCTACGTTTCGCTCGTCAACTTGAGCAAGCAGAAGCGAGCTGAGGTCGAGTTGCTGATCCAGGAGGCCGAAGTGAAGAGCGGCCGGGCTCATGTCGTGACTGGACGCGCTCCCGACACGTACAACGACTTCGGCAGAGAGCGCGTCACGTGCCGAACGGAGGGCATCCCAGCCAGCGGAAGTAGGCTCACCTACTGGCTGCCCCCGCACGCCCACGCGGTGTTGGAGTTCGACCTCCGGTAGCAGCGCGCCGCCTAATCCGCTGGGCTGATCTCAGGCGCGGCCTCTCCGGCCTCCGCCATCCGGCGTTTCAGCCTCGCGGCCAGCTCCGCACGCACGTCTCGATAGGCTGGGTCTCGCACGAGGTTATCCCGCTCGTACAGGTCTACCTCTAGGTCGTAGAGGAAGTCCTCCACATACAGCTCGCTGTCGCGGAATCCCGGGTGCCCCGCACCGTCCGGCGCCCGCACCGAGTACTTCCACTTCTTCGTCCTGATGGCTCGGCCGCAGTGGCTCTCGCTGATCTGCGCGAACACCTCCTCCGGCCATTCGGTCGCCGTCCCTTCGACGACGTCCTGCACGGGGCGGCCGCGCATGTGGGCCGGCGGACTCACGCCGCCGACCCTCACGATAGTAGGCGGCAGATCGATCAGGCTCACCAACTCGCGCACCACCTTCCCGCCTCGGAACCCGGGCCCGTGGAGCAGCAGCGGGATGCGAAGGCAGCTGTCGTGACAGGAGCGCTTGTACTCGGCATTGCGGGTGCGGAAGTGGCAGCCGTGGTCGCTCGTGTAGACCAGCAGCGTGTTCTCCCACTGCCCCAGCCGCGCCAGCTCTGAGCGAATCCGGCCGACGTTCTCGTCCAAGCTGTGGCAGCACCCCAGGTAGTCTGGATACTCCTCGCGCCAGTCGCCTTCGGTGTCCGCCAGATCGCCCGGAACGACGAAGTTCTTGAAGCGCTCCTTCGAGCCGCGCGGCCCCTCGAAGTGGCTGTGGTCGTTCTGGTGGTGTGGCTCGATGTAGGATACGAAGAGGAAGAACGGCTTGTCGCCGGTTCGGGTGCGGAGGTACTCGATCACCCAGTCAGTGTGCGCATCTACCCGGTAGCGGCCGGGCGGGAACTCCCTCTTGTCTCCGGCCGCGTCGAACATGTGCCCATCGTAGCTGTGCGATGTGAACTCAAGCACATCGGAGGCGAGCCAGAAGTCCTTGTATCCCCCACGGCGCTCCGGCGGGGCCGGCCCGGTCGCCATCGCTAGCTCGGCCTCGTCGTCCGGCGCAGGCCCGTGGTTGCTGGCCAGGTGCCACTTGCCGATGTAACCCACCTCATACCCAGCCTGCGAGAGGCAACGGGCGATCGTGCTCTCGTCCTCGGGAAGTGCGATGTCGTTCTGGAAGCACCCGGTCTCGGTCGCGTACTTACCCGTTTGGATGCAGGATCGCGCCGGCCCGCAGACCGGCTGACAGGTAAAGGTGTTCTCGAAGAGGACACCTTCCCGCGCGAGCGTGTCCAGGTTTGGCGTTATGTCAAGGGGCTGCCCGTAGCATCCCAGCGTGTCCCACCGCTGCTGGTCGCTGAAGACAACGAGTATGTTGGGTCTATCGGCTGCTTCGCCGCGCGTCCCATCCGGACACATCTTCTGTCTCCTCGATCACCGTGAGAACTCCCCGCGTGGCAGGCGGCCTACTCGCCCGCCAGCTTGCGGACTTCCTCCTCCATTTCGTTGAGCGGGTGGGCGAAGGCCGCCTGCTTGAGCTTCGTGAAGACGGGGTAGCCAGCGGCCTGCTCGAGCTCCCATTCCCTGGCGAAGCTGCCGTCCTTGATCTCCTCCAGCGCGGCCTCCATGCACAGTCGCGTCTCGGGTGGCAGAGCGCTGTCCATGTGCGTGAGCGTCCCGTACTGGCTGGTCGGCGAGTGGAAGTCCATCTGGCGGAAGATGCCGACGTCGGCCATCTGCGCCAACACCTCAGCCGCCTCCTTCGACCCCCAGAGCTCCATGAGTACGGCCTCCGGCTGGTAGCCGCGCGCAGTCAGGAACTCGTATGACCCAACGAGCACGCGAAAGACTGCCGGCCACACGAAGTGCTCGCTGAAGTGGTCCAGCTCCGTCTCTTCTGCGAAGGTGCTCTCGATGGCGCCGTTCCGGGTGCAGCCGAGCGCCCGCGCGAGTGCCAGCGTCTTCGGCCAGGCCTGCCCCGAACCGTCTTGGTGCACGGCGACGAAGGCGGGCACTCCCTTCCCCGCGACGTAGGCGTCTCTCACTCCGACCCCGATCATCCGCGGTGCGATCATGATCACGTCCGTGTTCGGCGGCGGGGTAATAAGACCGTAGTGGACGTTGTATCCGTGTGCGAAATCCACTGCCTTGCCAGGCCTCAAGTGTGGCAGTATCTCTTCCCGGTACACCAGCTGCTGCACCTCATCCGGAATGAGCAGGCAGATGACGTCCCCCTGCGCTGCCGCCTCGGCGACCGACATCGTCTCAAAGCCGTCCTGCTGCGCCTGATCCAGCGTCGCGTCGGGGACCCCGCCCACGACGACATCGATGCCGCTGTCTCGGAGATTCAGAGCATGAGCGCGGCCTTGGTTGCCGTATCCAATAATCGCAACCGTCTTCCCCTTCAACAGGCGGAGATCTGCGTCTTTGTCGTAGTAGATGGTCGTCATTCGCGCCTCCAGAAGCTACCTTCGTGCGGCCCTTCGACACGTCGAGGTCGCCATCCTATGACCCCGATGTTGACTTAGGCCGAGGTCGGAGAACACAAAGGCAGAAGAAAGGCCAACCGAGTGAGGCCAGGCGGGCCCGGCCTAGCGGGAACTCTGGGAAGGTGCTGCCCATCCGGCACAGCCAGCTCCTGCTGACAGGAGGCCATCCGGCCATGACGTCTCGACGAGTTGAAGAGATCCTTGAGGGCCTCGGGCGGGCGGCCGTCGCCGTCCTGGGCGACTTCTTCCTGGACAAGTACCTCGAGATCGACCCGGCCCTCGACGAGAGGTCGTTGGAAACCGGCCTGACCGCGCGGCAGGTCGTGTCCATCCGCTGTCAGCCCGGCGGCGCGGGGAACGTCGCCGCGAACTTGAGCGCCCTCGGCATCGGAAAGGTGTACTGTATCGGCATAATCGGAGACGATGGCGAGGGTTCCGAACTCGTGAGAGCTCTCCGCCAATTGGGGGCAGACACCGAGGGGCTCGCGGCGACTCCCGACTGCGTCACGCCCACCTACCGCAAACCGGTCATTCGCATGCCCGACGGGAAGCCGCGGGAGCTGGAACGCCTGGACAGCAAGAATCGGGAGCCGATGCCACAAGGACTGGAAGAAGCGCTGCTGAGGCAACTGCGCGAGGCCGTGGGAGGCGTCGACGCCGTCATCGTCCAGGACCAAGTGCAGGAGCCAGACTGCGGTGTGATAACAACGCGAGTGCGACGAGCCCTCGCCGAGTTTGCCGAGCAGCATGAGAGCGTGGCCTGGCTTGCGGACTCTCGGATCCGGGCCGGCGAATTCCGAAACGTGGTGCTGAAGCCGAACCGCGAGGAAGTCTGCGCGGCCGTACATCCGGGCTTACCCGCGCACGATCTAGACAGCGCGATCGCCTGCGCGCAGACTCTGTCCGAGCGAACAGGCGCATCGGTCTTCCTGACGTTGGGGGAACACGGAATGGCCGTGGCCACACGCGAAGGCGTGCAGCGCGTGCCGACGGTTCAGCTCTCGGGGGAGCTTGACATCGTCGGGGCCGGGGACAGCGCGGCCGCGGGCATCGCATCCGCACTCTGCGCCGGTGCGAGCCTGGCCGAGGCCGCGGTGCTAGGCAATATCGTCGCGTCGATCACAGTCCAGCAGCTCGGGACGACGGGCAACGCCAGCCAGCAGCAAGTGATGGCGCGCTTCGCCGAACATCAAGACATCTGGCGAGACATCTCCTAGTCGTTGAGGCGCCTGCGCAGCAGCTCCAGTGCCTCGCGCTCCCAGTTGAAGGCGATCTTCTCCGGCAGGTCATCCAGCGGAAACCAGCGCAGTCTGACGGCGTCGCTCCCCGCCCTCGCCTCGCCGTCGGTGGGGCGGGCCAGATAGCAGATGTTGAGCGTGTGGAACTCCTCCTCGCCGTACACATCCATATAGAAGCCGAGCACCTCCGTCGGCACCACCGCCAGCCCCGTCTCCTCGAGCATCTCCCGCCGCGCCGCCTCCGCCGGATGCTCGTTCGAGTTGAGGAACCCGCCGGGAATGTCCCAGTGCCCCTTGAATGGCTCGACCGCCCGCTGCACGAGCAGCACCTTTCCATATCGTACCACCAGCACCCCAACGCAGGGCCGCGGGTTGTTGTAGTGAACGAAGCGGCATTTGGGGCACGCCTGGAGGCATCGTTCGTCCACCTTCCGCGCCTCTAGCTGCTCGCCGCACTCCAGGCAGAACCTATAAGCCATCCACACACTCCTCCCCCGGTGCTGTGCGTCTCCCATTCCGCTGCCGTCAGACCTCTCCTTCCCACCGCAACAGCGCTGCGTGGTAGCATGTAGGCAGCGAATCATGCGCTGTCAGAAGCTCCACGACTGGGAGGTAACGCCCGAGGAGGCCGAGCGAATCCAGCTCTCGCTGGCGAGCCGCATCCAACGCTCGCTTGAGAGCAGGGCACCGATTCGGCCGTCGACGGTCGCCGGCGCGGTTGTGTCAGCGGAGGCGGCTGCTGTTGCCGTCCTCCGCACGTCCGACTTCGCGATGGTGGAGGCGCAAAGGGTCGAGCTTCCGCGGCCGGTCGCGACTCCCATGCACTATCGGCCGGGGCTAATGGCGTTCGCCTACGGCCCGGCCTTGCTGCGGGCCTTCGAGCTCGTCGAATCGCCCGTCGATGTCGTCATGTTCAGGGCTCACGGCATCGCCCATCCACGGCGCCTCGGTCTGGCCGCCCACCTCGGACTGCTGCTCGGTGTGCCTTCCGTCGGGTGTGCCGATAAGCTCCTCTGCGGCGAACACGCGC
Organism: Candidatus Hebobacteria bacterium; assembly: GCA_029821885.1. Classification (GTDB taxonomy): domain Bacteria; phylum Armatimonadota; class Hebobacteria; order Hebobacterales; family Hebobacteraceae; genus Hebobacterum. Next base: position 7,150 of record JALGXV010000149.1, read on the forward strand.
CGCCCGGTCTGGAGCGTGGGGAGTGGACTCCCGTCAGGGACGGCGACGAGATCATAGGCGCGTGCCTCCGCACCCGAGGTGGCGCACGGCCGCTCTTCGTGTCACCTGGATATGCACTAAGCGTCGAGGGTTCCGTGGACCTGGCACTCCTGACAGCCAGCCGCTATCGGATGCCTGAGCCGTTGCGAGAGGCCCGCCCTCTCGCCGAAGGGCACTGAGTTCCATGGGCCGCTGCGCGCTCTGCCAAGCCGAGTCCGCACTGATAGCGAAGGCGATAGGCCTGTGCGCGGGTTGCGTGAAGCGCGAGGCCACTCGCG
>JALGXV010000150.1 GCA_029821885.1 Candidatus Hebobacteria bacterium
TTTGCCTGGATGATCCTGAAGGACGAGAAGATCAGGGAGCGAGACCTCGAGTTGGCGTTGAAGGCTGCGAAGGCGGCCTATGATCTGTCCGAGGGGAAGGTCGCAGCCGTCGTCGACACCTATGCCTGGGCGCTGTTCGAGAACGGGAGAGTGGACGAGGCGATCGAGATGGAGAAGAGCGCCCTGCCTCTGTGCACGGATGAAGAAGAGAAGGCCCAGCTGAGGGAAACGCTCGAGCTCTTCGAGCAGAAGGCGGAGAAATCGGGCTGAGGAATGCTCCCGGTGAGCGGGAGTGGTCTCGTGGGGCGGTCCGGCGGGCCCGGAGAGGAAGCGCGGCCTCGCCGCTCTGGGGGCCGCCGGGGCCTCTCACGGGGCCGGCTCGCTCAGATCGGGCAGGCCTTCATCCGCGCCTCGAGCCACTGGTAGAACTCCCCGTTGGGGATGTCCTCGTGGCCGAGGACCATGGGCGAGTAGGGACGGCCCATCACATAGGCGAGATGGCTCTCAAGTGCTGTCTGGTCTGTGTCCTTGTCGATCTGCAGCAGGTGGCGCAGGGATGAGTCCGGCACAGTGTCGGTCTGCTCCGGCGGCACGGCGTTCAGCCAGATGAGCCGATAGACGTCATCGATAGATAGGTTGACGTCGTCGAAGTCCCGCTCGATACTGCGGGCCAGGTCGTCGTCCTGGTCACCGTAGTCGACGACGAACTTCTCCAGCGTATCGATGGCGTCGGCGAGGAAGACCCCCAGCGCGACCGATAGATTGTACAGCTTGCCCGCCGCGAGGATGGCCGCGTCGTCGGAGGCGCCACCGCCGATCCGGTCGCGGACGTACATGTAGCGGATGCGGTCGCCGCGAACATCCGGTCCGGGATCGTCGACGACCAGCCCCTCGCGCTTGTAGGCCTCGATCTGGTCGGCGTGTTCTCCCGCGGCGAGCCGGTCGCCGTTGAGGCCCATGGTGTGCATCATCTCGGTGTCGATGAAGCGCATGCAGCCGCCGCCGATTCGAATCCCCATCTGCCGCTCGACCTGAAGGCGCAGCTCCGAGTCATCGCGAAGTCCGCCCAGGTAGAGGCCGCGCAGAACGTCGGGGGGATCTACCTCAATGTGGCGGAGCAGCCCGCACCCTATTAGCCCTTCTCCCTCCTCGTTGACGAGCGTGGTGGGGGCCTTCCCGTCGATGGCTCGGGACGTCCATTCGAAAACCTCATCTATCAGGTCTTGGCGCTGCTCGGCCACGACAGTAGGGTTACGGCCGAGGGCGCGGACGATGTCATCCATCTCCGTGTTGGGGAAGCGTCGGCCCGCGAAGGCGCCGTGTCCCATCTGCGCGTGCCCCTCGCACGACTGCATCAGGATGTTCTCCGCCGCCTGTTCGGTCGTGCGCAGGCGCATCGTGTAGAGCATCCGCTGGAAATCCTCGCGGATCAAGTCATAGGGCGACGTGTGTGGTCGGCGCGGGTGGTGACGGGACTTGCCGCCCTTCTTGCGCCGGTGTTTGTGGTGCTTCTTGCGGGCCATGGGGCATCTCCAGGATTGGCTTCCGAAGAACTCTTCTGATAGGAGGAGCAAGCTCCTCCCCATCCAGGGCCGCTCGCAAGCTTGCCTGGAGGCCGCCGATTCTCCTATGATGGGAGGTCTGTCGTTCCGGGAGGACCGCTCAGTTGAGTACGATAGAGGTCATCCTTCTTGCAGTCGCGCTGGCCATGGATGCCTTCTCGGTGGCCGCCTCGGCCGGGCCGCGATGCTGCCCGAGGTACGGCGCGCTGCGTCTCTCGCTGGCCTTCGGGGGCTTTCAGGCGGTCATGCCGGTGCTGGGAGCGCTGGTCGGGTCCCTGTTCTACGTCTACGTGCGCGAGTACGACCACTGGGCCGCCTTCGGGCTGCTCGAACTCGTCGGCCTCCGCATGGTCGTCGAAGCAGTGCGACATTGGCGGGACGATCCAGGGCAAGCCGACGAGGCGGGCTTCGACCCCTCCTGCGGGGTCGCGCTGCTCGGGCTGAGCGTCGCGACCAGCATAGATGCGTTCGGCGCCGGCATGGGGATGCGGATGGCCGGGGGGAACCTCTGGCTGGCCTGTCCGATGATCGGCGGCATCACGGCGGCGCTCACGTTCCTCGGCGCCAAGCTCGGCGTTCGCGCAGAGCAGTGGCTCGGCCGAAAGGCCGAGCTGCTCGGCGGGCTCGTGCTCATGGGGTTGGGCGTGAAGATGCTGGGGATGTAGGGGCGGGACGGCGGGCGATGCGCCCGCCCCGGGGTGTACACCACGTGTCAGCCTTCGGTCTTTCGGGAGCCTGCTCCCGAAACGCTGTGACACACCCGGCGGCGAGGACCTATTCCTCCGGCTCCTCCGGCGCTTCTGGTGCCTGCGGTCGTTCCAGTTCCCTGCCGAGTTCGTCGAGGAACATCTTCTCGATGCCGCCCGATGTGGGCGTGAGCGAGATGCCGACCGTCCCGCTGCTGACGCCGCGCTCCGGTGCTTGCTCTGCTCGGGCGGTGCGCCGCTCGACCCGGATGGTGACCTTGGTCCCGGACTCAACGGCTGCGATAGAGATCGTGCCCTTCGCGACCTCTCCCTCTTCCGTCACCCCCGAGGCGTCTGCCCTCCCCGAGTAGCTGACGGTCGCCCACTTCGTGACGATCACGCCGGCCTCACGATCGGCTCGCTCCGGCTCGGCGTCGGTCAGCTTCTGCACGACGCTCAGGGCTGCCTCCCACGCCGTCTCCATGTCTGCTTCGTAGACCCGCGAGTACTCTTTGCCCTTGCAGCCCACCAGCGCTGCCACGGCGATGATGATGAGGATCGGCAGAAGTCTGAGGTTCATTTCCCCGCACCTCGTTAGGAGTTCTGCCCCATGAGTAGGATTCGCCGGCGGATGCCCGCCCTCCTGGCGCTGCTGTGCCCTCGCCTCGACAACTCCGTTTGTGGGGCAGGGGCCTCGGCCGCCTCCGCCGGCCTTGGGTGCCTCCGGCACCTTCGTCTCCCGCCCATGACTGCCTCAGAGTCGTGGCCATGGCGGGCCGTCAGATGGGCTTGAGGAAGACGACGCGGTCGCGGCCGGGGCCGGCGTAGTCTTTGATGACACGGACGCCGCCCTCGTTCGGCTCGCCGAGAAGCTCCATGCCAAGGGCCCGGTGGAAGGCGATGGAGTCGGCATTGGTGGGAGTGGTAATGGCGCGAATCTCCGTGCAGCCCTGGGTCTTGGCGTAGGCGATGAAGTGGTCGTAGAGGCGTCGGGCGAAGCCGCGCCTGCGGTAGGCGGTGCGGACGGCGGCAAACTTGACATAGGCGGCGGGCCGGGTCTGGGAGAGGAATCCAAAGAGGTAGGCGGCGACAGTGTCGCCATCCTTGATGACATAGGCGGTGTTCCCGAACTCCCGCACGTACATGGGATGGTGCAGGTAGAGCGTGCGGTCGTGCCCCCAGAAGTCAGCGATGTCGGTGAAGATCTGGGCGAAGTCTTCGAGGGTGCAGTTGGTGATGGTCATGGGTGGGAGGTTGGGCGGGAAGGGATTGGGTTCCTTGTGAGGGCCGCTTCGGGAGTCTGCCCGTGGGGCAGGAGCTTCGCCTCCTGCCCTAGCCGGGCTGGCGTAGGTACGCCAGCCCTACAACTACCCCTTCATCCCGCTCAGGGCTATCCCTCTCACGAAGTAGCGCTGGCCGATGGCGAAGACGATGAGGACCGGGATCATGACGACGACGGAGGCGGCCATGAGCAGGTGGTACTCGGTGGTGTAGGAGTCCTGGAAGTGGGCGAGACCGATGGGGAGGGTCTTCAGCGCGAGGTGATCGACGACCATGAGCGGCCAGAGGAAGTCGTTCCAGGAGTGGAGGAAGACGAAGGTGGTGAGGGTGGCGAGGGCCGGCTTCGACAGCGGCATGATGATGTGGCGGTAAACCGCGAAGGGCGAAGCCCCGTCGATGACGGCCGCGTCCTCCAGCTCGCGGGGGATGGTCATGAAGAACTGCCTGAGCAAGAAGGTGCCGTAGGCGGAGAACATGGGCGGGAAGATGAGAGCCGCGTAGGTGTTGGTCATGCGAAGGTTGCTGAGAAGCGCGTAGACGGGCAGCATAATGACGATGGCCGGCACCATGAGGGTGGCGAGGTAACCGAGGAAGATCGAATCACGCCCGGGGAACCGCAGCCGCGCGAAGGCGAAGGCGGCAAGCGAGCTGGTAAACACCGTGCCGACGGTGATGCAGACAGTCACGATGATCGAGTTGAGGTAGAAGACGAGGAAGCAGTCGACGTCCTTCAGCAGCCCAGAGAACGCCTCACGCACCCGCATTCCGCGGGCGCGCCAGGCCTGCGCGTAGTTGTCCCAGTGGAATCGCACCTCTCGGACGGTCCGCAGTTCCTCCTCGGGCAGCACCAGCCGCTCTCCGGCCCGCTCCGGGGGTGATACGGCCTGCACGTGCGCTCCCTGGGGCGAGTATCTGACCACGGCGACCCGGAGGCCGGGCCGGCCGGCAACCTCGGCAAGGCGGCACTCCCGGCCGTCGATCTCGGTCGTCACCGGCTCGGCGGGAATCCAGCGCGGCGGGAACTCGACCGCGTAGGCGGGCGCCTTGAGCGATGTCGAGACCATCCACGCGAATGGAACCAGCATGGTGAGGCCGATTGCCGCCAGCAGCAGGTAGCTCGCCACAACCCGAAGGCGCCAGCGTGAGCGAGTTGTGGGCGCCGGGGTCGTCATGAGTAGTGGACCAGCCGTTGGCCGTAGCGCCAGTTGATGAGGGTGAAGGTGAACACGAGGAAGGACAGCACGGCCGCGATGGCGGCCGCGTAGCCGAGCTGGTGCCAGGCGATGGCGTAGTTGTAGATGTAGAGCATGAGCGTGGTCGTCGCGCCCGCCGGGCCGCCGCCGGTCATGAGAAAGGCGGCGGTGAAGAGGAAGCTGCCCTGCAGGCCGGCGATGATGCTCATGGTGACGACGAAGAAGGTTGTGGGCGACAGCAGCGGCCAGGTGATATGGCGCAGCCGCGCCCAGGCTCCCGCGCCGTCGAGATCGGCCGCCTCGTAGAGTTCCCGCGGGATGCCCTGGAGTCCGGCGAGGTAGAGCACGCAGTTGTACCCTCCGACCGAGAGCCAGAGCACCATGATGATGAAGGCGGGCTTCGCCCACTCCATGGTGCCAAGCCAATCGGGCGGATTGGCGATGCCCATGTTCATAAGCACGCTGTTGAGCAAACCGATCTCATTGGGCTGCTGGTGGAAGATCCACTTCCATACGATGCAGACGGCCACGGCAGAGGAGACCGTCGGTAGGAAGTAGATCGTTCGGAAGATCGTGATGCCGCGAAGGCGCTGGTTGAGCAGCAGGGCGAGCAGCAGTGAGCCCGCGATCGACAGCGGGATGCCGAGCATGAGGAAGAGCGTGTTGCCGAGGTAGCGCCAGAACAGCGGATCGCTTGCGACGAGGCGGCCCTCCTCGCGGCCGAAGCCGAGGAGTCGCGTGAAGTTACCGAGTCCCACGAAACGGACCTGCTCGCGCAGGTCCGCCAGGCTGCCTATGGGCGCCAGGCGGTAGTCCGAGAGGCTCAGCGCGAAGCAGGCGATCACGGGCAGGAATGTGAAGGCGAGGAATCCGATCAGGTTCGGAAGCAGGAAAGGCAGAGCCTGGAGGAGCGCCGCGCGGCGGCGTCTGGATGAAACGGGATTTGCGGCCTGTGGCTGCAGTGGCTCAGCCATGAGGCGGGATCAGTTCCCGTCGATCTCGTCTGTGGCCGGAGGGTAGTTCAGCGAGTCCACCTCGCGGCCGACGAAGACCGTCACGATGAACTGGTCCCGGTCGAAGCTGGGCAGATAGGAGGACACAATATCCTCGTCCAACTGCCGTATGAGATCGTTCTGCTCTCGCTCGTCGAGCGCCGACTCGAGCAACAGGTCGGCCTGCACGGAGCTGTCGGCGTAGTGTATGTCCGCCTGGCCGATGCGCTGCTCGCCTCGCCAGACGACGTAGACCTCAGAAGACAGGGTGCGCAAGAGGCGGACGAGACGGAACGTGTTCACTTGGTGCCTCCCGCCGGGCTAGACACCCGGTTCGGCGGCTTTGCGGCGGCCTCCTGCCCATTGACGGGAGCCGCGGGCCGCTTCACGGCGATCGGGGACGACGTCAGCTACGGCCTCGGAGTCCCATAGCGCTCCCGGTGAACCATTTCCTTCAAGGGCCGCTTCTGGGCCTGGGCCGTCGCCTTGGCCGGTGCCCCAACGGGCAGCACGACCATCAGCCGCATATTGTCGGGCACGCCAAGCACCTTCTTGTGATCGGCCTCCGCCCGCAGCAGCGTGCCTTCGACCCAGACGCTGGCGTATCCGAGCGCGGTGATGGCCAGCAGCATGTTCTCGGTGGCGGCGGCTACGTCTTCGAGCCAGTACTCGGACTTCTCCGGGTCGGCGGCAACTGCGATGAGCACCGACACATCGGCAATGCAGTCCTGGGCCTTCGACAGCTTCTTGATGGTGTCCACGTCGCTGATCACGATGAACTCGATAGGCTGGCGATTGCGTCCCGATGGAGCGCGGCGGCCCGCGTCGAGAATCCGCTCCAGGTCGCCCTCCGGAACGTCGGTCGGCTGGAGATCGCGCACCGAGGCGCGCTTCGCGATGGTCTCGAAGAGATCCATCTGGCCTCCTCCCTCTCTCTCTGCTCATGGATTCCATCATCACGAGCGATATCCCTGTCGTGATGGGCGTGGAGTCGCGACAGGTTCCGGTCCGAGCGATCGCGGCTGAGCTGCGCGTGAGTCGGCTGGAGGCTGACAGCGTCGGCGATGGCGCCGATCGAGGGCAGGCGCGAATGCCAGGAGCGGCTAAGCCTCAGGGAAACAGGTCGAGAGCAGGCCGCTGTGGCAGAAGCGAAGGAGTAGCGAGATGAAGGATCGAGTGGTAGGGAAGTCCGCGGCAATCGCATTGTGCGTGGCCGCAGGCCTTGCGCTGTTCCTGGCAGGCTGCGGCGGGCCCGCCGGCCGCGAGCCGGGCGCGCCGGCGCGCACGATCAGCAATATCGGCTCGACGACCGTGTTGCCGTTGGCCGAGAAGTGGCGGGCGGCCTTCAAGAAGGAGCGTCCGGGAATCGAGATCGCGGTTTCCGGCGGTGGGTCAGGCACGGGGATCAAGGCGCTGATCAGCGGCTCGGCCGACATCGCCAACTCCTCCCGCGATATCAAGGAGAAGGAGGTGGCGCAGGCAGAGGCCGTGGGCGTTGATCCCGTCGAGCATGTTGTTGCCTACGACGGCATCGCGGTGATAGTCCATCCATCCAACCCACTTGACACGGTCTCGGTTGAGGACCTGTCGGCCGTCTTCTCCGGACACATCACCGATTGGGGCGCCATGGGCACCCCCGGCATGAACCGGATTCAGGTGGTGAGCCGAGACTCGGCCTCAGGAACGTACGAGGCCTTCAAGGAGCTGGTGGTCGCCCTCGACGGCAAGGACAAGAGCCGCGACTACACCAAGGCCGCCATAGGATATGTCGGCCTCGGCTACGTCGACGACACCGTGAAGGTGCTCGCGGTGACGCCACTTGGCGGCGGAGAGTCGGTGACTGCCACCGTCGGAAACATAATGGACGGCACCTATGCGATCTCGCGGGCGCTGTACTGCTACACAGACGGCGAGCCGGGCGGGGTCGTGAAGGAGTACCTGGACTGGATCAAGGGGCCTGAAGGCCAGGCGATAGTAGAGGAATTGGGCTTCGTGCCCCTGAAGGAATCGTGAGGCGAGCACCCGCGACACAACACTAGCTCTCCTCAGATTGGGGCACGGCCGGTCATGTCCTCCGCGCAGCGCGCATGGGAGTGGTTCGTCGGCAAGGTGATTCAGTTGTCGGGGGCGATGGCGATCGTCTTCGTCATACTGATCTTCGCCTTTCTGCTCCGCGACGCGCTGCCACTGGTTCGGTCGGCCTCGCTGCGAGAGATCCTCCTCGGCGACACGTGGCTGCCGACGTCGGAGCCGCCGAAGTTCAGCATGCTCCCGCTCCTGTTGGGGTCGTTGTATGTGACCGTGGGAGCGCTCATCATTGCCGTGCCGCTGGGTCTTGCGACGGCGGCCTTCATCTCCGAAGTCGCCCCGCGGTGGATCCAGGAGATCCTCAAGCCGACGGTTGAGATTCTGGCGTCGATCCCCTCCGTGGTGTTCGGCTTCCTGGGGCTGGCTGATGAAGCTGCTGGACCTGCCTCTTCCCGTGTTCGCTGGACTCGGCTCCCTGATGTTGGCCCTGATGGCGATGCCGACAATCGTCTCGGTGGCGGAGGATGCCATCCGCTCTGTGCCGATGACCCTGCGTGAGAACTCCCTGGCGCTGGGCGCCACCCGGTGGCAGACCATACGCCGGGTCGTGATCCCGGCCGCCCGCTCTGGGATTATCGCGGGCTCCCTGCTGGGCCTTGGGCGGGCGATCGGGGAGACGATGACCGTGCTCATGGTCACAGGCAACGCCGCCGTCATCCCCGAGGCCCTGGTCGGAATCATGCGACCCGTGCGGACGCTCACCGCCACCATCGCCGGAGAGATGGGCGAAACCGCCTACGCCACCCCGCATTACCATGCGCTCTTCATGATAGGGTTGATTCTCTTCGTGATCACCTTCCTCACCAACACCATAG
>JALGXV010000151.1 GCA_029821885.1 Candidatus Hebobacteria bacterium
CAGGTGGTTGAAGATGACGCTTTTGCCGACATTGGGCGAGCCCACGAGCATGATTCGCCTGCTGGCGATGGCGGTCTCCGCGGGGCGACCATCGCGGCCATGCTCATGCAGCGCGTGAATCAGCCTCCTCAGGAGATCGGGTGGGCGCAGCCTCACCTGGGTCGTCTCCCCCGCGGTCGGGTCACCCGAATGGTGGCCGCCAGGTCCCGGCCGATCGTGTGCGTTTCCCCGCCCACCTCTACCACCACGCCTCCGCCGAGGGGCTCGCGGGCCCTCACCCTCAGGCGGGCCTTCGGCAGCAGCGCCCGGTCGGACAGATAGCGAACGACCTCGGGCGATTCGTCCTGGAGCCTCACGATTGCGACCGCCCGTCCCGGCGGCGCGTCGAGCAGGCTCAGCGTCCGATCATCGGCCTGCGCGTCGATCGGATGGCCGTGGGGACACAGGTCGGGGTCGCCGAGCTTGTCGGCGATGCGGCCGGCGACATCGGCCGACAGAGCGTGCTCCAGCCGGCAGGCCTCGTCGTGCACCTGGTCGAGCGGGACCTCCAGCAGATCGGTGAGCAGCCGCTCGGCGAGACGATGGCGCCGCACGATGGCGTGCGCCCGCCGCTCGCCGGCGGGGGTGAGCTTGATGCGGCCGTAGCGCTGGTAGGTGATGAGCCCGAGGTCGGCGAGGCGCTTGAGCATTCCCGTGACAGAGGCCGGCCTCACGTCGAGGTGCTCGGCCAGCCCGGTCGTGGTCGGGCCGTCGCCGCTTGTGGCGAAGCGGTGAATCGCCTCCAGGTATTCCTCCACCGCATGGGTGAGCGTCTCTGTCTGTGCCATCTTGCTTCATCCCTTAGGCGGGCCGTCCTCCCGGCATTAGGCTCGCCTAAATTCCGCGTTGATTATACCACAAACGGGCACAAGTACAACCAGCCCGGGCGCACGTGGGAGAAGGGGCCAACAACGGGGCTCGGAGAGGCGCAGACTGTGGTTGCATTGAGCGCTGCGCCTGTGGTAGCCTTCCCCTCGTTGTGCCCGCGGGTGACCAGGATGAGTTTCCTATGGGAGATGGGACATGCAGAGACGTGAGAGCAAGTCGGGCGTTACGAGACGAGAGTTCCTGCGAAATGCCGCGGTGACGGCGGTGGCCGGAGCGGCCGCAGGCGTCGGCACGGCCGCCGGCCTGCGCACAGCCCGCGCCGAGGAGGCGCCGACCTGTGACCGGAGGTCCTGTGCTACGGGCCCCCGCACGCTGGGGCGCACAGGACTCGAGGTGTTTCCTCTGGGGCTGGGCGCCGGTGGGATCAAAGACGCGGCGGTGGGCCGCCGCGCCCTCGACCTGGGCATCAACTACTTCGACACGGCTGAAGGCTATCAGGATGGCAAGAGCGAGATCACCCTCGGCAAGGCGCTGGCGGGCCGGCGGGAGGAGGCCGTCATCGCCACCAAGTGGGGACCGTGGGGGAAGGAGACAGCGGAGGACTACGTCGCCGCGCTGGAGGCCAGCCTGGAGCGCCTGGGCACGGACTACCTTGACATCATCCAGCTCCACTGCGCGGAGAGCGCGGAGGGCGTCGCCAACGACGCGGTCTGGGAGGCCTTCCAGCGGATGCGCGATGCGGGGAAGGTGAAGTTCAACGGGATCAGCACCCACGAGAACCAGGTGGAGGTGGTGGAGGCCGTGATAGAGAGCGGCCGCTATGACCAGATCCTGCTGATCTACAGCGCGCTCAACGGCGACCAGATGAAGCCCGCGATCCGCAAGCTGCGGGAGGCCGACATCGGTGTGGTGGCGATGAAGGGCCTGGCTCCGGTGCACGAGGGCAAGGGAACGGAGGCGTTCTCGAACCTGAGCGGCAACCCCTACCAGCAGGCCATGCAGTGGGTGATCAAGGACGAGAACGTCGCCACCCTCATCGTGAACATGCCCACCCACGACGAGGTCCAGGAGGCAGTGGCCGCCGCCCGAGGCGAGATCGTGGAGTCGGCACAGGCGGAGTTCGAAGAGGCCGTGTCCACCGCGTCGCTGGGGCTGTGTCGCATGTGCGGGGCCTGCACCGGGCAGTGCGCCCGCGGCGTGCGGGTGGCCGAGGTGATGCGCTATCGTCTCTATCACGATGGCTATGGTGATCGCGCTCGCGGCGCCTCGCTCTACCGCGCGCTGCCTGCCGGCGCCTCCGCGGCCGCGTGTTCGGACTGCGCCTCCTGCCGGGTCGTCTGCCCCTGGGGCGTGCGGGTCCGCGACCGAATGGTCGACCTGCACCAGCGGCTGGCCTAGCCCGCAGGCTGGCGAGGCAGACGCCTCGCCTCCTCCCTGTGCGCTCCTGCTGGGATGGCAGGACGGGGGCCCGCCGGGGAGAAGTCGGTCGCCGGTCGAACTAGCCTCGCACACGGCAGGAATGCTGCCGGCCGTCATGCGGTGGCCGACATGACCGAACCGAACAGAGTCCAGGTGCAGGCCGTGCCGAGCGAAGCATCTGAGGCGGACACGCTCATCGGCTTCCTCGACACGGCGGCGCGGAACCACGAAGGCAGGACAGCGCTCCGGGTCCTGCGGGGCGGCCGCTGGGATGGGCTGACCTACGGCGAGCTGCGAGACAGGGCCGAAGCCTGGGGCCGCGTGCTCTCGGGGGCCGGAGTCGGCCGCGGCGACCGGGTGCTTCTCGTCTCCGAGAACTCGCTCGGCTGGGTGGTCGCCTTCTTCGCCCTGATCCTGCAGGAAGCGGTCGCAGTGCCGCTGGATCCGGAGCTGGGCGAGCGCGACATCCTGGCCCTGTCCGACAAGACGCAGGCCCGCGTCTGGCTGGTCTCGCGGCGCGTTCGGGAACGCGTCGGCTGTGCCGCCGCCGAAGGAGCAGACCGGCGCGAGGTATTCGATGTGGACGCGTTCGCGGATCTCCCAGGCGAGTCCTCCCTCACCGATGAGCGGATCGAGCAAGAGGCCTCTCGGACACCGGAGGTGACGGCAGGACACGCGGCGAGCCAGTGGGCCTTCATGCCCTTCACCTCGGGAACGACCCTGGCCCCCAAGGGCGTGCCCCTGACACATGCGAACCTCCTCGCAGACCTGCGAGCCATCAGACAGGTCGTGTCGATCCGCCCTTCGGATGAGTTCCTCTCGGTGCTCCCCCTCTACCACGTGTTGGGATTCACCGCCGGACTGCTGGCGCCGATGGGCGCCGGCGCGACCGTCACCTACGTTGACCTCCTCACGCCGACGGGTCTGCTCGAAGCGATGACCGCGACGAGAACGACCATCATGATCGGCGTGCCTCGACTCTACGCGCTGCTGGCGAGGCGGATCGGCGAGAGGATCGACTCGGCGCCCCTGCATAGGCGAGCGCTGCACGTTCCGCTCTGTGGTGTGGCCCATCTGTCTCGCGGGCTGGCGAGGGTGATCCCGCCTCTGGCGCCGGTCTTGCGGCGGCTCAGAGCTGCGCTCTACCGCCCCGTGCACAGCCGCTTTGGCGGGCGCATCCGCCTCCTCGTCAGCGGCGGAGCACCACTCGCGCCCGATGTGTTCCACGCGCTCGACCTGATGGGGTTCACAACCTGCGAGGGATACGGGCTGACCGAGACCTCGCCCGTCCTCACCCTCAACCGGCCGGCGCGGCCGCGCTGTGGCACGGCGGGCTCCCCTCTGCCCGGCGTAGAGCTGCGGATCGAGCAGCCTGACGAGGAGGGCGTGGGCGACGTCATGGTCAGGGGGGCCTGCGTCTTCTCGGGGTACTTCGGCGATGAGGAGGCCACGCGGCGGGCGTTCTCCGGCGACTGGTTCCGAACCGGCGACCGCGGACGGGTCGAACGAGACGGCCACCTTGTGCTCGCCGGGCGCGCAGACGATGTCATCGTGACCGGTGCCGGTAAGAACGTCTACCCGGACGAGATCGAATGGCTCTACCGGGAGGTCCCACACGTCAAGGAGTTCTTCGTGGTCGGCTGGCCCGAGCCCGGGAGCGCGGGCCAGGCGCCCCATGCCGTCATCGTGCTGGACGACGCCGAAGACGCCCCGCCAGTCGATGCCTGCAGGCGGGAGATCGAGTCGGCCCTCTCGCGCATCTCCCGGGGGCTGCCCGGCTACCAGCGGATACGGCGAGTCCACTTCTGGGACCGCGCGCTGCCAAGGACCTCCGCGCTGAAGGTGAAGCGCCGGCAGGTCCGGCGCGTCCTGATAGAGGAGCAATCCTCGCCAGGTGACGCTCGCAGCTGACCGGCTCTCCCGTCAGGCCCCTGCCCCACGAAGCCCCACTACTCCATCAGCAGCCCCTGCGAGTTGATGTTCATGCTGACGATCTGGAACTCTCCCCGGCCGAGCGGCTTATACACCACCATGGCGACCTGGGCCGGGTACTTCTCGTACGTCACCTCGTAGCCGAGGTTCACGATGGTCCCGCTGAGGCCGCCCGGCTTCGTCCCCTTGAAGACGTTCCAGTTGACAAGCTTGTAGGACTGCAGCGGACCCAGCTTCTCGCTGATCTTCTCCTGCATGGTCCGCCAGTCTTCCCGGGATGTCTCCTGGAAAGCCTTGGAGGAGAACACCTCCGTGGCCCCATCGAAGTCGCTCTTCTGGATGCAGTCGAAGTAGGCTTGCGCCACCAGCTCCGCTTCGCCCTTCGCCTTGCCCAGCCCACAGCCTGAAAGAAGCGTGCCGGCGAGACTCACGATCAGCACGGCGAGCAGAACTCGCATGTCCCCCTCCTTTTTTGATGAAGCAGACCTCTACTGCGCTCGCTCTCCGCCCCCGGCCCTCGATCGGCGCCAGCGGGATCGACTAGGGCAGGTCGTCTCCGTTGTCGGGGATGCCGGTGGCGGCCTCGCCCGCGTCGACCAGGCCGCAGCCGGTGTAGTCGTCCACGCCGGCCGGTGGCAGGTCATCGGCCGAGGCGCAGAGGTCGGCCGAGAGGTTGAGCGCGAGCGTTCCGGCGACATGGGGCGCGGCCATGCTGGTCCCGCCGATGGTCTTATAGCCGCCGCCCTTCCAGGTCGAGTAGACATCGACTCCCGGCGCGGCCAGCTCGACCGAGGGACCATAGCTGCTCCAGGAGGGCCGCGTATCGGAGTTGTCAACGGCCGCCACCGCGATCACCGAGGAGTAGGCGGCCGGGTAGTCAACCGCGCCGCCGTCGTTGCCGGCCGCCGCCACCAGCAGCAGGCCATAGGCGGCCGCAGCGTCGCAGGCTTCCCTGAGCGATTGGACGCTCGTGTTGGTGCCAAGGCTCATATTGCAGATGTCCATGTCGTTGAGGATGGCCCACTCGAGGCCGGCGACGACGTCGCTGACATAGCCGGAGCCGCTGTTGCCGAGGACCCTCACGGCATAGAGAGAGGCCTCAGGCGCGACGCCCACGACGCCGATGTCATTGTCCAGGGCCGCGATGATGCCGGCCACGTGGGTCCCGTGGCCGTTGCCATCGTCCCACTTGTTCGGATTGACCGGCTTCCACCGGGCCGTGCCGACGTAGTTGACGCCGCCTGCGATGTTATCGGCCAGATCGGGGTGGTCGCGGTCGATCCCGGTGTCGATCACCGCCACATTGACGCCCAGGCCCGTCGAGGCGGCCCACGCATACTCGGCGTCGATGCGGTCTACTCCCCATGGTAGCACTTCGGACGGCTGGGCCTTGGGCTTGCCCCCTCCCGCCCAGGGCGGCTTGGGAAGCGCGTGGACTTTGGCATCCACGTCGATGCGGACGACCTCGCCCCGGGCCGCCAGCCGGCTCACCGCCGGGGGCGGCAGCAGCACCGACATGCCATTCACCAGAGGCAGCGGCCGCAGCGGCTCTCCGCCAAAGGCTCCCAGCAGCGCGGCCTGCGCGGGCTCGTTCGCGAACGTGTCCTGAAAGACGACGATCCTGCGAACGAGGCCGTTGTCCTCGGCCGCGATCGCGGCCGAGGCCATGCAGATGAGGAAGACGCACAGGAACAGGATGGACAGCAACTTCGTGACCCTCGCCATCGGCGAGTACTCCCTTCTGTCGCCTCCGCCAGGTGGATTCGTGCCCACCATTATATCATGGCACTGCCGCAGCCCGCGAATCGGTGGGAACGCCCACGAGGGGCGCTGTGCGCCGATTCTCACCGCTAGAGCACGAGGTCGTTCGGAACGCTCTTGCCGAGGCACGTCAGGCCGGGGGCCTACCCCACGGCGGCTTCGAAATCGACTTCGTCGAGGGTTTTGAACTCGGCCTCGTTGAGGACCTGTTCGGCGACGACGACGTCGGCGACCTCGAGGATGAGGACGGCCTCGCTGCGGCTCACCGCGAAGCCGGAGGCGTTCTCGATGTTGATGCCGGCCTTGGCGAGCACGGCCGCCACGTCATGGAGCGCGCCGGCGCGGTCAGGAACGCGAACCGCCACACACGGGATGGTGCGGATGGCGCCGGGCGCGCCGAGGGCCCGGTAGACCGCGTCGGGCCGATCCACCACCATCTTGATGACCCCCATGTCGCCGAGGCTGGTGACGTGGATGGCCCGGATGTTCACCCCGGCCTCGGCCAGCGCCCCGGTGATCCGCTCCAGGCGGCCGGGCTTGTTCTCGGAGAGGATGGCGAGCTGCTCGATCACGGCTGCCTCCTTCCTTCGCCGCCCTACCTCGCCCGAAGGAGCTATCCGACGGGCTTCACTTTGCTCGCCGCCTCGGCCGCGCTCTCGATCTCCTGCTGGTAGGCAGCGAGCAGCTTCTCCGCGAACTCGTGCGGCGCCACGCCGAGCTCCTCCAGCCCGATCGCCGCCACCGGCGCGCCCTCGCCGCGGACATTGAAGCCCGAGTGAATGAGCCCCGAACGCGGCGAGGTCGTGGCGACGGAGACGGACAGCTTCCGATCCCGCAGGTAGAGGTCGTCGCCCTTGCGCTCGACCAGCGGCTCGCCGAGCAGTCTGTTGATGATCTCGCCCGCGATGGCCATGAGGAGCCGCTGGCGTGCCGTGATATGGCCCAGGTCCAGGCCGGGGTGCTCGACGAGGATGTGCACCATGCGCGGGCTGCTGATCCGGGCCCCCTTGTCGAGGTCGGCCGTGTCGACCATGTGCTGGGGGTCGATGTCACAGGGGCCGAGGAAGGCGACGGCCGCGTCGCCGTCCAGCCCGGCGTTCTCCGCCACCCAGCGGGAGCGGAGCTGCGCGCCGGTGTACGTGATCTCGTCTGGCAGGAGTCGTGTCTTCACTCGCGGGTCTCTGTGGGAACCAGGCGCAGGACTCGGTGCCTGAGCGTGTCAGAGACGTAGACGCTGCCCTTGGGGTCGACCGCGACGGCGCTCGGGCCGGCGAGGTCGATCTCGGCGCTGGGGCTCTCGGGGAAGCAGCACACCGGCTCGCCCTCCGGGGAGAACTTCTGCACCCGGTCGTTGCCGGCGTCGGCCACCCACAGGCCGCCGTCGAGGTCGAGCGCGAGCCCGCGGGGCTCGGACAGCTCGCCCGGCCTGGGGCCGGGCCGGCCGAC
>JALGXV010000152.1 GCA_029821885.1 Candidatus Hebobacteria bacterium
GGCAGAGGAGGGCGAGGCCGCCGAGACGGCGCCGGCCGAAGGCGCTCCTGCCCCGACCGCACCGGCAGCTGGCGAGGGCACATCTTCATCCGATGACGCTGCAGCTGCTGCAGCAGCCGGCGCGGCCGTAGTGGCCAGCGAGGCGCTGCCGTCGGCGGAGGAGGCCCCGCCTGCTGAGGAGGCCGCGCCTGCCGAGGAGGTCGCAGCGGCACCGCCTGCTCCCGACTGGACCGGCACCGCGCAGAAGTGGGTGCCCATCTTCAGCCTCGACAGGGAAGGCGCCAGAGCGGGAGCGGCCCAGGTGGCCGGCCCCACCGCCCAGGTCGCCAAGGTGAAGGGAGTGGCCGAGCTGCGGCTCAGGTTCAAGGACATCGGCCGCATCTACGCCTACATTCCCGTCTCCGAGATCAGCCTCACCAGGCAGAAGCGCGTGCAGGGCGTCAGCGTGTGGGCGATCGGTGACATCGAGATCTTGGACCTCTGAGCGAGGAAGGAGCAAGCGACATGAAACTGACGCGTATGAAGATCGGTATCGCCGTCGTCGTGGGGCTGGCCCTCCTCGCAGTGTCATCTGGCGCGGTGCTCGGCCTCGGCCTCCCGGAGATAGCGAAGGTGGCCGGCGTCGCCTATCTGGTCGATAGGTACGACTCGGAGATCGACACCTTCATCAGCAGCGCGCTGGGCGAGCGCGAGGCGGCCGCGCAGGGCGCGACCAAGGTGGTGCCCATCATCTCCCTCGGAGGTGGGGGCTACATCGGAGCGGCCCAGGTGGTGGGCAATCCCGAGCAGGTGCAGCGCGTCAAGGTCGTCGTCCAGGTGGAGGGCAAGTTCGGCAGCTTCGGCGCGAAGGTGCTCATCCCGACCACCACCTCCACGCCCTCCGGCACCCCCGACCGCGCAAAGGGCGTCGGCGTCTCCGCGGTGGTGGAGTTCCAGATCTAGCCGAGCAGAACACCAGCTCCGCAGGAAGAGCAGGTGGGGCAGAAGTGTGTGTTCTGGCCCGGCCTGCCACGGGCGAGACACGGCCTCCCGCCGGCGCGGCTCGTGGCCGGCAGGTTTCGCTCTGTATGAGCGAGAATTGTGTGAGCAGCAGAGTTCCGAGGGGCTGAGATGTTCCGCGACCTTCTTGCTCTTCTCGACGCCGAGATCAACGGAGACCGCGCCTGGGAAGACGCGGCCGCCATCCACGCCATCGACCGCTGGTTCACCTTCTCCGCCTTCCACGAGAGCGCCCACCTGAGCGCGGACCGCCTCCGCGAGGCAGGCGCCGCCAAGGTCGAGATCCTCGAAGCGCCGGCCGACGGCCACACCCTCTACGGCGACTGGATGATGCCACTGGCCTGGGATGTGGACCAGGCCTTCTTCGACATCATCCCGCCGAAGGGCACGTCCGAGCGAATCGCCGATCGCGCCGACACCCCGGCCTGCCTCGCCATGTGGAGCGCGCCCACGCCACCGGGCGGTGTGGAGGCCGACCTGGTGTGGGTCGAGGACCCGCACGATCCGAAGGCGTGCACGCCGGAGTCCGTCGGCGGCAAGATCGTGTTCACCTCGGCCGCGCCGGCGTCGATCAAGGCGGCGCTGCTGGAGAAGGGCGCGCTGGGGATTGTCTCCGACTTCCAGGTGTCGCCGGCCGAGCTACCCGGGGCGGTGACGTGGGTCAATGCCTTCGGCGACCTGCCCGGCGACTGGGGCCTCACCAGACGCCACATGCTCGGCTGGTCGTTCCAGATCAGCCCGAACGAGGGCGCACGCCTCCGCGCCAGGATGAACGCCGGCGAGAAGCTGCGCGGCCGCGCCGTCGTGCGCTCGACCATCCAAGAGGGAACCTTGCCCGCGGTGACGGGCGTCATTCCCGGCTCCGCCAAGGAGGAGGTGCTGCTGCTGGGGCACCAGTTCGAGCAGGGCGCGGTCGACAATGCCTCCGGCATCGGCGTGATGCTGGAAGCCACGCGGGCCCTCCAAGCTCTCATCTCGCAAGGGAAGCTCGCGCCACCGAAGCGCTCGATCCGGTCCCTGTTCGTGTCCGAGTGCTACACGACACTGTTTTGGGCCGAGACCAGCCGCCGGCCGCGGCGGACGGTCGCGGGGCTGTGCCTCGACTCGCCCGCGGGCTCGCCCTCACTCGCGCTGCGGCCGCCGCAGATAAGCGTGAACCCACAATCACAGATGAGCTACGTCGACGCTCTGCTGGTGGAGATCGCCCGCCAGGTCATGAGGCAATCCCCGCTCCATGCCTGGGGCGAGCAATCGTTCTCGATGACCGACAACATCGTCGCCGACAAGACCATCGACATCCCCTGCCCCTGGATCGGCGGGCACAGCCGCACCTGGCACACCTCGGCCGATGTGCGGGACGTGGTGGACGCGACACTGCTTCGCCTCACCGCGATCATGAGCGCGACCTATGCCTATCTCATCGCCTCCGCCGACGCTGGCATCGTCAGCAACTTAGCCCACCTGGCAACCGCCCGTGGCAAGGCCGCGCTGGCGGCCGCTGGCGTTGCCGAAGTGGCCGACTCCGACCAGCGCGGCCTCGACGACGCGATGCTCCAGATGCAGTACCTGGCCGAGCGCCACGCGGAGGCGGTCGCAACTCCGCTCAAGCTGCTTCCCGCCACGGACCGCGCGAAGCTGCGGCCTGACATCAGAGCGCTCCAGCGAGTCGTGCGGCGCGCAGGAAAGGACGAAGCCGCTGCTCTGGCCCGTCGCGCCGGTCGCCCGGGCCGCACGCCCTGCACCGGCGAGATGAAGGGCCCGCTGGCGAAGATCCATCCACGCCGGCTCGTCACCGGTCCCGTCACCTTCGATCGCATCCAGCCCGAGGCACGGGAGGGCAAGCCCAGCCCGCGCTGGTCGCCGGAGCTGTTCGCGGTGTTGAACTGGTGTGACGGGCGGCGCTCGCTGGCCGAGGCCGCGCTCCTGGCCGCCCGCGAGCTGCGGCGGCAGAGGACGCTCTCGCCCGACGAGCTGGCCAAGGGCTTCGATCCCGAAGGCGGCTCCATGCTCGGCTACTTCGAGTTCCTGCGCCGCCACGGCTACGTCACCTGGTGACACGGTGCCGACCTTCGTCTTCCTGCACACGGCGGACTTCCACAACAGACTGCCGCCGGCCGCGGCCCGGCAGCTCGCCGAGCTGAAGCAGCAGCACGAGGGCGCGCTGCTGCTCGACGCGGGGGACGCCATCGCCGCGGGGAACCTATGGTTCCGCCTCGGCGGCGAGCCCATTCTCCGGCGCATGGCCGAGATCGGCTATGACGCGATGGCGATGGGAAACCGCGAATCACATCCGAGCCGCCGCCTTCTCGAGCGCAAGCTGCGGGACGCGGCCTTCCCCGTCCTCGCCGCCAACCTGCGCGGCCATCGGGCGGACGCGCCGGAGGTGGTACGCTCGCATATCGTCTTCGACACACCCGCCGGCCGGGCGGCCGTGATCGGCCTCGCGCCCCAGATGACCCGGCCCGACTCCGCCTGGGCGCGGGTGACAGATTACGTGTTCGAGGACCCGGTGGAGAGCGCGGCCGAGCGGGCGGCCGCGCTGCGCGCGGAAGCCGACCTCGTGGTATGCTTGTCCCATTGCGGCGATGAAGTCGGCCAGAAGATCGCGGCGCTGCCGGAGGTCGATCTGGTGCTCGGCGGCCACGCGCACCGCGACCTGGTCACTCGCAGCGAGGGCGGCGCGCTGATCGTGCATCCGGGCCACCACGGCAGCCATGTCGCGCAGACCGAGATCGCGGGGCGGGACGACGCGCAGAGCGTGCTCATACCACTGGAGTCTGGACAGTGAGCGAGCCGGAGGAAAAAACAGGCGGACTGCTCGACCGCTGGTGGGCCAGGCTGCTCGTCGCGGCCTGGATCGTCGCCGTGCTCGCGATCTACTTCCGACTTCAGATCATGCGGGTGCTGAAGATGGTCGGCATCCTGCCGAGCCCCTAGCTCAGCCGCGCCGGGCCGCGGGCACCGCTATCGCTTCTTCTTCCTCTTCTTCTTCGTGAAGGCCGTGTCGGTGATGCGCTGATCCCTCGCCCCCCGCTTCGGCTTCGACTTCGCCTTCAGCTCGTCGAGCAGTTCCTCGAACTCGTTCCGGTTCACCGGCAGGCGCACCGTCTTCTTGCGATAGCTGGAGAGCATCATCGCGTTCGCCAGCTCCAGGGACGCAATGCCCTCGTCGCCGGGGGCGATCAGCTCCTCGCCGTGCAGGATCGCCCGGCAGAAGTTCCGCGTGATAGCCGCGTGGCCGGTCTCGCGCTCCCGCAGCGTGACCTCCCGCTTCTCCGCCTTGGGCCGCGCCCACATCTCGGTGTTCTCCCGCGTGAAGCGGCTGATGGTCTGCGGGATCTCCCAGAAGCGCAGGCCCTGCTCGTCGATCAGGATCTTGCCCCGGTCGCCGCAGATCTCGAGCCGGTCGGTCTCGGGCACCTCGATCACGCCCGCGAACAGGTAGCCGTGCGCGCCGTTCTCATACTCGAGCAGCGCGAAGGCCTCGTCCTCCACCTCGATGTCGTGGGCACGGGTGCGCGTCTGCGCGGTGACCCGCTTCGGTGTGCCCACCAGCCAGGTGAAGATGTCCAGCCCGTGCGGCGCCTGGTTCATCAGCACGCCCCCGCCCTCGCCCTTCCAGGTCGCCCGCCAGCCGCCGGAGTCGTAGTAGGCCTGGGAGCGGTACATCCCGAGCATCAGGCTGACCCGAACCAGCTCGCCGATCTTCCCGTCATCGATCAGCTTCTTCGCCGCCTGGTAGATCGGCTCGGCGCGGAGCTGGAACATGACGCCGAAGACCTTGCCGCTGCGCTTCGCCGCCTGGATCATCCGGGAGACCTCCTTTACGCTCACGCCGATGGGCTTCTCGCTCAGCACGTGGAGGCCGCGCTTGAAGGCGTCGATGGCGATGGGTGGATGGAAGTAGTGCGGGGTCGCGATCAGCACCGCGTCCACCAGTCCCGAATCCATCAGCTCGGTGCCCTTGACGAAGTGCGGCACGCCATACTTCTCGCCGACCGTCTTCGCAACACTCGGGACGATATCACAGACCGCGGTCAGCTCGGCCTCCTGCACACCGCGCATGGAATCGCAGTGCCCCTGCCCCATTCCCCCCACTCCGATGACGCCAATGCGAACCTTCGTCACGATGCTCTCCCTTCAGATCGTGGACTCCGACCTCGCCGACTCTTCTGCGCCGTGCGCAGCCAGCCCTGCCGGGCAGTGCTCCCCGCGGGGACGACCGGTGGTGTTTCGGGAGCTTGCTGCCGAAGCCCGTCGGGCGGATATGTCTCAGGCCCTACATAGCCTTGGTGAAGTAGGGCCCCCTCTCACAGGGCTCTCCCTGCGAGTTCCCGCCGCAGCTCCTCGACCAAGGCCTCGAACTCCCCCTCCCCATATATGTCGGGCCGCACCTGTCGGTAGTCTATCGGCTGGCCGGGGAATGGGTCGTCCATAGACCGCGGGAAGAGGTGCACGTGCAAGTGAGGGACGGTGTTGCCGTGGATCTCGTAGTTGATTCTGACGGCCTGGGTGACCTTCTTCAGCGCCTTCGCACAGGCCGACACATCCTTCATAAAGGCCAGCAGTTGGTCATCGGTGAGATCATACAGCTCGACGGCGTGCACCTTCGATGTCACACACACCTGCCCTCTGAGACAGACCTCCGGCTGAGCGTTGAGCCACGAGGCGGGCAGCTCCACGACATCGACCATCCCCTCCGGCATGGGGGCACCGCTGCAGACCGGGCAGTTCTCCTGCCTGGCCATCCTCTCCCAGCGCTCGTAATCATGATGAAAGCTCATGCCGTCCCCTCCTCCGGTCGCGATTTCTGGTGTTTCGGGAGCTTGCTCCCGAAACCTGTAGGGCAGGAGACTCGCTCCTGCTCTACAGGCCTGAGGATAGCCCCTGTCATACCGTCAGGAACGCCAAAGGCGAGTGAGGGGGGTCTCGGGGGACTGATCGCTGGCAGGACCCCTACGAGCGCCGTCGCCCGGCAGATGTCTGCCCGGGTGGGTCGTTTCGTCGTTGTGACCGTGCCTACCCCGCCTGCCCGGGCACTTCGGTGAGGAGGCGGATGGCGTTGGCGAGCAAGAGCGCGGTGGTGCCGCCGAGGAAGAGGCCGAAGAAGCTCGGACGGAGGCGCTGATAGAGGCGGAGGCCGCCGAGGCGGGTCGGCCTGTCGCGCAGTCCGCCAACTCTCGCGCAGCAGGGGAGGACAGTCAAGGGCAGGTCGCCGCCCCGACACGCGGCTGCGCCCGGCAGGGGTCTGCCGGGCGCGCTGCCTTCCCGCCGAAGGGCGGTCTCTCTCGGCGCTTTAGGGGCTGGCCCTCGTGCGCCCGAGGGCGAAGGCATCGGGCGGTGTGGGCTTGCCCGGCTCCCGATGGAAGAAGGTGAGGAAACGAGGTGGGAATGGCAGCCCGAACTGCTCGCTCACCGCGCGGAACATCTCCAGCTCCGACACGTACCCCATCTCGACCAGGATGCGGCCGAGCTTCTCCTGCGACCGCCCTTGCTCGCGCAATGCGTCGCGGAGCTGGCTGGAGGTGATGAGGCCCTTCTCCACCATCAGCTCGCCGAGGAGCTTCCTGAACTGGCTCTCTGCTTCCATCGCCGATCCCTTCTGGGGGGCTTCAGCCATGGAATGCCTTATGACGCTCCGCGTGTCCAATCTTGCTGCCCGTGAGAGCGCTTTCTTACTCTTAAGCATATGTGGAATGCGCCTCTGGAGGGGTGGCTTGTGAAGTGCTTCGGGATGGGGACAAGGGAGCGAGTTGAGTGCGCGTTGGGTGGGAGCCCCTAGGCCCGGGCCGACCGCGCCGGGGTGGCGGCCCGCGTCCGCGCGGACCTAGCCGCTCGCCTCCTGCCCTTCGACGTTTCGCGGCCGATCACGTCCTCCGAAAGATGACGATGCGGGCCTGTAGGTCGTGGTCGAGGGAGCGGAGCTCCTCCTCCATGATCGCTCTCGCCTTCTCCGGCTTCATCCCGCCGGAGCCGGCCCCGATGAGGGGGAAGGCGATCGACGTGAGCCCCTTCTCGTGGGCCAGCGACATCGCGTTCCGCACCGAGTCTCGGATCGAGCGCTCGGAGGCCCGCCACAGCAGGTTGATCCCGGCCACATGGATGATCGCCTTGAAGGGCAAGCGCCCGGCCGAGGTCATCACCGCGCTCCCCAATGGCATGGCACCGGCCCGCCGCAGCTCCCGAAACGGCCCGGTGCCGCCTCGCCTCTTGATTGCGCCAGACACGCCCTGAGGTAGAAGCAGCCACCAGGGGATGATGTTGCGGTTCCATGGATTCA
>JALGXV010000153.1 GCA_029821885.1 Candidatus Hebobacteria bacterium
CGAGACGAATGCCTGGTCCTCTTCTGAATCGTGGGGCAGGACCTTCGTGTCCTGCCTCTTCTGAATCGTAGGGCAGGAGCGGCCCCCCGGAGAAGCTCCTATCCCATCGAGTGAGAGAGCATCGCGCTGGGAGGAGCTTTCATGTCCGCACGCCTTCGCCGCTTCGCGGGCGGCCCCGACTACGAGGCCGTCAGGGAGTTCCTCGCCGGGCTGTACCAGCCGGACAACCGAGACGGCAACTGGCTCTGGCCCATCTGGGAGTATGCCTACACGCATAGCTACTTCGATCCGGACTCGACGGGCCGGATCGGCCTGTGGGAAGACGGCGGCCGGATCGTCGGCCTCGCCACCTATGAGTCGTGCCTGGGAGAAGCCTTCTTCAGCACCCATCCGGACTACGCCCACCTCAAGCCCGAGATGCTGACATATGCCGAGGAGCAGCTGGCGGCCGCCGGCGAGGATGGGCGCCGCCGCCTGAAGGCCTATGTGAACGACTTCGACAGCGCCTTCCAGGAGGAAGTGGTCGCCCGCGGCTACACGAAGGACCCCGACTCCAACCGGCCCATGTCCCAGTTCGTCATCGAGTCGCCCTTCCCGGAGATCAGCGTGCCGGAGGGCTTCCGGCTCCAGGGCCTCGCCGATGACAACGACCTGGTGAAGTTGGATCGCTGCCTGCACCGCGGCTTCAACCATGAGGGCGAGCCGCCGGCAGACGGGCCGGAGGGTCGCAAGAAGATGCAGTCGGCTCCGCACTACCGGAAGGACCTCTGCCTCGTCGCGGTGGCCCCGAACGGGGATTTCGTCTCCTTCGCGGGCCTCTGGTTCGATGAAGGGAACCGGGTGGGTTACGTAGAGCCAGTGGCGACCGATCCCGACTACCGGCGGCGGGGGCTCGGCCGCGCCTGTGTGCTCGAAGGTATCCGTCGCTGCGGGGAGCTCGGCGCGACGGTGGCCTATGTGGGAACCGACATCGCGTTCTACCTCTCCCTCGGCTTCCACCGGCTGTTCGTCGAGGAGTGCTGGCAGAAGGCACTCGCCTGACCTCGACCGCCCGGCCGCCCTTCGTCCTCCGTGGGGCAGGACCTCCGCGTCCTGCCACTCGCGCTTGAGAATGCCGTTCACCGTGCCCGGCGCCACTGCCCTACGGCGCCAAGCAGCAGCGTTTCAGCGGCCCTCGAAGTACTCGGGCGGTACGCCAGGCGGCTTCTCGCCGCGCTTACACCTCTGCCGAAAGTCGAAGCACGCAGCCCAGTCGAGTAGCTGGCCCCCAGCACCCAGCCAAACGAAGTCATCCGTAGATGAGTAAAGGAACCGACTGGCGTCCCCCATCGCACCCGTATTACTGTGAGCGACTGCCTTGACCCCGACCTCTACAATGACCTCCTCGGAGTCGAAGGTGCCCACGAGGACCGTACTACGGCTGAGGGGGAAGGTCACGACCGTCCCAGCCTCACTGAATCCGGGGGTCCGGTATGGTATCACTGGCGGCGCATGGAAGATGGAGAACGGATCATCGCAGGTGATGAAATGGGCATGGCCTTTGGATGCGGTCCACAGACTCCAGTTCCTCTTGGAAAGCTCACCGAGCATAGCATCCTGGCTCATCGCGGTGTTCAGGAAGCTCCACCACTGCCGGCGGCCCTTGCATAGATCAGGGCGCCGGATCATGGCCTCTAGCTCATCCTCTCCCCACCCTAAGTCCTTCTCGGCACTCCATCTGAGGACCAACTCCCAGGCGTTCTTCTTCGTCAGCGCTTCTGCGAAGGAAGTGCCAGTAGCCTCCTCGATCATCACGGTCGCTGCACTTCGCATACGGGGCACACGCACGGCGCACAGCGCAATGAACTGCAGCAGAAGATCGACGTCTTCGCGGGAGACGTCCCTGCACTGCCCAACGCGCCGTATGGCCGGCGCAAGCTCAGACTCGAGCTTGGCCCACACGCCCTTCTCCAGGAAGTCACGCGGGAGGCCAGGCCAGTCGAGACGATGGTAGTCTTTCTGGAACGCCACATTGCGCGGTCGTTGTCTTTGGGCCTGCCCATCCTCGGATTCAAGGTCGAAGACGTAGAGGAAATCATCCTTCCGTCCACTTGCCGTGAACCCGGCAAGATAAGACTCGGGAAGGTAATGATGACGGCGCGCTGGCTTCTGCACTCTCCCCCCTAGTCGCCCCGTCATCTTCCCCGTCGCGGCCGACGTCTCCTGCCCGCGCCATATAGACATTGCAGTGGCCGGTGGCGTCGGAGGTGTAGGCGACCCAGTCGTCGCCGGGGCTGAAGATGGGCTGGGGGTGGGCCCGCTGGATGTGGAAGCTCGACTGGTGCCGCACCAGCTTCCGCGCCTCGCCGGCTTCCTGGCCAAACCTCTTACCCCCTCGTCCCCGGGTTACCCCCCAACTCTCGCGCCCCCGGCAGGTTGGCCCGTGTGGGAGGCGAAGGGGTGTTCCAAGAAGCCCTATTCTACCGAGCTAGCGGGCGGAAGAAGCCCTATCACACCTGAGTTGGGGTCTGTGTCGCCGATGCTCCCTGGGGCGGCCGCCTCTCACCTGCGGCCGAGCGGAGCGGGCCGGCGCGACAGGGGGAAGGAAGTGATGGGCATGCGAACGGCGATCCTCCTCACAGCACTGCTGCTGGTGTTTCCGGTGGCGGGCGCGGCCGACGTCGATGTGCCGGCCGTCGTCGCCCAGTGCAATCCCTCCGTGGTTCTCATCACCATCTACGATTCACAGGGGCAGCCGCTGGGCACGGGCAGCGGGTTCGTGGTGGCGCCCGGGTTGGTGGCGACGTGCCATCATGTGGTGGAGCACGGAGCGCAGGCCCGGGTCAAGACCCACGACCGGATCGAGTATTCGGTGGAGAAGGTGGTGGCGACCAGCGCCGGCCACGACATCGCCCTGCTGAGCGTGCCGAAGATGCAGAGCGCCCCCGCGCTGGGGCTCCGGGAGCTGTCCACGATCGAGGTGGGCGAGGACGCCATTGCCATTGGCAGCCCGCTGGGGTTGCAGGGGACGGTGACGACCGGAGTGGTCAGCGCGGTACGCGAGGACCCGGGGTACGGAACGGTGGTCCAGACCTCTGCCGCGACCTCTCCCGGCAACAGCGGCGGCCCGCTGGTGGACGGTGAGGGCAGAGTGCTCGGGGTGATCTCATTCGGCGCTACCCGGGGACAGAACCTCAACTTCGCGGTGGCGTCGAGCGAGCTGGAGAAGCTGATGGCGGCCCCGCCGACCTCCCCCGAGGTTTCCGCGGCGGCGAAGCTGCTCCGCCCGAAGGAGGGGGAGAGCCACGGGCGCAGCGGCTACCTGGAGCCTCGCACCGGCACGTGGACGCTGAGGGTGCCGAAGCAGGAGCCGTACACGGCGGCGCTGCCCACACAGCGCGACTACATCATGGACAAGGTGAATGTGAGCAGTCGGGGCCAGCGGCTGTCCCGGGTGGATGACCCGGAGCAGGTGACGATCTCCACTTACTGTGCGAGCGACCTCGGGGTGTTCTGGTTCGACAGCACTTATGCGGGAGAGAAGATGACCGTGTCGGTCCCCTACTTCCCGCGCCGGGTGGCGGTCTACATATGGCGGGATGACACGGGCGGCGATCTCCGCGAGATCGTGCTCGAGCGGTTTGAGTTCACGGGCGACGAGCCGCTGCACGGCGCGGAGGTGGACACGGTGCTGGCCAAGTACGGCAGTACCCCCACGCCGGAGGCCCTGGTGGCGATGGGGCGGATGCTGGACTGCGCCCACCTGATCGGCGTTTCGCTGCTCAGCCAACAGGGGGAGTACGACTACTACAAGAACATCGTGACGGTCCAGGTGAATCTCGCGATATTCGACCTCAACGCCGGCCGCCAGCTGGCGCAGGAGGCCCGCGAGGACTACTTCGTCCACGGCAAGCTGGCCGGCTTCAGGCACGACCGCCGCCTGATCGCGGAGGAGATGATCTACGACATCTTCTCCGCGGTGGGGCTGCACTAGCCGGCCGGCAGAGGGCTCGCCTCCTCTCCTTTCCCCCCCAGCAGATCGGCGTCGCGCCCCGCTCTCGGCGCGCCGCTTCGACGCCTCCCTCCGGCGCCTGAGACCGCCCAGGACTCTCCATCTCAGCCCTGCGCGCCGCCTATGGAATGACTCTCTTAGGGTACCTGAGCCGTTCCGGCCGTGAGGGGAGATTCCCAGTATCCGGCGCCGCGGTTGAGGGGCTCAGACCAGGACAGCACCGATGGCCTATGGCCATCGGGAGAGGAGGCGGAAGTATGTCGGCGCGCACACTCAGACGAAGCCATCGCGGCTTCACTCTCATCGAGATGCTCATCGTGATCGTGGTCATCGCGATCCTCGCCATGATCGTGATCCCGCGACTGATGGGCGCAGGACGTAAGGCGAAGGAGGCGGCCCTTCGCGGTGACCTGCACCAGCTCCGCAACGCGGTGCAGCAGTTCGAGGCCGACTGCGGCGATTACCCGTCGGCGAGCTCGCAGCTCATGACCCAGCCGGCCGCCGGAACGACCGGTGGCCAGGGCATCGCGCTGGACGTCAATGGCTGGCAGGGCCCGTATCTGCGGACCGCGGACGACAACCTGCCGAAGGATCCATTCACCGACAGCAGCACCACCTGGAGCTACACCGCCAGCACGGGTCACATCCAGAGCGGCTCGACCCTGACAGCAATCAACGGCGAAGCATACAGCAGCTGGTAGACGGCCAGCGGACGCACCAGATCAGCGACAGCACACGACTAGGAATCACGCACACACGAGAGAGCTTAGCGACAGCGGGGAACGCCGGACCCCGCTGTCTCCGTCTCAGAGAGTTCGACGGGTGGGACGGCCCGGCCGACCCGGCAGGGCCCTCACGAAATAGAAGAGGAACCGAAGCGCAGGAGCGCGCCCGTCCCCCTGCCCCCCGGGTGAAGGCGGTGCGGCTCCTGCCTTTTTGGCCAGAGGCCGACTTCGCCCGGTGCGGCGGGGCGCGGGTGAGAGGGAGTCGATGATGGCGCGAGGCGGTGCTATCCGGACTGCTGCTGGTCGGCCTGCTCCGGCTCGATGCCCCAGGCGAAGCGGCCGCCTCGCCGGGAGAACTGGACCTCCAGCACCTCCGCCACCTGCGCGTGGGTGACCAGCTCCATCTCGACGAGCACCTGGCCAAGGCGATCCTTGGTGTCCTTCTGGCGCGCCAGTGCCTGCGCCAGTTGATCCTTCGAGATCAGCCCGTAGCCCACCAGCATCTCCCCGAGCCGGGGCGCGGCGGCCTGGTCCCACTCCGGCGGCGGCCCGGAACTGGCCCGGCGCCGGCGCGGCTCGAGCACTCCCGCGGCCGCACTCAGGGCCCCCAGCAGGAGAGCCAGTATGGCCGTTACCCACGGCAGCGCTCCTCCGTCGTAGGCGGCCGACGCGATGAGCAGGCCCGCCATGGCGAACAGCAGCAATGCGAGCGACAGGTAACCGTAACTCATGATATCTCTCCGTTTGTGACTGAGTAGGCCATCAGCCCCTGCAGCCCCCTTTGCTGGCCCACACCAGGTCACACGATCCCGCCAGAGGCCGGTAGGCCGCCGGGCGAGAACGACGGACCCATCGCCCACTTGTTCCACATTTGGGGTGGCAACCGCCAACGCTTGGCCGGGAGGGGGGCTGTGGCTCGACTGCCACTGGAGAGAGGAGGCGGCACGTGCGCCCTGTATCTGCGCCCTGAGCCACATCTGCGCCTTGAGCCCCTGTGCGTAGGGCACGGCAGGGGCGTCCGAGGGGACATCGGCCACTATCCGCTGGGCAGTGGCCGGCGCTCTCGGGGCAGTACGTGACCTTCGCCCGGCCCCGGCGCGAGAGTTGGGGAGGGGAGGGCGTGAGGGGCGCGCCCGCCTAGGAGATGGACCCCAATCCCAGGATTATGGCGCCCCCGAGGAACTGCACCGCGCCTAGCAGCAGGGCCGCCACCCCCTCCAGGAAAACCCACGGCTTGAGCTTCGCCAGGCCCACGATGATCGCGGCAATACCGGCGACAACACACACCGCGCCGGGGAAGACCGCCACCCAGGCATGGAAGGGCAGGTGGCCGCCGCCGGCCCAGCGGCCGAACTCGAATTCCAGGTGCAGCAGAAGACACGTGAGCAGAGGGCTGAGGAGGGCGAAACCCCCCACCGCGTGCCCGAAAGTGGTCACGTTCCAGCGGATCTGTCTCATGCCCCCTCCCAGGTGCGTGTGCTGCCCAGGATCTCAACCCGCGCTATCGACGACCGGTGCTCACAGCTCATCACTTTCGCGGCAGGTGCCTGCCTCCTGCCCCGTCCTTCTGTAGGGCGGGTGTCTTGGGCCGTGGGGAGGGGGAAGAATCGAGGGGGGAGGGTGTCCCTCCCCCTCTCGAAGCGCACTCACCCTAACGCCGAGCACTTAGGTAGCTTGACATCCGCTCCCTCCCGGCGCGAGAGTTGGGGAGATGGGCGGCGAGGGGGCGCCCTGGTCGGCGCGAAGGCCCCCTACGAAGCCCCCGAACGGAGATGATCCGTGACAGAGCGAGTGGTGATTGCTGCTTACGATCCTGAATGGCCCAGCATCTTCCTGGAATTGGGAACGTCTCTGCGGAAGGCGCTGGGTGATGCGGCCCTCCGCATCGATCACATCGGATCCACTGCGGTGCCTGGGCTGGATGCCAAGCCGATCATCGATATCCAGATATCTGTCGCAAGCTTCGATCCGCTCGACGCGCTGAGGATTCCGATCGAGGGCCTCGGATTCGTCTTCCGAGCCGACAACCCGGAGCTGACGAAGCGATACTTCCGCGAGAAGCCGGGCAAGCGCCGGACCCACATTCATGTGCGTCGTTCCGGCACTTGGGCCGAGCAGTTCGCGTTGCTCTTCCGAGACTACATGCGGGCACATGACGAAGACGCGAAGCGCTACGCTGAAGTGAAGCACCGGCTGGCGGCGCAGTATGGCGAAGATCGCCACGGCTACACGGAAGCGAAGTCGCCCTTCCTATGGGAGGTGATGGCAAAGGCCGACAGGTGGAGCCAGGAGACAGGTTGGGCGCCAGGCCTGTCGGACGCCTAGTTCATAGGGCAAGAGCCTTGACACCCGCTCCCTCCCGGCGCGAGAGTTGGGGCAGAATCCTCTGGGGGGAGCCTACGTGAGTCAGCGACCTATCGAATCTATCGCGATCACCCCCGCGGAGAAGGGCGAAGAGACCGTCGCGGCCGCCATTGTGCAGGAAGCCGCGAGCTGGCTCGCCGCGACTGGCCGGGCGATGTGGGGGCCTGAGG
>JALGXV010000154.1:0-7159 GCA_029821885.1 Candidatus Hebobacteria bacterium
TCCGGCCTTCAGCTCGGCGGCCTGCCTCGACAGGACTACGTCACCCACATCGGCGGGCCCATCCGCTCGAACACCCCCCTCAGCTGGTCCGGGCAGTCGCGGCTCAGTCTCCGTACGACCTTCGATACAACCGTGGACTGGCGTAGCCTCGGGATGCTGCGGGACGACCGAGTGGAGGTCGCGGGGGGGCTGTTCGCTGCCCCCAACTCGTCGGCGCTGGATACGCTGACCCTCGTCGTGGATGGGGTGACGCGGGCCGCGAGCGTGTTCCAGCCGACCGCGCAGGAGCAGACCGACTACGCGACCGGCTTCCCGCAGGTATGGGAAGGCAGCATCGTCCCGAACAGCAGAACCGTGCTGGCCGACCTCCCGGACTACTACACGATGATGGACATCGTGCCGGGGGCGGACCTGGCCGTGCCGCGCGTCCGCCCGCCGGAGATCGAGGCCGTTGACCCGGATAGCGAGGCCCACCGCTACCTGCTGCTGACCCGGTACTCAGGATTCTGGCGGCCGGACCCCGGCCCGCCTCTCTCCTACTACAACATCGGCGAATCCGGCTGGGGCTGGATAAACTACGGTGGCATCTACATCGACAACGCCGGCGACATCCAGTACGACCACGATCTCGATCTGCTCCGCCTGAACTGGACGCGGTCCGTCGGGGTCCATGCCGGCCACGGTGACGGGCGCGATGCGGGCCTCCAGAGGCCACCCGAGGGCCCGGCCGACTGGTGGGATCAGACCGGCCGCTACTACGCGCCGCCGGGCGTGGAGATCATCCTGCACGGAGAGGATCCCTGCCCCTACGTGGAGATCATCCGGCACGACCTCCGCGAGTTCAACGGCTATCTGTACTACTGGCAGGACCCGGACGGCGCGCCCATACCGACGGACCCCAATCCGGAAATCCCGGACGAACTCGTCTACCAGTACGATCCCGCCGAGGCAGGGGAGAGCGCCTGCGTTCAACCCGCGGGTGCGAGCCCGATAGGGATCTACGACGGCAACCGCGCCATCTTCCCGTTCCCGCCCAACGGCGTGATCTACGCCGCAGGCAATGTCCTCGTCAGGGGTGTCATGCCGCCGGTGCGAGACAGTCAGGGCCGTGTCGGGAGGGCCATTCCCGTCGATGAAGCGCCCGAGGCCTACTTCGGGGTCTGGAACAGCATGAACGGCCGCACCCGGCGCTTCGATCTGCAGATCGTCTCCGGCGGGACCATCTACATCGAGGGCGATCTGCTCAGCCCGGCCTCGGCGCAGCTTGCCGGCCTGTCGCCGGATGACATGCTGAGGGACCGGATCTACGGCTCGCGAATCGCCCTGCTGGCGCGGGACTACGTCTGCCTCAATACCACCGCGCTCAACCCGAGGCCGGTTGACATGTTCAGAGCCGTTCAGGACCAGGTGGACCCAGGGATCTACCATCTGTACAACGACGCGCAGCCCGTCTACTCGTCAAGCGGAAGCCAGGGCCATCTCCTCCTTGAGGGCGACCAGACCCCGGAGGCCAACTCGCCTCCCGGTGCCATCGGGTGGGACCCGGACGCCGGCCCCTTTGAGACAGATCCGGCCTGGATCACCTTCGCGTACACGAACTCCAGACTCCAGCTTGCGGAGCTTGCGGCCGAGCTGACCGACCTCAGGTTGATGGTGGGGCACAGCGGCCTGTGGGTGGACGATGCCCAGACGGAAGAGCCGGGCGGAATTGGGCCGCCAGCAGGCGAGCCGCACGCCTCGCCCGAGTATCCGCCAGAAGAGGGGCCGGATGAGCCGGCCGTGGACGTTGGTCTCTATGTGAATGATGCTGCGCTCTCGACACCCTGGCCCTGGGGGGCAGGCACGTCTCGTTACACGTTCCTCCGGGAGGAGATCGCGGATCATGAGATCAGAGATGAATCGGATCACTGGTATGAGGACCTGCAGCCCGACCTTCTCGAGCTCGGCTCGAGCGCCGATGATTGGGCCGAGTTGCTGCCCGATGACTACCAGCCGATGTGGATGCATGCGCTTGCTGGCGATCCCCCTGCCGCATGGCTTGCCGGCAGTGACACGATAGCATTCCAGGGCCGCGTGTGGCCAGTTCGGCATTGGGTGCAAGACCCGGACACGGGCGCCTGGAGTGTGGATAGATGGGAGATTCCTCCCAAGGACCTGGCCTACACGGTCGGCCCCATCGCCATCGCTCCGCCGCGGGGCGTTGATCCGCTGCCGGTGGAGATCGACGCCCTCGTGTACGCGGAGAACGGGTCCTGGTTCGTGATACCGGGGCGGTGGTTCAACGAGGATCCGGATGAGGTCGGGCTGGACCCGATGGCACAGCTCTACCCAGGCTATCACGAGCCGCTGAACATCAGCATCCACGTCTACGGCGCCATCAGCGAGAATATGCCGGCCGATCTGGGGTCGGTGGCCGACTGGACGGGCAAATGGGGCGGCCCCTTCGGACAGGGTGGCGAGGGATTCCTCACTTACGCCTTTGATCCGCTGCTTCGCTATCCGCGGCGAGAGACCGAAGACCGCATCGGATATCTCCGGTTCCCGAACTTCCCCATCACCTCCGATCTGGTCATATGGGGCGAGAGAGTCTCAGGACCTGCAGGAAGCTGAGCGGGGCGTCGAATAGGTAGGGGGACCCGGCTTTCGCACATCTGTTGCGGAACAAAACGGGCGATGATATAATCTAACACCGCGGGGGGAGCACGGGCCCGCGCGGGCCGAAGGGCGGGGCCCGGACCTCTAGCTTCCGACGACGGGAAGAATGGGCAGCCATGGCGGATAGAGCGATCTTGGGGCTGGACATCGGCACGAGCCGAATCAAGTTCGTGGAGGCGCGCGCGGGCCGGACAGGTCCCGTTATCACCAACGTCGGGATGGGCATGACGCCGCGGGATACCATCGCCAACGGCGTCATCGTCGACCCCGATACTCTGGGCGCGGCCGTCCGGCAGTTGCTCGCCGAGTACGGCGTCCGGACGCGATCGGTCGTCAGTTCCGTCGCCAGCCAATCCTCCCTGGTGGTGCGCCCGATCGAAGTGCCGAGGATGACCCGGAGCGAGTTGGCGGAGACGATGCAGTGGGAGGTCGATCGGCACATTCCCTTCGCCGCCAGCGAAGTGGTCATGTCCTTCGAGCCGTTGGTCCCGCCGGAAGAGCTTCCCGAAGACTCCCAGAACATGGAGGTGCTGCTCGCGGTCGCCCAGGAGGACATGGTCGACGCGCACGTCCAGACCCTGTTCAACGCGGGCCTGGATCCCTCGGCCCTCGATGTGGAGCCGCTGTCGGCAAGCCGCGCGCTGATCGATATCATTGGGGAGCAGGGCGCCTACGACAAGACCTACGCCCTCCTCAACATCGGCGCGAACACGACCGACCTGAGCATCTTCCGGCCCGGCGGACTGCTTTCTTTCACGCGGCCGATTCCGATTGCCGGGGATGGTATCACCAACGCCATCGCCGAGGCCTTGGGCTACGAGTTTCACGAGGCCGAGCGAGCCAAGATCGAGGAGGGCCGCGTCTACGTCGAGGGCGCGCCGGCCCTTGCCGCGTCGGCGGGGGGCGAGCCGGAGAGGCCCCCTGAGACCGCGCCTGCGGTCCCGCCGGAAGAGACGGAGGAAGGTGCCGAGCGGGTCTTCGACCTCGGCGCGGAGACGGGTCCTCAACAGCCTCCCATCGAGCCGCCGCCGACGACCTTGCCCGCCGTTCACGCTCCGACGGCAGGTTCGCCCGAGCGCCAGGTCTATGACGCTATGCTGCCGATGCTGGTGGAACTGGTGACGGAAGTCAGGCGGTCCCTCGAGTACTACGCGAACCGGTTCCCGGACTCCAGCGCTGACAAGGTCCTGCTCTACGGTGGGACCACCAGACTGGGCAGCTTCCCCGAGTTCCTCGCCAACGAGGTGGGGATGGAGGTCGAAATCGGCGATCCGTTCCAACACGTGGCCGTCGACGAGGCGAGCGTGCCCGCCGACATGTACCGAGACAATGCGTGCTTCATGCCCATCGTCGTGGGGCTGGCGATCCGCGACATGATTGCGTGATGGCAGGAGATACTCCATGATAAAGATCCAGCTGCTCCCGCCCTATATCGTAGAGCGCCGTCGGGTGAAGGCGCTGGTGGTCCTTCTGGCCTTCGTGCTGATCGTCGAGGTGCTGCTCTTCATGGCCTATCTGTGGGCACCCGCGCCGTTCTCGCTCTCTGTGCAGCGGCAGCGGGAGGAGAAGCGTAGGGACGAAGCGTTTCAGGCAGAGCAGGAGGTCATCGACCTGGAAGGGGAGCTGGCGTCCATACAGGCACGATACCGAGCCAAGCAGGGCTGGGTATCGTGGGTGGATGACGCCGACAGCCGGCCCGCCAAATGGGTGAACTACTTCAAGACACTGAACGACTACTTCCCGGCAGACGTGGTGGTGAACGGGCTCAATCTGCCGAGCGGGAACACCCTGAGCCTCAGTGGATCGACGAGCGACCTCATGGCTGCTGCTCGGTGGTACTTGAATATGCTGCGGTGCGAGATGGTGAACACCGGGATTGGGCGGGATGCCGTCCAGTTCAGCCCGGGCAATATGGCCTCGGGAGCCGTCAATCCTAGGATGCAGATGCCGGTCAGCATCAGCGTGGCGTTGAAGCCCGAGGACCTGGACATGATCACCATGCCCGTCGCCGCTCCGGCGGGGATCGGCGGAGCGGCCGGTCGTGGCGGGAGCCGTATGGGAGGCGGTCCCGGGATGGGCGGCCGGCGCGGGGGCGGCGGGCGTGGCGGCGGCAGACGCGGGGGCGGCATGCGTGGCGGCAGGCGTGGCGGAGGCAGGCGTGGCTTCTAGGGATCGGTACTCCGGTCGCTCGGGGAGCGAGCACGATCTCATCGGCTGGGGCACGAGGTCTGGCAAAGGAGCAGTGCGGTGAACCTGCAGCGGGTAACTCGGATACAGGCGGGGCTTGTTGGGCTGGCACTAGTGGTCGGAATTGCCCTCATCTTCTTCTTCCTCTTCGTCCGCCCACAGCGCAGCGCGATCCGAACGGCTGCGACGCAGGCGATGGCCTCGGAGGAATACGCGTCGAAGAAGCCCAAAGTTGAGGCCGACATAGAGGAGGCGAAGGTCACCGAAGAAGAGGTCAACGAGAAGTATGAGGAGATCCTCGACACGCGCATGCCGAAGCTCGACTTCACCGACCCGATCGCGGCCACGGTTCGAATGTGGGACCTGGCGGAGGAAGAGCAGCGGGTGATGGACCGGTGGTTCGCATCTACGGGAGCGCGAGTCTCAGGGCATGGCTTCCCGGACTGGGGGGCCAATATGCCGGGCAGCTTCCCCAACCCGAACGCGAGGACGCTCGACCCGCTGAACTGGACCCTGACAGTCGAGGTGAAGGACTTCCCGACGCTTCTCGAGTGGCTTACCACGATCCCGAAGGCGCCGCGCTTCATGGTTATGCATAGCGTGACCATCCAGGGGCCGCGGCAGCCCGGCCAACCGCTGGTGGCTCAGGTGCCCGTGACGCTCTACCAGTGGACGGGCGTTGAGCCGGAGGCCGTGAGCGCGCCCGCCGCGGGAGCCGCCACCACAGGCGCGGGCACTCGCGGCCGGGGCATGGGCGGTCGAGGCGGCCGGGGCGGCCGGGGCATGGGCGGTCGAGGCGGCCGCGGCATGGGCGGGCCCAGAGGCGGACGAGGGTTCTAGCGCTGCTGCCGATGAGCTGTTGCCCTCCGGCGCTGAGGCTCGGCAACGGCGCAAGGGGATGATGCGGAGTGTGTCGAACCAGGTGTGACATCTACCGGC
The DNA here is from genome assembly GCA_029821885.1 of Candidatus Hebobacteria bacterium. GTDB lineage: Bacteria > Armatimonadota > Hebobacteria > Hebobacterales > Hebobacteraceae > Hebobacterum. The sequence goes on from JALGXV010000154.1 coordinate 5,782, forward strand.
GCGGGGGTAGAGAATGAACCCGGCGGATCGGAACAAGATCCTCATCGCAGGTGGCGTCGCCGTCGTTGCCATCGCTCTCATACTGTTTTTCGTGCTCCGGGGACGCAGACCGGCGGCCCCTCCCGGCGCCGGCTTCGTAGCCGGTGAGGCCGGCCAGGAAGTCGGAACCGGGGAGGCGGGCGTGACACCGGTCCCCGGCGAGGGGGAGCCGGCGCCTCCAGGGGGAGAGGAGGTGGCCCAAGCTGTCGGGCCAGCCCCTTCCGTCGGTGTCGTGGAGATGGCGACCGGACCCCATGAGCCCACCAGGCCTGATCCATTCGAGACCTTCGAGCCACCACCGGTGCCGACGCCGCAGGAGCTGCTGGTCCCCCTGCCGGCGGTGGGACTTGTACCAGGCGGCCTGCGCCCGCCCGGAGCCGGGCCGCGGCTTGTGGGCAACCGCCGAGTGGCCGGGCTGCTCTTCAACGATCAGGCGTGGGCGATACTCGAGGATGAGGACGGAGAGACATTCATCGTCAAACCCGGCGATGTTGTCGATGGCATTCGCATAACAGCGATTGCGCGGAACTCGATCTACCTGATGGACAGCGATGGCAAGAAGTGGCAAGTGCCGCTGCGCGGGCTCGGGCCGAGCAGCGCGTCGGCCGGAGTGACATCCACCGTGTCGGCTATGCCGGAGCTGCCCCCGGCATAGCGGAATGGCGCGCCAAAGCGCCAGGGGAATGGGGCCTTCGGCAGAACAAATCGGTGCCGGGGGCAGTCTAAACAGACGGAGACGGACTAGGCGTGGGCGTCGGAGCACCTCCTTCGCCAGCGCCGGAGGTGAGCGAACATGATGACAGGCAGAATGCGGTTGGTAGTCTTCATCCTGGTTGTCGCGGTGGCCGCCAGCGGAGCGATGTTCGCCAGCGGGCGCGCGCAGGCCCAGGCCGACGAGCGGCTCATCACCCTCGACTTGCGGGACGCCAGCCTCGACGACGCGCTTCGCCTGATATTCAGGTCGACGCCGTACAGCTATACGCTGGCTCCCGGCGTGAGCGGCCGGGTGACGCTGACGCTCAACAACGTCACCTTCAGCCAGGCGCTGCGCGCCATTCTCGAGATGCACAACCTCACCTACAGACGCGAGGCGGGGAACGTCTACTACATCACGGAGAAGGTGGACACAGACCCTCCGCCGGAGTACACGCAGACCAGGCCCCGTTCCGCCAGCCGCTGGTTCCTCTTCGGCCCGGGCGGCCGCTATGAGTTCCAGTATATCGACTGCCGCCAGCTCGGCATCTGGTTCGGCATCGGCTATGACGGCGGTCCGGGAGTGATCCCGGTCCCGGCTCAGGGCGCCGGTGCGGGCGGCCGTGGTGGTGGCGTCGGCGGCGTG
>JALGXV010000154.1:7207-10423 GCA_029821885.1 Candidatus Hebobacteria bacterium
TGGGCGGCGGTGGAGGCGGCGGTGGTGGTGTCGGCGGCGGTGGAGGCGGCGGCATAGGTGGTGGTGGCGGCGGAGGCGGCCGCGGTGGCGGCGGCGGTGGCGCCCGCGGGGGCGGTGGTGGCGGCGGCCGCGGTGGTGGCGGCGGCGGTGGCGGCGGCGGTGGTGGAGGCGGCCGCGGTGGTGGCGGCCGCGGCGGCCGCTGAGCGCATCCTCTTGCCGTTGGCAGCGTGGCTCGGCTGCTCAGGAGAGAGAGTCCTTAACACGCCGCCGGAGGTGTGGTAGAATACGCAGCCGGCGCTGCGGTCTTCGGAAGTCGGGCGGTGGTGCTGCGGGGCGCCGGGGTGTTCGCTGTTCGTGGCGCCCTGTGTAGTGGCGCCCTGTGGAGATGTGCGGCCTGCCGCGAGGGCCGGGTCGATCAGGGCTTTGAGTGGTCGAGCGTCATCCTCGATGACGGGCGACAGCTGGCGAGATGAGCCATTTGTTGGGAGGCGAGTGATGAGGCGAGAATTCTTGGCAACGGTCCTGTGCGCGTTCCTGATGGGACTGGGAGCGCTGGCGGCAACGGGCTCTGAGAGCGGCACCGACCCCGGCCGCGAGCTTGTGAGCATTCACGTCAGGGACGGGGATGTTCAGGATGTTGTGCAGACCTTGGTCACCGCCTCTGGCGCCAGCATCGTAGTGGGCGACGTGACGGGTCACATCACGCTCGACGTCGACAACGTGCCCATGGAGAGAGTCCTCGAGATCATCTGCACGGCGAAGGGCCTGCACTGGTGGCGCGATGGCGATGGCCTTTACTTCGTCTCGGCCCAGCCGCGGCCGGCATCATCCGGCGAGATATCGGGTCTCCCAGGCGTGACGGAGTCTGACAAGCAGCCCATGATTTCGCGCATGTACCGTCTGCAGTTCATGCCGCCGCAGTATGTGGCCTGGCTGTTCGGGACCAGCGAGAATCCGGGCCCCCTGCCCTATGACCCGGACGTGCTGCTGGCGGACTCCGGCTCGGTGCTCATGTCCGGCGGCAGGAGGAGCTTCAGCACCTCAGGCGGGCCGGGCGAGCTGGCTGCTGGCGGTCGCGGTGGCGGTGGCGGTGGCGGCGGTGGCGGCGGCTTCGGCGGTGGTGCAGGCGGTGGCGGCGGAGCCTTCACTGGGGGCGCCGGCGGCGGCCTTGTCGGCGGGGGCGCCTTCTCCGAGTTCCTGCCCGAGGGCATCGAGGCAATGATTGCCTTCCCGGTTCTGAACTCGCTGCTGATTCGCGGCACGGAAGAGGACATAAACGAGCTCATAGAGATACTCAGATTCGTCGACCACAAGCCACAGCAGATCATCGTGGAACTGCAGTCCGTCCAGGTCAGCACGAGCCTCCAGAAGGAGATGGGGGTCGATTGGTACTACATAGCTGGCGGCCTGTCGATCAACACCTCGGATCTCACCACTGACTACAATGTGATCGTCGAGTACGAGCGAGCGGGTCTCCCGAACTTCGGGGCCACCCTCACCTATCTTCTGGAGACCGGCCGCGGCCGGATCGTGGATGCCATCCGTGTGTCCACGATGAACCTGATGCCCGCGATCAACCAGGTCACTGTCAACTATCCGTGGGTCACCGTGGGCGGCATCGCTGGCGACCCATTCCGAGGAACCAACATCCAGACGACGACGGTGACCACATACTCCATCGTGACGAGCCTCATCATCACCCCGCGGATCAACGGCGACGGCACGATCACAATGTACATCCCATTCCAGAAGAGCACCATCACGGGCTCGATTCTCGTGCCCATAAGCCCATTTGACACGGTCTCGTATCCGATTACCACCGTCAATAACCTGACGACGACCGTCAACGTGCGAGACGGTGAGACCTTCGTCATCGGCGGGTTCATCAATAAGGACGAGCTGGAAACCAATACCAAGCTCCCCCTGCTCGGGGACATCCCCATTCTCGGCGACTTGCTCTTCACGCGCAAGTTCCGCACCATCAACGAGACCGAGACGTTGCTCTTCATCACGCCGAGGATCGTGAAAGAGGAGGCCGCGCCGGCGACGCTCGGGCCGATCTAGCCACGGCGTCCCGGCGACGGAGGTTCTGGCTCGGAAGCGGCGCTCGACGAAGGGTGCCGCTTCCGCTGATGTTTGGGAGGGTGTCGCGGATGACAGACGATGGCACGTCGCACCTCAGAGTCGATCTCGGGGAGCGGTCGTACGAAATCCATGTGGGAATTGATATCCTCTCGCTCGCAGGCGCCCTCATTCGCTCGGATGTAGGGGAGCACGGCATCATCGTCACGCATCCGAACGTCGAGCGGCTCCACGGCGAGGCGCTGCGGGCGGGCCTGGGAGGCTTTGCCGCGGAGACCGTGCTTGTACCGTCGGGGGAGAGGCAGAAGTCGCTCCGGCGTGCCAACCTGCTCTGGGATGAGCTGCTCTTGCGGGGGGCGGATCGGCGTTCGGTGATCCTGGCCTTCGGCGGCGGCGTCATAGGCGACCTCGCGGGGTTCGTCGCCGCCACCTACATGCGGGGCCTTCCCTATGTTCAGGTGCCGACCACGCTGCTCGCCCAGGTCGATGCCTCGGTCGGCGGCAAGGTGGCCATCAACCATCCCCGCGTCAAGAATCGTCAAGAATCTCATTGGAGCTTTCTACCAGCCGCGGCTGGTGCTTGCGGACGTTTCGACCCTGGCGACGCTGCGGCCGCGCGACTACCGCGAGGGGCTGGCGGAAGTCGTCAAGCACGCTGTCATCGCCGATGCCGGGCTCTTCTCCTGGCTTGAGGCGAACCACCGGGCGGTCCTCAAGCGGGACCTGGACACCCTCGCCTATCTCGTTCGCCGCAACTGCGAGATCAAGGCGGAGGTCGTGCAGGCCGATGAGCGCGAATCCGGGTTGCGCGCTGTGCTCAACTTCGGCCATACCTTCGCCCATGCCTTGGAGTCGTTGACGGAATACCGACGCCTGAGGCACGGCGAGGCCGTCTCCATTGGCATGTGTGCGTCCGCCCGCGTAGCCCAGCGGCTGAGCATGATCTCGGAATCTGATCGACAGCGGCTGGTGAACCTGCTGTCGGTTCTCCGATTGCCGATCAGAATCCCCGCTGCACCGGCCTCGGCGATCCTCGATGCAATCCGGTCCGACAAGAAAGCTCTCGCCCGGTCGCCGCGCTTTGTGCTGCCGACCGGGATCGGGCACGTCGAGATCGGCTGCGAAGTCCCCGAG
>JALGXV010000155.1 GCA_029821885.1 Candidatus Hebobacteria bacterium
AGCGCAAATCCCAGATCATCTCGGCCCTTCTCTACCCCGCGGTCTTGATGACGGTCGCGATCGGTGCTGTGGCATTCATAATCGGGTTTCTCATCCCCAAGCTGGCGGCGCTGTTCCAGGAGATGGAGCAGACCCTGCCTCTCATCACGCAGATCCTGCTGGCCGTGGCAGGTGTCTTAAGTCACATCTGGTGGGCCATTGTGCTCCTTATCGTGGTGGTCGTTCTCGGAGTCCGGTGGTACGCGGGAACGGCGGCGGGCCGCGAGAACCTGGATCTGCTCGCGCTGAGGATGCCACTGATGGGGCCGATCTGGCACAAGATGGCCGTGTCTCGGCTGGCGCGGACGTTCGGCACAATGCTTGCGGGCGGCGTGCCGATCTTGGCGGCGCTCGAGATCAGCGGCAACGCGGTGGGCAATCGACCCATGGCGCGGGCGGTAGACGCGATGCGCGACGACGTGCGTGAAGGGACGAACCTGGCGCTGGCCCTCGATCACACCGATGCCTTCCCACCACTTCTGATCCACATGGCCGGCGTCGGCGAGGAGACCGGCCAGCTCCCTGACATGATGGCCCGCGTCGCGGACAGTTTGGACTTCGAAGTGGACAGCACTCTGGGCCGCCTCACGACGTTGCTGGAACCCATCGTCATCATCGTCATGGGTGTCATCGTCGGATTTATCGTGCTGGCAGTGCTCCTGCCGATCTTCCAGATCAATGCGGCGATAGGTCGCTAGCAGAGGGAGTGGTCAAGATGCGATCCTGGCGAGCCAGAGCTTCCCGAAGCAGTGGGTTCACCCTGATCGAGCTGGTCGTGGTAATGACGATCATAGCCATCCTGGCCGGGGCGGTGACTCTCCAGATCCTCAACCGCACCGAGATGGCCAAGCGCGCCCGCGCTCTCCAGGACATCAAGACATTGGAGACGGCCATAGACATCTACGCGGCCGATAGCGGATCGCCGCCAACGACTGAGCAGGGCCTGGCTGCCCTCCGCAGCAAGCCGGCCACGGCCCCGGTCCCCAGGAACTGGAACGGACCCTATGTGAAGAAGGCACCCATCGATCCCTGGGGGAGCCCCTACGAGTATAGCTTCCCGGGGCAGCTCAATCCCGATGGCTACGACATCATCTCCTATGCCAAGGACGAGAGGCCAGGCGGCACCGACGACGGAGAGGACATAACCAACGCCGACGAGGAGTGATCGGGCACCGTGCCAGACTGCGCGCGGACAGGGCGGAGCCGGCCCAGCCGCGGTTTCACCTTCATCGAACTGCTGGTCGTGATGATGATCATCGCGATCGCATTCTTCGCGCTCCGGCCGAGCTTCGTTGGCGCGGTCAAGGGATCGCGCGAGCGGACCGCCGTGCGACAGGTCGTCGGCATGTTGACGGCCGCCCGCGCGGAGGCCGTCGCGCGTGGGAAGCTGGTTCGGGTCGTGTTCGATCCCAGTCAGCGCGCGTTCTTCGGCGAGCTGCAGTCTGCTCCAGAGCTGGACCGAGCAGCCTTCGACCCACTCCCGCTGCTTGGCAGGGAAAGAGTGCGAGTGCCAGCCCACCTGAGGCTGGCGAGCCTCGAGGTCGGCGGCAGCGGGCAGCACGGTGTTGCTCGAACGGACGTGTACTTCTATCCGGACGGTCGCACTGACGGCGTCGTGATGGTGTTCGGTGCTGAGCGAGGACGGGACGTTCGGCTCGTGGTCTCGCCGGCCACGGGGAGGATCCGAATCGATGACTAGAGGGTGGTCCTTGGCCACAATGCGTCGCGCTGGGCGCCACGCGCGCGGACTGCCCGCCTTCACGCTGGTCGAAGTGCTGGTGGCAACAGCCGTGCTGGCAATAGGGCTGCTGGGCGCGCTGACGGCGTTCTCGATGGCGAGCCGGGTGTCGGGGATCGCGACGAACGACACCATCGTCACCCTCCTTGCGCACGAGAAGCTGGCAGAGATCCAGCTGCTGGGGCCCGATGGGGTGCCGTCGGGGCCGCAGACGGGCGACTTCGGGCCCGACTATCCTGGTTACCGGTGGCGGTTGTTCCCTCAGAGGCCGAACCAGCTCAATGTGGTTCCGGTGGATCTGGTCATTATCGCACCCGAGGCTGGGCGAGAACGTGAGATCTGGTTCTCAACAAATGTCTTCTAGACCGGCGCGAGAGCAGCGCGGCTTCACCCTGCTCGAACTGACCATTGCCATGATGTTCGTGGCGGTGCTGGTCGGGGGCATCGTGCTGAGCATCTCAACCTGCCTGAAGGTGTGGGAGAGAACGCAGGAGACTGCCGATCTGAACCAGGAAGCACGAGCGGTCTTCGCAGTCCTGGCGCGAGATATCCGGGGCTCCTATCTCGGGCTGCATCGAACGGGAGGCTACTTCTTGGGTCACGCGGGCGCGAGCCGCGGGTCGCTGGGGGATGGGCAAGAACTGCTCGAGCTCACTACGGAGAGCAGCACCATCACCCGGGCGGCCCTGCTTCCCGCGGAGGCCAGCGGCGTCTCGCCGCAGCCGATGGCGCCACCTGTCACGGATTTCGTGGCGGTTCGCTACGAATTGCTCAGGAGCACGGCCGAGCTCCGGGGCGGGCTCTATCGGACGGTGTGGGTCGCGCCCGTGGCGGAGTGGCTGGAGGAGAGGCGCTCCGCCAGTGAGGCTATGAGCGATGAGCTGGTTTCTGAGTCGATCATCGATATGAAGCTCAGGTACTTCGACGACGTCGAGTGGCTCACCGCCTGGGCCACGACAGAGGACAACCTGCGTCTGCCAGAGGCGATTGCGATCGAGCTGACTCTGCTCGACGCGCGCGAGAACGAGCATGTATACCGGACCGTATTGTCGATACCGACCAGCTAGGGCCGGCCGCGGACGGCGGGGCGTCGTGCTGATCCTCGCCATCTTCGCGGTCGTGCTCCTTGCCGTGTTGGCGGTTGGGATCACGGCCGCCGTCCGCGTCGAACTGCTGGCCTCCAGGACCAGCCTTGACCGGACCCAGGCGCTCTTCCTGGCGGAAGCAGGCATGAACCTGGCGCGCGCGATCTTGCTCTACGATGATCGCACAGCCGACACGCTGCTGGATGACTGGGGCCCCCGAGCAAAGCGACCACTTGACCTCCCCCACAAGCTCGGGGACGGCTTCTACCGCGTGCGAGTCCACGACGCATGTGGGCGCATCAATGTCAATGAGGCCGACTATGAGATGCTGCTGCGCATCACGGGTGATCCGGCGGCGGCAGCGTCAATCAACGACTGGAGAGATCGGGGCGAGGACGTCACACCAGGAGGAGCGGAGTCACCCGACTACGCTGCACTCCATCAGCCATACCTCCCTCGGAACGCTCCTTTCCAGAGTCCGGGAGAGTTGCTGCTCGTCCGCGCCGTGACCCCGGAGATGTACTTCGGCTCTGAGGAGAGGGTCGGTCTGGCGGACGTCGTCACGGTCGACTCGGAGTCGCCGAACACGGACCCAAACGGTCAAGTGCGCGTAGGTCTGAATGAGTTCCGAAACTGGAATGAGCCGGCCTTCCAGGAGTTCGTGAACGGTAGGCTTGGCTCCCTGTTCCTCATGTACGGGCCTCAGGCGATCTTCGACGGGCTGAGCACGTTGAGCGAGATCGGAGAGAGCGGCTACACGTCGCTGGCTCAGCTCCGGACCGTCGCCGGGCTGGACTGGGGCACCATCGCCCAGCTCGTCGACTACGTCTCGGTGGAGCCGGGCAGTGAGACGCGAGGCAAGGTCAATTTCAACACCGCGCCTGCCGCCGTCATCGCCGGCCTGCCGGGCGGGTCATACGAAATCGCCCACGCGATCATGGCAAGAAGGGAAGAGCAGCCCTTCGGGTCCGTTGGCGAGATCGTGCAGCTACTGGTGGACTTGAATGATGGGGAGAGCGTATTCGAGCAAATGATCGACCACATCACCACCAGGTCGTCTTCCTTCCTTGTTGAGTCCATGGGGTGGACCGATACGGGGCGGACGCACCGTACACTGACGGCGCTTCTCCGGCGCCGCGGGGAGAACGTGCTGGTGATCAGACAGGCGGAGCAGGACTGGCCCCTGCCGCCGCTGGATGAGGAGGCATGGCTTGTCCGGACAAGGTAGCTCAGCGCTCCCATGAGTGGCCCCGTCAGCATTGAGATAGGCGCACAGTCGGTGAGAGTGGCGCAGCTCGTCGAGCGGCGCGGCCGAGTCCGCGCCGTGCGCTTCGCGGAAGAGGGACTGCCCCCCGGCTACCGATGGGAGGTCGGCGGCGACCGCCAACCGGTCGTGCACGCGCTGGGGCAGGCACTGGCCGTCGCGGGCATCCGCGCTCGGACGGCCGTGATCGTCCTCCCTCGCGGCCAGGTGACGGCCAGGATAAGCGCCTTCCCAGCAGCCGAACACGGCGACCTGCGCAACGTCATCGAATACGACCTCGCCGACCATGTCCCGTTTCCCGTCGACCAGGTCGTCGTCGACTTCCAGGAGCTGGGATCCTCTGGCGAGGAGTCCGGGCTGGTGGACGTCCTCGTCGTTGCGGCGCCGCTGGAACTCGTGCGCGAGTACCTGAGGGTGGCAGAGGACGCCGGACTGCGGGTATCGGCCATCACCGTCGATGCCCTCGCTCTCGATGACCTGGCGAGGATGACCGGCCGGGAGCCGGCGGGGTTCGGCGCGGAGGTAGAAGTGGGGTCCCGCTCCACCACGATCAACATCTCTGAAGGCGAGAGGCTGCGGCTCACGCGCTCAGTGGCTGTGGGCGGAAACCAGCTGGCTCGTGCCATCCAGGAGGACCTCGGTGCGAGCGCCGAGGAAGCGGAAGCGCTGAAAGAGCGCGAAGGGCTGGGCCTGCTGGCGAGGGAGCCCCAGCCAGCCGGGGTCCGCGCATGGACGAACAGCCTGGTGGGAGAGATCAGGCGGTCGGCGCTGTCCTTCGGCCCCGCCGGGCTCTCCCGGATCGCCCTGTTCGGACCGGAGTCTGGAACTCCTGGGCTGGCGGAGCACCTCGCGGCCGACTTCGGAGTCGAGCCACTTCGTCTGTCGGCCGCCGACATCTTCCCCGGGTGTGAACTCATCGGAGGCGACGCCGAAACCGCCGACAACTGCCTTGTAGCCATGGCGGCAGCGGCCTACGCAGTCGGGCAGAGCGCCTGGCGGGTGTCGCTGCTCCCGGCCGAGGTCGCCGAGGCTGTGCGGGCGACTCGGCTACGCTCCGCTGTCGCGGTGAGCGTCGCCGTTCTCGCCATCGCCATGGTGCTCTTCTATCTGCTCACCGCTCGAGATGTGAGGCGCCTGGAAGACGAGGTGGGCGCGCTGAGAGCGCAGACGCAGGCCGCGGCCGTGCTCCGTACGGAGGGGGAGAGGATCCTCTCGGAGAGGCGAGAGCTCGAGCAGCAGGCTGAAGCCCTGAAGCCGATCCAGATCCGGCGGTACACTTCGCTCGAGCTGCTTCGGACGATCGCCCTCTACTCCCCGACGGAGATCGTCCTCACCGACTTCATCCTGCGGCCCGGCCAGGCCTTTCAACTGAGGGGAACCGCGCCCGACTCGGCCGTCGTGGCCGACCTGCAGCACGATCTGAGTCTCTCGCCACTCGTGGGCGAGGCGACTCTGACTGGCACGGATCGAGTGTCCGGGTCGGCGCGCCTGAGGTTCGCCATGGAGGTCAGGCTGTGGACGCAGCAGGCGGAGGCCAGCGGCGGGACCCTCACGCCCTGGGGAGGCAGCCGATGAGACCACTCGCATCGGAGCACAGGCGGCTGCTCGTCATCGGCGCGGCGGCCTTCATCGTCTTCTTCTATCTGCTCGTCGTGCTAATGCCGCTCAGTGCGAGAGGGCGGGAGCTGTCCTCGGAAAGGGAATCGCTCAACGGGGCCATCGAGCGCGCGCAGATGATGTACGAAGCTGCTCAGGGCGCCCTTGATGACGTCGCGGCGCTGCGCGAAGAGATAGACTCTCTCATCTTCCCGGAGGGCAATGTTCCGGTCAACATGGTCAGACGGCTCGAACGCCTGGCCGCAGACGCCGGGCTCACCATCACCAGCATCCGCCCGGAGCGGCCGGAGATGATTGACGGCGCGGTGAGACATCCAGCCACATTCAAGTTGGAGGCGGACTTCTCGGACCTCGTGCTGCTCATGTTCGCACTGGAGCGGCCCGGCCGTCGCCTGTGGGTGGAAGGTGTCGAGATCTCGGCCGGCCGACAGGCCAGAGGCAGGCTGCAGGCCACTTTCTATGTGGCCGCTTACGCCGAATCAGAGGAAGGCGAGGTGGAAGATGGGCAAGCCTAGCAGACGCCAGGTAATACTCGGCGTGCTGCTTGTCGGATCGATCCTATTCCTCCTCCATGGCATGCGGGGCGCGTCGCTACGACAGACGCGCGAGCAGGAGCGGGCGCCAGCCGATGCGGCGCCGCCGGCCGTCGCCTCGGAGCTTCGGCCCGCGGCGCCAGAGGACGTCGCCTTCGATCGCTACGCGCAGCTAAGCAAGACGAACGTCTTTTCAGAGCATCGTTCCGGGCCGCCCCGCAAGGAACCGAGATCGGTGCCCCCGCCGCCGCCACTTCCCGGAGGCAATGGTACGAAGAAACAGCCTCCTAGCCCTAAGTCGGACTTCGCTGGATGGTCCTACGTCGGGTACGTCCTGATCGGGGGCGAGCAGCTAGGTATCCTGCAGAACGACACCACAAAGGCCTGCAAGAATCTGGCCGTAGGAGAGAGTTTCCAGGGCGCGACGGTGGAGAGCATGGATCGGAAAGCGATCCGCCTGAGATCGGGGACGTCCCCGCCGACCACCCTGACTCGGCCCCGAGACTTCCCCATTACACCTCTGGCGAAACCTGCCAAACCTGCCGACGGCCCGCCGCGGGCCCGCAGGGAGAACTGAGATGCCCGGGCGACATCAGACCGAAGCGCGCGCCGAGCAGGGCAGGACCACATCAGACACACCGGATGGGGGAAGGGGGATGGAGATGAAAAGGAGCAGTGCCGTGGAGTGCGCCGAGGGCGTGTCGACAAGGATGGGCAACATGGACAGAGCCGTTCGCATTGCATGGAAGATACTGGCCGTCAGTCTCGTCGTCTGCCTGTGGTCGCCCGCGGGTGTGGCCCAGGTCACGCGACGGGGAGGGCCGCCGCCAGGGCCCGGACGCAGGGGCGGGCTGCGCGCGCGACGCACGGAGGACCGGCC
>JALGXV010000016.1 GCA_029821885.1 Candidatus Hebobacteria bacterium
ACGGCGCCTCATGCGGTACGCGGCAGTGCACAGCAGCTGTCTCTTTCGATATTCTGGAGCATGTACGCGTTGGGTGCCCTGTCAGTAGGTATGTGGCGGCGTAACCGCCCAGTCCGATTGTCCGCCATGGGTTTGCTGTACCTCGCCATCGGAAAGGTGTTCATCTTCGATCTCAGCTTCCTCCAGCAGCCCTACCGCATCGTCTCCTTCTTCGGACTGGGACTGATCCTGCTCCTGGTCAGCTTGCTCTACACTCGCTTCGAGGAGCGGCTGAAATGATCGGCCCGACGTCCGCGGGCACGTGTACGTGTGGCGCGTTGTGGCATCGACTTGGGCGCCCCGTCGGCTTGCGGTGATACAGCACCTGAGCAACTCGGGGAAGAGGCTCAGGCGCAGAGCCCGTAGGCCTGAGTAGCTGCTGCGAGAAGCCTCTCCAGCACGCGGATTGCAGGGAGTGGACCCCAATGAGACAGGCAGTCATGGTTTCGCCGGGCGTCATCGAGTTTCGGGATGTACCGGACCCGCGCCCGGGAGCCGGCGAGATCGTCATCCGGATCAAGCGGATCGGAATCTGCGGCTCAGACATCCACGTGAACCATGGGCTTCACCCCTTCACCTCCTACCCCGTGGTTCAGGGGCACGAATTCTCGGGGACGGTGGAGGCGGTGGGCCAAGCGGTCACCGGCTTCCAGGCGGGTGACAAGGTCACCGCCACGCCCCAGGTCGTCTGCGGGAAGTGCCGGCCCTGCCTCCGCGGCGACTATCATATCTGCGACTCCTTGAAGGTCCAGGGATTTCAGGCTCCCGGTTGCGCTCAGGAGCTGTTCGTCGTCCCGGCCGACAAGGCCGTGAAGTTGCCGGACGAGTTCACGTTCGAGCAGGGGGCCATGGTCGAGCCGACCGCCGTGGCGGTCCACGCGGTCTCCCGAGCAGGGGAGGTCTCGGGCAAGAACGTCGTCGTTCTGGGGGCGGGGCCCATCGGCAATCTGGTTGCCCAGGTCGCCCGCGCTGGCGGGGCCACCGTGCTGGTGACCGACCTGAGCGATTTCCGCCTGGGTGTCGCGCGGCAGTGCGGCCTTCTGCATACATCCAACCCCAAGCAGGAGGAACTGGCGGAAGCAGTTACTCGCGTCTTCGGTGAGGACGGCTTCGACGTCGCGCTGGAGTGCGTCGGTATCGAAGCCACGCTGTCGGCGGCCGTTGACACCATCGGCAAGGGCGGGACGATCGTGGTGGTGGGAGTCTTCGGGGAGAAGCCGCGCGTCGCCATGGCATTGGTGCAGGACCGCGAGCTGACGCTCGTCGGCACGCTCATGTATCGCTACCAGGATTACGAGCGGGCAGTAGAGCTCATGTCATCCGGCGAGGTGGTCACCTCCCCCATGGAGACCGCACACTTCGCATTCGAGGACTACTCCGACGCCTACACGTTCGTGGACGAGCATCGCGAGGAGAGTATGAAGGTGTTCGTGGACGTCTCGCCCTAGAGGCATGCCACAGACCTGCCGCCGCTCTCCCTCATGCTGGCCCTCTTCTCAGACAGGCTGTGCACGTCAAACAGTGATGAGACACCCGCGCGCGGTCTGCCTGCCAGCCGCGTCTGCTCTGGCTCCAGCAGGGCACCGCGGCTCGGCTCGCACCGCCGACCAGCGGGCCACCTCAATGGTTTGGGCGACTCAGCAGGTGGCCCAAAGCTACTTGACACCTACAGCCACGCCTACTGAAGGACGGTCTCAGTCAGGTCGTATACCCTCACCCACCAGATGACCGGGGTCTCGTCGGCAGAGAACACGATCCGGTGAGTGCCAGCGACCAGGCCAGCTGGGCGGAACTCCAGGGTGAGGCGATTGCCGATATCGGCGTCACCGTGCCACTGGTAGCTGCCGGCCGGACCGCTCATGATGCCCCATGTGTCGTTGGGCACTGTCCCGTCGATCTTCAGCTTCAGCCTGTCAGCTTCGCCGACTGCGTTCTGTGAGCTGCTGAAGCACTGCGCGCAGACCTGTATCCAGAGGTCGGCGCTCCCCTCGAACTCGTAGACCTTGAACTTGTACCAGCCCCCGGGACCCAGGCCTGACGGCTGCCACGGCATGGCGCCGAGCTTCGGACCACCGCCAGGGCCCTGCCCCCGCTCATTGGGGTGAACTTCGAGGAGGATCTGAGGAAGCACCACGGCTGGTCCGAAGAGGATGGCTGCGCCGTTGGGCACCGCCGGAGAATCCTGTGAGTACTGGAGCCCATTCTCTGCGCTCTGCTGGATCCCAACCGTGGCGCTGGCCCCGTAGTTGTAGAAGGAGTCGCCGAAGTACGTGTCCAGATACTGGAACTTGATCTCCCCGGTGCCCTCGTATAGGATGGCCTGAAACGTCACCGGGTTGCCCAGCATGAGCAGATAGTGTTCGGCGTCCTGCCATTGGACGATCAGCCTGCGATCGGGGGCCGTGCCGCGGATCTCGTAGTAGACTATCGGAAGGAAGAGATCCTCCCAGAACGGCGCGATAAGCGTGTTCATGCTCGTGGTCGGGATCGGGCCATTCTCGTAGGCCAATGGATAGCCCTCGAAGCTGAGCCCGCCGTTGTCGTTCGCCCACACCTCGCTGTAATTCGCACCATAGAAGGGGAAATCGAAGGGCAGTGAGATGGGCAGCGAACAGTCGTCGCAGTAGAGGCCCAGATCTGTGCCGGTGCCACTGATCTCCTCCCATGCGAACGGGACGGTGTCGTCGTAGGTGTACGCGACGGGGACAATGACTTCAGCTGTGAAGGCGGCGACCGCTGAACTGTGGCCGGCCTCGGTCGCCGTGACCGTGACGGGGACACTCCCCACCACCATGGGCACCCACTCCCCGCTGTACAGACCATCTCCCGCGTATGCATCCGGCGCCGCCCCGTCGTCCAGCAGAGCCGCGTCGGGTTCTCCGCTCCCGAAGCTGGCCGTCACCGAGGCGCCACTGGCCGGACAGCAGTCTGTCACGTAGGCGGTGATGACGACGGGCTCATTCACAGAAGCCGTCCACGTCCCAGGCAAGAAGCCAGGGCCCGGTGCAGCGAAGGCCTGAAGAGCTGTCGCGTCACACCCCAGGGCTTCGTTGAGGTTCAGCCTCCCGCCAGTGAGCACCTTACCGTCGAGCGAAGACACAGGATCGACCGTCCCGAGGATTCGGGCCTTGACACACTCGTGGGTCTGCGATGGACCCTCGGCCCAGACCAACGCAGCCGCGCCAGCGACATGCGGAGAGGCCATGGAGGTTCCGCTCCAGATGCTGCCGCCGTAGCTGTTGCCGGGCAGCGTGCTCCAGATCTCAACGCCCGGCGCTCCCAGGTCAACCGATGATAGACCCCAGTGAGAGAAAGATGCCAGATCATCGTTATGGTCGGTGGCAGCCACGGAGATGATGCTCGGCAGGTCATAGGAGGCCGGGTATCCGGGCACGACATCGTTGTTCATCGAGAAGTTGCCGGCCGCGGCAACGAAGAGAAGCCCGGCCGCACCCGCATCGGCGATCGCGTCGCGCATGGCCTGAGAGTAGCCGTCTCCTCCCCAGCTGTTGTTCGTGACGTCTGCGCCCATCGCAGTCGCATACTCCAGCGCGGCAATCGCGTCTGAGGTCAGACCGAACAGCCCTGACCAGTCGATGAACTTGAGCGCCATGATCTGTGCGCACGGCGCCACGCCGGCAACTCCCGTGGCGTTGTTCGTGCAGGCCGCAATGGTGCCGGCGACGTGAGTCCCATGGTCGTTGTCATCCATGGGGTCCGGATCCCAGACCGCATCGTCGCTGCTGCAGAAGTCGTATCCGTAGTAGTCGTCTACGTACCCGTTTCCGTCATCATCGATGTCGTTCGAAGGCGTCTCGCCCGGGTTCGTCCACATGGTGCACGTGAGATCCTCGTGAAGGTAATCGACGCCTGTGTCGATGACGGCGACGACCACGCTGCACGCGTCGGCCTGCGTCTGCCATGCCTCCGGCGCGTCGATGTCGGCGTCCGGCGTCCCCCCTGTCTGTCCGGTATTGTGCAGCCCCCACTGGTTCGCGAATTGCGTGTCATCGGGCAGTGGCTGCCGAATGCGCACGATGTAGTCCGGCTCCGCGTAGAGCACCGCGGGGTCCTTGGTCAGCTCCGCCACAGCCTGCTTCACAGATGTCCCGGAGGGCACTCGAAGCAGGTGCACCCCGGTCCGGCGATAGGTGCGAATGTGGGTGTGGCCTGCCGCGGCTATGGCTCCCTCGAAGACGGCCTTCGACACCCCCGGGCGGAACTTCACGAGGACGTGCTCCGGGTGATAGGCCAGTCCGGCGAGCGAGCCCCGTGTGGGCCTCCCGCGCGGACGGCCAGGCGGGACCTCTCCGCCCGGCGCCGCAAGGGCGGGGCCGACTACGACGCACAGGAGGGGAACGATGGGTACAAGTGACTGTCGTCCAAGCATTAGCTCAAACCTCCGCAGGCTGCTCCCGCTGCGACCTCTCCCCCGTCGGCGAGCGCGCGGCACTCGCCTAAGAGACGGCTCTCACACTTCCTTCGCCGAGGAGCGGAGGGTCCCTGTCCTCACTACAACCGCTGTCCAGAGGTTTCTGGGAGATGCTTCTCCTCGGTGGCCGGGCGTTCTGGTGCCCCCCGCGCGGCCCATTGCCTTCTGACATACACAACATGTCTCGCCAGAGACCGGTAGGTAATCGTCACGGTGCCTCTTATGGGGACGGCGAGCACAGCGACGTTCCCCACTCACAACCGCCATCTGTGATCAGAGGCAGCTGCCGGCCGTTGCCACATGTGCCTGTCAACCGCTCATGAAGCCGGCCTGAGTGGGCCGATATCGCCGGCTACAGACCCAGCCCCGGGGTGCCCTCAAGCTGGTCTTACGGGCGTCCGACACTCAAATGAGGCCCCATCTGCCTATCGGTTGATCTGTTGCCCCACGTCAATCCTCCGGCCAATACCTCTCGGTGACGATCTTGTCTTCGGTGAAGAAGTTGACCACGGCCTTGCCTTGGGCCTTGATATCGGCCCACTGGGAGGCCTTTATCCCCCCGAAGGGCAGATACGCCACCGGTGCCGGGATGCCGACGTTGATGCCCACCATGCCGACATTGGCCTCTAGCTTGAACTTCCGGGCATGGTAGCCGTTCTGCGTGTAGATGGAGCCCCCGTTGCCGTAGTGGTGATCGTTGATGATCGCGATCGCCTCCTCCAGCGTGTCGACCTTCAGCATCACCACCACCGGCCCGAAGATCTCGGTCGTGTGGATTCTCATCCCCGGCTTCACGTCCGTGAAGATCGTCGGACCGATGAAGTGGCCCTTCTCACAGCCGTTCACCACGATCCCGCGCCCGTCCAGCGCCAGCGTCGCCCCTTCCTGCACTCCTGTCTCGATCAGCCCGAGGATACGCTGCCGCGCATTGGCCGAGATCACCGGCCCCATCGCGTTCGGCTCGTCCACCAGCGCGGGATCCAGTGGGTTGCCGACCTTCACCTCCTTGGCGGCGGCGATGAACTCATCGCACACTCTCCGGTAGGTCTCATCGCCAACACACACAATCGCTGATGCCGCCATGCAGCGCTGCCCCGCGCAGCCGAAGCAGGAGGTGCACATGTTGCGAACCGCCTCGGAGATGCGGGCGTCGGGCATGACCACGAGATGGTTCTTCGCGCTGCCCATCGCCTGGAAGCGCTTGTTGTTCTTGGCGCAGCGCTCCGCCACCTGTTGGCAGACCGCTGTCGAGCCCACGAGGGAGATGCCCTGCACCAGCGGGTGGTCAACCAGCGCGGTGGCGGCGGCCTTGTCGCCGTTCACCAAGTTGAACACGCCAGCTGGCAGGCCGGTTGCGTGAATGTGCTCGGCGATGAGCTGCATGGTGCATGGCACCTGCTCAGAGGGCTTCACCACATAGGTGTTGCCCGTGGCGATGGCATAGGGGAGGAACCAGAACGGGACCATCGCAGGGAAGTTGAACGGAGGGATCATGCCGAACACCCCCAGCGGCAGCCGAATCACCTCGCCGTCGATGTCGAACGACGCGCCGATCAGCTTGTCGCCTTGCTGAAGCACGGGCATCCCGCAGGCCGTCTCGATGTTCTCGAGGAGACGCTTCATCTCGGCCCGCGCGTCCACCATGGACTTGCCCATCTCCGCCACCAGCGTGCGGGCGATGGGCTCTTCTTCCTTGGCGAGGATGTCGGCCAGCTGGCAGAGGTAGGAGACGCGACGGGCCACCGGCGTCCTGCTCCAGTCTGCGAAGGCCGCCTGCGCCGCCTCCACCGCCCCGTTGACCTCCGCCGGGGTCGAGAGCGGCACCTGAGCGATCACCTCGCCCGTGCTCGGGTTCTCCACGTCCAGATAGCCGCTATTCTCCGCTTCCCGCCATTCGCCATTCACGTAGTTCCTCAGCACCGTGGCAGCCATTCAGACCCTCCAGTGTCCGCTAGCGCGTTCCCCTGTCGGCCGTTTCCACGACAGAGTCGGATATGCCCGCCGCCTCATCGACCTCCGTCTCCCTCGCGATGAGCGGCGGCGCGACGATGGAGTAGTTGTAGCAGGACCCAACGTACTGTCCCCGCGTCTGCATCTCCGATACCGGTTTGCCCGTCATCAAGATGTACTCGGCATCTATGAGTCCATCTGCAGTGGTCACTTTGGCATGGCACCGCTCCAGCCTTGCTCTGAGGGCATCGCCGATGTATCGTGGACCTTCCATCTCGCGGGAGGATAGACCCACGTGGAGGCAGTTGGGCCCTCTGTTTGTCTGGTGATGAAGGTTGTGCTCCTGAGTGCCCGGTGGGCAGGCCGGGAACGTCAACTGTGACTAGGCCAAGCGGCCAGTGGTTCCGGAGACAGCGCGGGAATGCTGCCGGAGAACGTCACGCTCTGAGACATCGTCGAGTTCCTGACTGAGCCCCTCGCCTGCGCGGAGCAGCGCTTGAGAGCCGTTCAGATCCGGAGACCGTATTCCCTGGCAGAGCGGCTCTATGTTCTGTGGTGCATCGAGTACTTCGGGATCCCGCGGCGACGCATCCCTGAGTATCTCGGCGTCGCTCGTCCCACCGTGTGGCGGTAAGTGCGGCCGGAGCAAGGCTACGGCCGTTTCAGAGCAGAATGACCGCTTCGTCCAGGCCTGTGGCGGCGTGGTGGGTGCGGCAGGTCAGCCCCTCTCACGCGCGTCCCATCACCACGTCACATGCGCCTCCTGCCCCGACCGAGAAGTCTGGTGATCGAGGCTTCTGGGCGCCACATCACCGCCATGGTAAGTGACAACGTTGAGCGGGGCAACGCCATGACCACTACCCAGTGTCACACGCCAAGTTGGCGCTCGCACCTACAGGCCTAGCCAGCGGATGGCCACTCCGCACAGGCCCAATGACAGCCCTGCTGCTGCCGTTGACCACCGATCGAGTCTGCCGAAGGGAATGCGGGAGATCCCCAGCATCAGCACACTCACCGTGCCCAGTATTGTGAGAACGGTGACTGCAGAGAACGCAGCTGCCACCAGCAGCGAACCGCCCATCCCCGCCACTGCCCAGGCCGCCAACATCAAGGGAATCAATGACTCACAGGGACCGAGGATGAAGATCGTGAACAGCACCCAAGGAGTGAGATTCCTCACCTGCGTCCCATGAACGTGCATGTGCACACCCTTGTGGCTGTGCTCATGGGTGTGCGTCGCGCGATCCTCATGCGTGTGGACGTGCGCATGTCTGCGGCCACGTGACGCAGATATTACCCCCCAGAGGAAGAACGCCGTCCCCACCCCTATCAGCAGCCAAGCCGCCAAGCTGCCTCGCGCTTCATGCCAACCGGCCCACCGGCTGCCTTCCCACTCGGCGAAGGCCATTCCTGCAAAGGCCAACGTCAGGCCGATCACTACAGAACTGCCCACATGCCCGAGACCGCACAGCACAGACACAACTGCTGTCTTCAGTCTCGACCAGCTCTGCGCCTTGGCCATCATGACGAAAGGGACATAATGGTCCGGCCCCAACACAGTGTGGAGGAACCCCAGAGCGATTGCTGTCCCCAACAAGACAGAGAGACTTCCAGATTCCAATGCCGCGCTCAGATCCGCCACGCCTTTCTCCTCCGTCACTAGCGGGCGACCAACGCGCCCGATAGCATGGCCTGTTTGAGCTGTCGTGCCGCGACAACTCTCTGCGTCGTACTCACGCCCAACACCTTCTCCGGAGTAGCCTGCAACTCCTCGCAAGGACTGACCAGTGGAGGGTCAGAGATGAGCGGCGCCGCAGCGGGAACATCTGTGGGCACAGAACGGCGCGTACAGGCCGGTCCGGACACACAGAATGCTGTGAATCACCACACTCGGAGATCGCACTCAGGACGGTAGCACTGGCGCTTGACACATGCATGTTGAGTCGGCATGATGCGCCTCGCGGTTGCTCGTCGGGATCGATGGCTCGGCCTGCCGGCCGAGCGCGCAAGAGACGCAGTGGGCGAGCGATTAGCCACACCGGCCTGGCAGCGCACAGGAGAGAATAGCGATGGAGAAGATGCGTTGGGGAATCATCGGCGCCGGCGGCATCGCTGATCGGCGCACTCTTCCGGTCATTGGGACGGCGCGGAACTCCGAGCTGTCCGTCGTGATGGACATCCAAGAGCCGGAACGCCTGGGCGCCAAGTACGCGATCGATGCGACCGACAGCCTCGACGCCGTGCTGGCCAGAGACGACGTGGACGCCGTCTACGTTGCGAGCCCGGTGCACGTCCACGCGGAGCAGGTCGTCGCGGCCGCCGAGGCGGGGAAGCACGTGTTGTGCGAGAAGCCCCTGGCCCGGTCGGTGGCGGAGACGAGGACAATGGTCGATGCATGCTGCGCGGCCGGCGTCTTGCTTCGCGAGGCCTACATGTTGCGCCATCACGGCCTTCACGTCGAGATGGCACGGCTGATAGGAGAGGGCGCGATCGGTAGGCCCCTCTTCGCCAGCGTGCACTGGGCCTTTCAGTACCCGAAGATGGAAGGGGCATGGCGACAAGTGCGTGATCTCGGCGGGGGAGGAGCGCTCGCCGACCTGGGCTGCCACGTCTTCGATCTTCTCCACATGCTCGTGGGGAACATCGCGAGGGTGGCAATGGCGGCGGGGACGCTGGTGCAGGACTACGAAGTCGAGGATCTCGGCACAGTCTTGCTCGAGTTCGAGAGTGGTGCGCAGGGTGCGGTTACGACATCGTTCTGCATCTCAGACGCGGTCATGCCGGCGACAGTGAGCATCTTCGGATCTGAGGGCCGGATTGTGGCGCTAGGCTCGTTGACGCAGACAAGCGAGGGCACCGCGACGATCTGCCGAGAGGCCGATGGCGAGCAGCAGATCGAGTATGAGCAAGTGGACACCTACGTGCGGCAGATCGAGGCCTTCGCTGAGGATGTGGCACGGGGCGTCGTTACCACCGAGGAGTCGATACCCGAGCTGCTCCGAAGCATGAAGGTGCTCGAGGCCTCCTATCGCTCGGCAGAGACCGGGGCGTTCGTGACGGTCTGAGGCCTGCCCCAGTAGGCCACCCTCGGCGGCGGCGACTCACGGGTGGGCTGGAGGATGTGAACGGCTCTTGGTACAATTGCGATATGAGCGATCGAGCCGGGCCAAGTCCAGACAGCAGCGATTGGCTCCCGGCGGCGGAGTTCTACGACCATCGGCTGAACGCGTCTCACCCCGTGATCCTGCAGGGAGGCGAGGCCGAGGTCGCGCCACTTCAGGTGCACATCCACAAGGGCATTGATCTTGGCGTCCTGCTGACGGGCACAATGGAGCTCATACACGGCGACTTCCACCAGCGTCTGCGGGCCGGCGACGTCTGGCTGACGGCGATGTGGGAGCCGCACGCTTGGCGTGTGGCCCGCCCGGGCTCCTCGAATGTATGCTTCACGTTTCTGCCCAGCGTCCTTGAGAGCACAATCGAAGACGAGCTGGGCCTGCTCGACATGTTCCTCACACCGGCGAGCGAGCGCCCGCAAGTGACGGATGATGACCTGCGATCGGAGGTTCTAGAGATCGGCCGGGCCGCCTTCCGCGAACACGCACTCCAGCCATGGGAGGCTTCGAGCACTGACCATCTTGGTCCCGCCCCACTGGGGCACGAGACAATGGCGACGACGCATCTGCTGCGGCTGCTCGTCACGCTTCGCCGCTCCTGGACTCCTCCGGCCCGACTCCCGAGCAGGTCGCGCCAGTTCGCCAGCAACATCGGACGCATTACACCCGCGCTCACCCTTGTACACTCGAACCTCGGGCGGAGAGTGAGCGTGGGGGAGGCCGCCGCTGCCTGCGGCATGAGCCGTGCCTGGTTCCACCGCGTCTTCGGTGAGACGATGGGCATGACTTTCGGGAGATTCTCTCTGCGGGCGCGCCTGGGTGTGGTGGCTCGCCAGCTGCTCGACACAGATTCGAGCGTCGAGTCGATCGCGCTCCAGTCGGGCTTCGCCGACGCGAGCCATCTGCACCATAGCTTCGTCCATCACTACGGCGCGACGCCGGCCACCTTTCGCGCGCGCTCCCGCGGATAGCTCTCGCCGGCCGTCCCCCGTGGCACATGTGCGTGCTGATCTGTCGAGCGGGGCGACGGCTCGTGGGCCAGCCGTAGGGCGGCGCACTCTCTCGCACGACCGTCTCCGGCCATACGCGGGGCTCGCGCCTATACCTTGCCCTTCGTAAGGAGTGCCACCACCTGCCAGACCCCCGAATTGAGCACATCACCCACAATCATCCCCACGGCGAGCGGAATCGTCGCGCGGTAGAGCCGCAGGCCACCGTACCGGATCACGAGGGACTTGACGATCCATCCGATGAAGAAGGGGGTCGCCCGGTAGGTCCATCCCCAGCACATGGCGGCGAGATAGCCAATGGGGTGGAAGGGCCACCACCAAAAGCGCAGCCGCAGCAGTCCCAGCCCGACCGCGACCACCGCGCCCGCCCCCGTGGCGATCATTCCCGAGACGTTCGCCGGCCGCGGGTTCATGAGGCCCTCGACCGCGGCCGCCGGGTCGAACTTGGTTTGCAGCCATGGATAGCCGTACGCGCCTCCCACCGCCGTGTTCAGGAATCCGTAATGATAGGTGCCTTTGAGACCTATGTAGGCGCCGACCAGCAAGGCGAACACCAACGCGCACAGCGCGGCCGCCATCAGCCGACGCCGGTTGAGGTCGGCGGCATCGGCCACTTTGAAGGCATCGCTGAGGTTCCCGGTCGTGGTGTCGAAGGAGAGCCCTTCGCCGGGCGAGAACACCCAGCGACTCGCGGCCAACGTCACCAACTCGCGGGGCCGGAGAGAGGCGGTGCCCAGGAGGCCGCGCAGGCTGGTGCCCAAGCCCTGGGGAAAGGCCAGAAACCCAAGACCCGTCTCCGCGCGAAGACGAGCCCAGATCACGTAATAGCTCAGTAGCAGCAGGACGAGAAGCAGCGCAAACGGCCAGCGGCATCCCGCCATGCAGTAGAACGCGATCAGGTAGCAGGAGGAGACCACGAACCCCAACACTGCGAGGCGATAGGGGATGGGTTCATCCGAATCGCTGCCGCGATCCCTCGACAGCACCACGCGGAGGACCCGGCTCAGGTGCTTGCGGGCCATCCAGAGTCCCCATATCCCCAAGGCGAGAAGCGCGCCGGTTCCCTGGAAGTAGGGGGCAGGAAACGAAGGGTCCCCGAACCACTCCTCCGGATCTTCAGGCTCGTGCCCAGCCGCGATGGCCGCCACAGTAAGCCCCAGCCGGACGAGCCAGAAGAACCAGCAGGAGAACGATAGCTCCTTCGGGATGAGGTAGGCCAAAGCGATGAGCCATGGGAAGAGCCAGGGCTCGTAGGAGCCGAGCCCGGCTAAGGGTCCGACCTTCTGGCGCGCGATGATCATAGGGGTCAGCGGCACCTCCGGCACCGAAGGTATGCGCGAGGAGAGTCCACTCAGGAAGGTGAGCGCGAACGAGATGCCGGCGCCTATCCACAGCGCCTTGTTGGCGGTAAGCCGCCCTCGCCCCCCGGCGGAGGAGCCGTCCGGAGCGATCGTCTCCAGCGGTATCTGCGCCATAGGGTAAGACAGCCGTTCGTGCCGGATCCACTGCCGCTGGAGTAGGCTTATCAGGCAAGAGGTCGCCACGAACAGGGCCACCGCGA
Source organism: Candidatus Hebobacteria bacterium (assembly GCA_029821885.1). Classification (GTDB taxonomy): domain Bacteria; phylum Armatimonadota; class Hebobacteria; order Hebobacterales; family Hebobacteraceae; genus Hebobacterum. The sequence goes on from JALGXV010000016.1 coordinate 12,109, forward strand.
ACGACAGCCAGGCGGCCATCGGAGTCGCCCATAGCGACCACGGCACCGGCGCTCGGCCGATGAAGAAGCCCTCCACCGCCGCCGGGTCGCTGGGTGCGAACCACGTGGGAACGTGGGGAAGAAGCGTTTCCTCCCAGGCCGGATTCGCGCGGGCCAGGTAGTAGATGACGACGCTCTTCGGGAGCATCCAGTACAGGATGCCGAGGCTGACGATGGGCGCGGACACGAGCAGGATCGAGTAGATGGTGAGGAGCTCGCGGCGCGTCAGTGCCCGGTGTGCGAACACAGGTAGCGCCATAGCTGCGGCCAGGAGGACGAGCACGTTGAACTGAGCCACCGCCGGTACCGACGAAGTAAAGGAGTAGTCGCGCCGCCACAGCAGCGACACGTAGAAGGCGGCGACGCTCAGCGCGACCAGCAGGACGAACGCGATGGCGACAGCACGCGCTGTCACGCCTCCGGTGCGCTCGTCAATCTCCTGGCGCATCTCACTCATGGGGGGATTCCGCCAGTGTTGGGCAGGCCCTGGCGCCGAGCCCGGCCAGCCGGCACGTTCCGCCTGCCCGACGAGGCGCTCAGCTCGCCACAGGGGCCCCATCTCGGAGGCGGAGCACAGTCTCCCACAGGGCAGCCGCGATGTACTGGTTGTCATCCTCCGACATGCACGGATGTATGGGGGCGCACAGCAGTCGCTTCCCCACTTCGCGCGAGACCGGGAGGTCTTGGTCGCCCGCCGCCCGCATCACATAGGGGAATGTCTCATGCACCGGCGGGTTGGCAACCACACACTCGACTTTGTATTCCTTCTCCAGCATCCCCATGAGCTGGTCCCGCTTCTCCCCGGCCCACGCGGGCGAAACGAGAATGGAGTAGAGGTAGTAGGAGTGCTCGCAGCCCTCGGGCTCGAAGGGAAGCTGGAGTTCGGGACATCCCTGCAGCATCTCCGTCCGCGCGTGCGCGAGCCGACGCCGCGCGGCGATAAGGCTGTCCAGCTTCTGGAGCTGCACCAGCCCCACTGCCGCCTGGACCTTCGTCATCTTGTAGTTGGAGCCCCAGCCCTCATAACCGAACTGCCGGAACTCTTTCAGTCTCGGCACCACCGACGAGTCGTCGGTTACCACCGCCCCGCCCTCCCCCAGCGTCGTTATGTTCTTCGCGGTGTGAAAGCTGAAGATGTTCATCCACCCCGCCTTGCCGATCTTCTCCCCCTTGTAGCCGCCGCCCACCGCCCGAGCCCCGTCCCCGATGACCTTTGGCGGCCCGTGCTTCGGGTGGGGGTGTCGCTGAGCGATCTCCAGCAGGTCATCCATCGGCGCCGACAGGCCATTCATATGCGTCGGGAAGATGGCCCGGGTGCGAGGGGTCATCCGCCTCTCGACATCGTTCGGGTCAAGCTGGAGGGTCCTCGGATCGACCTCGCAAAACACCGGACGGGCGCCTTGGCCGAGGATGGAGACCGGGACCGCCCGGAAGTTGATGGTCTGGGTGATCACCTCGTCGCCGGGCGCCAGATCGAGCGCCATCAGCGCCATGTCGATGCCCGTGCCCGCGCCGTTCACCGTCACGCACTCGGCCGTGCCGCAGTAGGCGGCGAAGGCCGCCTCGAAGTCCGCGACCTCCTGCGCGTCATACTCGAACCCCACGGAAAAGTCCGTCGAGCCGCGGATCGCGCGCACGGCAGCCTCGACCTCCTCCTCACCATAGCACGATCCCAGGAACGGCTCCCCTTGCCAGTGGCGAGAAAGGCATCCCTTCAGGACTTCCTTCCGTCGCTTCGCGTCTGACATTGTCTCCACCCTGTGAACTCCTCTGATGTGGCCTGCTTCGTTACCGCGCCTGCCGCTCCCTGGTGATCCACAGCGCACGCCGTCCTTCGATGCGGCGGGCCGTAACATCGGACTGCTACGGTGCCAGGGCGAACACCGCGTACCCGTCGCTCTCTACGCCCAACACATATCTGCGGTCATTTGCCAGATAGCGGTACAGCGGCTGGTTTTGCCCCGCGTCTACCACGATGGCTGACGCCTTGAAGTCACGCCGCAGCACCGTGTAGGTGTCCTCTTCGTCTCCCGTCGGCGGACCCTCTGTCCCCCACGTGTGGCTCGTCCCCTCGCCCGCGCCGAGGTGGTGGGCCTTCCAATAGAGGTCTGCGTCGTACTCGTAGAGGAAGATGGGGTCCAGTCCCCACACGTACCGGTCGTCCGGGTTCCAGAAGAAGAGCTCCGGGAACATGTCCCAACTCTCGTTATAGACGATCTTGCCTTTGCTGCCGTGGTCCCTTAGCCAAAGCGCAACGGCCCTCATCCGATACGGGTTGATGAACGGCACGTAGCCCGGGATCGAGCTTTCAACAGACCACCTCCTCACCATCGCCATGACCAGCAGTACCATCACCAACGAGATGACCGCTCGCGAGCGCTTCCCCAGCCACTGCCCCGGGGCATGGCCTCGCGGATCGAGGAAGCACGAGAACCCCTTTGCGACGAACATGACCGTGAACCCGACCCAGAATGGCGCCGTGCGCTTCGTGAAGGCGACAGTGCCGATGAAGCAGACCACCGAGAGCACGAAGGTGCACCACAGGAATGTGCGGTCCTCGCGCCCTAGGTGAGGACGCGGGATCGCGAGCGCGGCCAGGAAGATCGCCGATACCCCCACCCAGATCGCGATGAGGTACGTGAACGTCTGCCACTCGCTCAGCGGGAGCGGCGGCCACTCGGCTCCGAAACCGATCGGGACGTGGTGCAGCCTCACGCTCTCGTGAAGCGCGATCTGCACCCACTCCAGCCTCGCCGCCCCCAGAGGGTTAGGCCGCAGCATCAACCCCGCCCCGGCCCCGCCGAGCGCCGCCGCCCACAGGCGCCATTCCCAGCGGCGCTCAGAGAGGCCCTTGGCGATGGCGACGGCGCCGACGATCACCGGGATGATTGGCACGACGTTTAGATGGACGAAGGCGATGGCTAGGCCGCACAGGAACGCCGCCACCACACTTCCCGTTACCAGCGCCGACAGCAGCAGCGCCGACAGGCCCATCGTCAGCGTCTGTGGCCTGGTCTGAAGAAGCATCCAGACGATAGTCGTCCCGCCGAACATGATGACAAAGGGCCAGGCGAACGGATAGGCGACGCGGTGGCGCCGCAGCACGGCGTACACCATCGTCATCATAGCGGCGGCCTCGGCCACCGGGGCCATCTGGATCGCGAAGATCTGGCTCTGCAGGCGAGTGAACGGCACCAGCAACAGATGGAACCCGTATCCGATGTCCGACGGAAACCGGCTGAACGCCGAGTAGGGAAGCCACGGGAACACCGACGTGAACAGGCCCCTATCCGCGTAGATGGCTGCGTGGCGGAAATGGTAGAAGCTGTCCTGTTCCGGTACCCCCAGGTTGGCGAGGCGCAGAACCGTCGCAGCCGCAGTTGCACAAGAGGCAAACGCCAGGTAGCGGAGCGCCCCCGCCTGGCGAGACCGCGCTGGCGTCGATTCCTGCGATGTCTGCTGTCGGCGCATGCTAACCACAGCCGTTCAGCGCGCTAACGTTCACATCTCGAGAACGCGTATTGGCCAGATGAAGTGTGTCGTCCTGCTCGCGGATCTCTTGGCCGTTCCGCCCCCTGATGCTACGCCAACGCCACCAACCCCAAGCCGACAAGCAACCGGAGCGCCCCGGCTCGCGCCCTCCGGGCACGGCTCCCGGCATCGGAGCGGAGCGCGTATCGCCCCTCAACACGAGGGCGGGGCGCCCGATCGGGTGCCCCGCCCCCTGAGTGTCGAGCGATTCTCCCACGGTCAACTGTCCGCGCGCCCGAGGGCGCTTCGCCCAATCGCCCGGTGAGGCATCGGGCCTTCACGAGTCCGCATGCTCTTCGCTGATTGAGCTAGGGCTGACGCCCGCTCACGGCATCAGCGGCACGTCAGCGGGAGAGTCGTGTGTGCAATTCCAGCACCGCTCGGTCGGTCCCCAGCATCCCAAGGGAGGCAGGGACCAGTCATCAAGTTCCCTCGCTACGAGCGCCTCGGACTTGAAGTAGGCGGCGTGGCCGTCCAGGAAGCCGAGGTTGACCCCGCCAAGGTGGCGAGCATAGGGCGTGAGCCGCCCTCTGTCGCGAAGGAAGGAGCCGTCCATGGGGGCGTAGAGTTGCCATTCGTCGGTGCCGCAGCAATCGGCGGCAACCTCCCAATCCACCCAGCCGCACATGGTGTTCGCGCAGTAGACGCAGCAGATGTCCGGCCAGGCGGCGCCCGCAGTCGACACGCCAAAAACCCATGGCCCGGCCTCGTACACGACCGCATAGTTCACGGTATCCTCTATCTGCGCCATCTTCTTGCCGGCGAGGTTGTCCGCGAAACAGCCTATGCTCTGCACGAACGCCTTGTGGGCCGCTTCCCCGCCAGTGGAGGAGACGCCATACCGGCCCTGGAGAACGGTGTCTGTGACCTCGCCTCCCCAGCCCTTCGGGAAGCCGGTGCCGCACGGGCCGGGGGCCCAGTCGTACCCTCTCCCCCACTGGCCCTCCGTTGCCTGGAGGTGGGTCAACCAGTCGGGGATCGGATAGATGAAACCTCCACCTGAGGACATCTTCGCGCTCGGGCAGCGCCATACATCGCGGTTCTTCACGTATTCGTCTAGAACCACGGGCCACCTCAGGTAGGGCTGGCCGTCGCGCAGGATTCCACAGTCGCCCCTCGCCCAGGCATTCCCGCTGAACTGATCATGCCCACCGGGCATCAAGTTCATGTAGTCTATCGCCTCTTGCCGGTACTCCTGGGGAGGGAAGCAGTCGTTGTTGTCCGCCAGGTACATCTGGACCGCCAATGCAATGTTCTTCACATTCGACAGACACACCGCCTTGCGCGCGGACTCGCGCGCCCTTGCGAAGACCGGAAAGACCATCGCTGCCAGTATGCCGATGATGGCTATGACGACCAGCAGCTCAATTAGCGTGAATCCCTTGCGTCCTCTTGACACGCTCAGTCTCCTTCCTGGTCTCAGGATAGACCACCCCGCGCTCAGCAGGAGTGGTACATCTGGCACTCAGTCGTAGCGCTCACCTCCTTTCTGATCGCTCTGTCTGCCAGCAGTCCACAGAGGACCGACCGCGGCTCCGACCTCGCGGAGGCGTGCAGACGACGCCTGGCGGAGCCAAGGTCTGTCTACTCCGTCGCCGCCGCCCTACCTGTCGGCGCTGGCCGCCAAGCATAGCTGATGCTACTCAGCGTGCTGCTGCGGTCAATGTGATTGCGTCAACATATCTTGTACAATAGTCTACTTCCGGGCTGCTGCTCTCAACCGGTCTAGCGGAGCAGAGAGGTCCGGTCCGCGCCATTGGGGGCCAGCCGGATCGGCCCCCCAGTGGACGTATTCACAAGAAGCCCATACATCATCACAGTGTGCAGGAGCGGCCATAGGGTGTATGCTCTGCCCCGCGGGCGCTGGCGGGGAGCCGGCGCGACCTGCCCCTGCGAGGATCGGCGGGCGGCGGAGCTGCCCGTAGAAGGTATGAGGAGGCAAACCAGATGCGTGTAAGAGACAAGCTGTGGCTGTGGGGACACCCGGCAGGGAGCCACAACGGCATCTACAATGTGCCCGGGGAGTCGCGCATAGCACCCGGTGAGGCGGCTGACCAGATGGGGATCCCGAATCTCCTGATGGTGACCTACCCGGGCTACGGGCCGGAGCCCCCCTTCGACCAACTAGCGCTGACACTCCAGTCCTTGGACCGCGTGGTCTGGTCGATCGTGGGCGCCTCCGGCGAGACGGCATCGGCCTGCCGAGATGCCACGCTCGAACTGGCCGGAAGGATGCCTAACATGCCGGGCGTCATCATGGACGACTTCTTCCATGAGCCCGACCACGAGGAGGAGGCGAAGAAAGCGGCCCTTTCGCTGGCCGATCTGCGCGGGATTCGCGAGCGCCTTCGGCTGGCCGACCGGACGCTCGACCTCTGGGTGGTCCTGTACGATCACCAGCTTGAAAAGCCCGTAAGCGACTACCTCGACCTCTGCGATGTGGTGACATTCTGGACGTGGGAGGCGCAGAATCTCGACACACTGGCGAGTAACTTCGGCCGCTTCGAGGAAGTGGCGGCCAAACAGAGAAAGGTGCTCGGCTGCTACATGTGGGACTACGGCAACTCCGCGCCGATGCCCATGGATTCCATGCAGGAGCAGAGCGAGTTCGCCTTGGAGATGTTGAGGGCCGGTCGTATCGAGGGGGTCATCTTCCTGGCGAGCTGCATCTGCGATCTGAAGATCGACACCGTTGAGTGGACCCGGGGGTGGATTGCCGAAGTCGGGGAGTCGGCACTGAGCTAGCGGTATGGAGAGCCGAGGCGTCCAGAAGAGGAGGAGAACATGACGGCAAGCGCGTCGGTTGCCGTCTTGCTTGTAGGAGCAGCTCTTGCGGCGATGATGGAGGCCGGCCATTTGCGGCTGGTCGTCGCGGGCGCCCTGGTCGCGGCGGCAATGCTGAGCTGTGGAACGGCCGCGGCGTCCGAGCCAGGCGTGTGGCTCACGCACAGCCTGGAGCGTGTAGCACAAGATGAGCCGCTGAGGGACGTCGATCGGCTGGAGATCTGCGCTGCGCGAGGCGAGACCGAGTCGTGCCAGATGATTGTGAGCGCGCCGGAGGGAGGGCTGAGCAATGTCGCCGTTCGCTCCGGGGAGTTCGTCGGACCGGACGGCCGGGTGATCTCGTCAGACCACGTCTCGCTCTACCGCGAGCACTATGTTCGGGTCAGCCACGGGAGTCCGAAACATGGCGGGAGCAACGAGCCCTCGGGGCCGGGCATGTACCCGGACGCGCTGATTCCGTTCTGCGATCCCAACTCCGGCGAGGCCCTCTCGGGTGCCGAGTTGACGGCCGTGCCGTTCGACCTCGAGGCCGGCGCCAGCCAGCCCATCTGGATCGATGTCGCGGTCCCGCGCAGTGCAGCGCCCGGAACGTATAGAGGCACCGTGACTGTCACGAGCGACCAGGGCATGGCCAAGGCGGAGGTGAGTCTCAAGGTATGGGACTTCGAGCTGCCGCTCAAGCCGTCGCTCTACACTGCATTTGGGCTGCGGCAGAACGATGACCTCGCGGCGGCAGAGGAGCTGCTGCGTCACAAGGTCATGCCATACCGGGTGCCCGCGGGGAGCGAGCGTGAGCTCATCGACACGTGGGGGCTGAACTGCACCAACCTCGGGTTCAGCAGCGGAGCCTACTACAGGCACCGGGAGATGAAACCACCTCCGCCTGTGGCGGAGATCCGCGAACGCGCAGCCGGCCACGAGAGGGACCTCCTGCTGTACAACTACACGGCCGACGAGATCGGGGGAAGCCCGGAGCTGTATGATCGGATACAGGAATATGCCCGTAATCTCCACGCGGCAGGGGTCCCGAATCTGATCACGATCACTCCGGTGCCTGAACTCACGGACGACGGCACGGGGACGGGCCGGTCGGCCGTGGACATCTGGGTTCTGCTACCGGAGATGCACGAGAGCGCCCCCGAGAGAGTGGCCGAAGTGCTCGCCAAGGGAGACGCGGTCTGGTCCTACACGGCGCTCGTCCAGGACGACCACTCGCCGAAGTGGGAGATCGACTTCGCCCCCATCAACTACCGGATGCTGCATGGATTCATCAACCAGAGCTTGGGATTCACAGGCTATCTGTACTGGGCGACCGACCTCCGCTCCGAAGATGATCCATGGGGGGAGGTGCCGGTCTACGGACTGAACGATGCGCGCTATGAGCCCTACACCTATCCGGGCGAGGGTCATCTGGTCTATCCCGGCGAGCAGGTAGGCGTGGCCGGTGTCGTCGCCTCGATGCGCTTGAAGTGGGTGCGCGACGGGGTCGACGACTACGAGTACGTCGAGGCCCTGAAGCGGCTTGGCCGGGGCGACGAAGCGCTGGAGATATGCCGCCGCGTTGGCAGGGACTGGCGCCACTGGACCAAGAGCCCTGGGGAGCTGGAGGCGGCGCGGCGCCAATTGGGGGAGGCGATCGAGAAAGCGACACGGGCCTTCCCCCCACCGGGGCCTGAGGATGGCTGATGCTGAAGGTCAACTTCGCCGGTAATGCTGACGTGGAGGCTCTGGGCGAGGCCGCCTTCGCCGTCCTCGAGAGAACGGGGATGCGCTTCCAGAACGACGAGATGCTGCGCGCCTTGAGGACGGCCGGGGCGCAAGTGGACGAGGGCCCGCAGGTCGCCAGGTTCCCGCGGAAGATGCTCGCCGACTTCGTGGATGGGATCCGCGCGGAGACTAGCCCCGGCGGACAGGATCAGGCGACGCCGTTCCAGGTTCCCTCCCTGCCTTCTGTCACGGGGTCGGTTGCGCAGTTCGTCTACGACTTCGACAGCCAGAAGCCGCGGCCGGGTGCGAGGGCCGATCTCATCGAGTTCGCCAAACTGGGCAGCGCTCTCGACCCGAACGGATCAGTTGGGCACGCCGTGCTGGTCAGGGATGTCCCGCCCATCTTGGAGCCACTCGAGGCCGCCATCATCCTCGCGGAACACGCGAAGAGGCCGGAGCCGCCTTTCGCCTGGGACGTGCGGCAGGCGGACTACCTGGCCGAGATGGGGCAGCTCCTTGGATTCGACCAGTGGTACTCGCTTGGCGCTGTCTGCATCGTCCATCCCCTGTGCTTCGACAAGAACCCGGCAGACCGATACGTGCGTATGATGAAGGAGGGGCATCGCCCGGCAGGCCTTACCGCCATGCCGGTCGCGGGTGTCAGCACGCCGGTCACGGTGGAGGGCTTCATCGCGGTCACGGCCGCCGAGTACCTGGGCGCGTGGATTGCGGGGCGCGCGCTCAACCCTGAGATCCCACTGGGTGGCAGCATGTGGGCGGGGACCTCGGACATGAAGTCAGGCCACGTCAGCTACTCTGCCTTCGATGCGATGTTCTACGCCATCGCAACTGCCCAGTTTCTCGATCAATGGTGCGGCGTCCGCGTCGGGGTGGGCGGAGGCGAGTACTGCGCATCGAAAACGCCCGGCCTCTATGCCGCGCTGGAGAAGGCCTACAAGGCGATGACCATCGCCGCCTTCACGGGCGATCATCCTCAGATCGGCGAGGGCATGGTCGACAACGGCAAGGTGCTCTCTGATGTGCAGTTGTTGCTCGACAGAGAAATGGGCCTCGGCCTCAGGCATTACGCCGGAGAAGTGTCGGCCGGCGAGGACCTGATCTCCCTGTCGACCATCCTGGATGTTGGCTTCGGCGAGAAGACAAGCTACCTGACCAGAGACCACACGGCGCTCAACTTCCGTGACTCCCTCTGGCTTCCCAACTTGATGGCGCGGACGGGGTGGACCGGTCACGAAGACGAACAGGTGGTGCTGCAGCGACTTCGGGACGAGGCCCGCTCGCTGATCGGCGCGGCGCCGAAGCCGGAAGGCCGAGGGGATGCGCTCGCCGGAATGCGGGAGATCGTGGAGAAGGCCAGGGCCGAGCTCGTCGAGTAGATGGCCCTTTCGGAGGGCGACAGCCACCTTCGTCGCAGCGCCAAGGGCTGAGCTGGTAAGAAGGGTCGCTCTGCGCGAAGCTTCAAGGGGCTGGCCGGATCGTCCCCGGAACAGGTACGCAAGGGCGGTCCCGGCTCCTGCCAGCGGCGGGCCGACAGCAGGGGCGCACTGGCATAGTATCGAAGGAACGAACGACTGATGTCTCAAGAGAGCAGAAGACTCAGGACTGCATCAACCAGATGACAGGAGACAGATGAGATGGGGATTCCTATTGGGCTGCAGTTGTACTCAGTGCGGGAAGCATGTGAGGAGGATCTACCCGGGACGCTCTCGGCCATCGCGAAGATGGGCTACCAAGGGGTGGAGTTCGCTGGTTACCATGGGCGCTCGGCCGAGGAACTTCGGCGGCTGGTTGACGACGTAGGCCTGCAGGTCTGCGGCACCCATATCGAGCTCGAGACTCTGCTGGGCGATGAACTCGAGCGTACGGTCGACTACAACAAGACCATTGGGAATGCATTCCTGATCATGCCAGGCCTGTCGCGGGAGCGCACGAGCAGCAGGAGCGCCTGGCTGGACACGGCCGGCACCTTCAACGAGGTGGCTGCGAAGCTGAAGCCGCTCGGTATGTACACCGGCTACCACAACCACCACACTGAGTTCACGCCCATGGACGGCGAGATGCCATGGGACACGCTCTTCGGCAACACGGCTCCGGAAGTGGTCATGCAGATCGACCTGGGCAACTGCCTCCACGGCCACGCCGATCCCGTGCAGTTCCTGGAGCGCTATCCTGGACGCGCCCTGACAGTCCATCTCAAAGAGTACTCCGGCACGAACGACAAGGCCATCATCGGTGAAGGCGATGTGCGGTGGCAGGACGTCTTCGAGCTCTGCGAGACAACTGGCAAGACGCAATGGTACATCGTGGAGCAGGAGAGCTACGCATACCCACCTTTGGAGTGTGTTGATCGCTGCCTGCAGGCGCTGAGACAGATGGGGAAGTAGCCCCCGCGGGCCGGTTGGCAATGTGGCAGCGTCTGTCCTCCGTCGACCTCGAGGGCCAATCCGATCGGCTCTCGAAGGCGCACAATCTTGGGAAGGCTACCCAACGCACGGAGCCGTCGTCTTAGGGTCGCCGGAACCAACGTGGAGGGGCAAGGCACACGGCCCGGAAGCGACACATGCCTGCGCAGGCCATACACGGCCTGCATCAGTCTGCCGACTCCGTTTGCTCCGACATTCTGCGCATCACTTCGATCAGGCGGGCAGAGTCTTCCTCGGCCATGCCCTGGGAGATTGCCATGTTGAAGTAGTGGGAGGCGGCGGTGGCGACCAAAAGGGGCAAGTTGTGACCTCGTGCCGAGGTCACGACGATGTTCACATCCTTCCAGAGCTGCCCCATGCCGCCGGGTGAAGTCGTGTCCTCCAGTATTGCCCTCGAGAGAAGGCGGAAGTAGTCGTTGCCACCAATGCCGCTTCCCGCGACTTGGCATGCGAGCTCGGGGTCCACGCCGCTTCTCTCGGCCAGGGTGATCAACTCGATCGTGGCCGCATGGATCGCCGTTACGAGAAGCTGGTTACAGTGCTTGACAGCCTGGCCCAGGCCGGGCTTGTCTCCCGCGACGGTAATCTTCCCCACTACCTCGAGGATTGGCCGAGCAACCTCCAATGCCTCTGGCGAAGCCGCAGCTATGAGTGTCAGCGTCCCCGCGGTGATCCTGGCAGGGCCGCCCGTGAAGGGGCTGTCCACAAACTTGACGCGGCGCTCCGCGCACATATGGGCTACCTGTTGGAGTGTGTCGCGGTTGATGGTACTCATGCAGATCACCGTGGAAGTGTTGCCGACTCCTTCCAGGATGCCGTTCCGGCCGGTCACGACTTCTATGACCTGTTCGTCGTTGAGCACCATGACGAGGACAGTGTCCGCTTCGGACGCTGTCTGGGCCGGATTCTCCACCGGCGTCCCGCCCTTGTCCTTGAGCTCCGCGATGGCCTCGGCACGCCGATCGCAACCGAGAACGTCATACCCGCTCTGCAGGTACTTCTCGGCGGCAGGCATGCCGCAGCGGCCCAGACCTATGATGCCTATCCTCTTCTTCATCCCGCCTCTCCAATCCACTCCACGTACTCACGCACCCCCCTTTCGAGGTCGTACTGAGGTGCGAATCCGAGCTCTTCGCGCAACCTGGTGCTGTCCAGGCTGGGACCCCGGGGCATGATCTTCCCGGGCCCGATACTTACCTCGACTCGCCTTCCGGAGATGCGGCTCACCTCTTGTATCAGCTCCGGCAGGCTGTAGCACGCGCCGCTGGTTGCGTTGTATTGACGGTGCTTCAACGTCGGCGCATGGTACACCATCAGAATGGCTCGGGCGATGTCCCGCACGTAGGTGAAGTCCACGGCTTGGTCGGAGCCGGCTGGCAGCTCGACCCGCGTCCTTCCCTCCAGGCAGCCGAAGATCGCCTGGTACAGAGGATAGAGTTCAGACGGGAATCTGCCCGGCCCATAGGCGAAGTAGACCCGCACCGCTCTGAAGTCGAGGCCGAATTCGTTCGCGTACTGCAGCCCGAAGAACTCGGCGCTGGCCTTGGCCGCCCCATACAGATCACCCGGTGTCATGGGAGCGCTTTCCGAAGGAGAATCATCTCTGGGCCCATACACGGCGCCGGAGCTTACGTAGACGAATCTCTGAACACCGAAGGTGCGAGCCGCCTCGAGCATATCGACGGTTCCCATCGTATTGATCCGGATATGGTGCTGAGGCTTTGTTGCGAAATGCGGCCCGCCCATTAGGCCGGCAATGTGGACGATTCCCTCGATCCGACCCTCGTGCTCCTTGAAGACGCGACAGACTGAGGCGTAGTCCAGCACATCGGCGGACACGAACTCGATCTGATCCGCAAATCCCTCCAGGTAGCTGAGGCGCCGCCTTGAACGGCCGGCGACAATAGCGGTCGTACCTTGTCGAGCTATCTCATGGGACACCCAGGAACCAATGTGGCCCAACCCTCCTGTTACCAGAATCGCCATGGGGGTCCGCTCCTTCCGTGGTGCGGGATCATCCTCTCGACCGGACCTGAAGCTGCAGTCGCAGCAGTCTCAGGAAGCTCGAGTTGCCCTGCCCCGGCGAGGCGATTGTCTTGAGTTCGCCCATGTCTACAATCTCCGTCAAGGGGTGACCTCCGCGCGCCACACATGGTTTCTCGGCGGGACGCGCCTGCGATCAAGTCGTCACTGCGATAACCCTCGCGCAGGCTCCCTCGCTGCCAAGGACTTTCAGCGGAAGCGCGTATATGGTCACTCGCTCCTGCTCGACAAGGTGAAGGTTGCACAGGTACTCGATCATGTAGACCCCCTTGCGCAGCACCAGGTGGTGGGTGGGCATCTCACTGACCTCAGGGTGTCGCTGCGGGATCTCCCTTATCGCGTAGTCCTGGGGGAAGTCGAAGCCCACGGCCTTGACCGGCTGCTCCGCAAGCCAGGCGGCGGCTTCTTCATGCAGGTAGGGCGCCTCCTGCCAGAACTCCCGGCTGGTCGGCTCTCTCTGCTGATCCCAGCACGTCTTGAGTATCAGAATATCGCCCTGCCGCGCGTGGCCGCTGCGGGCCTGGAGGCGATCTTGCGCGATTTTCTCGTTGGGGGTTACTGGCCGGAGGTCTACCACGGCGGCGGGACCGCACAGGCGGTCGAGCGTAACCTGGTCGATGCTCTCGCGGCCGGGCTCGACGTGCAGGGGCGCGTCCACATGCGTGAAAGCGTGCATGGGCATGCGAGCGGAGGTGGAGCGATAGGAATGGCCGCGGTCGAAGTCTCGGTCCGTGGTGATCTCGACCGACCAGCGCCCTGTCGGCCGAACAGTCATACTGAGGTCTATGATCGCCATGGCCCCTTCACTCATGGCTCTGATCTCCCCGCGGTTGGAGTTTCGCCGGCCAGGGCTTTCAGAAGCTTCGCCGCTCTGTGTGGATTGAAGATGCCGCACATGCAAGGCTTGAAGAGCTCCTCAGCGCCTTCTTCGGCGGAGGTGCGCCCGGCCCTGATCTCCTCCACCACCTGGTCGATCAGCGCGACCGTGACCATCCCGTGGCCGCACATCGTGTTGATCTCCAGCACCGGGTCAGGGGGCAGCTCCTCGACCCTGCCCCAGCGGCCGATGGATTGGTTAATCGTGTGCTTCTCGAGACCGGCCTCCCGGCAGCACTTCCCCACCTTGTCGAAGAGCCCAGAGACCACCACCGACAGCCCCAGGTCCTCCTGCTTCAAGGCCTTGAGCATGGAGACCAGTGACCTCTCGTCCTTGAAGACGGCGTGGATGACGGCGCGATCCTGCACATTCGACATGACCTCAGCCACGCCGCCTTGATGGTACTCGTTTCCTGAGCGGCAGTCGCCGATCTTGATAGCGCCCTGTGCGAGAGCCAACTCGAAGAATCTCCGCAGCTTGGGCGCTGACCCTTCGTGGTTTATGTCTTTCGAGGGCATCATGAGCATGACGAAATCCTCCGACAACGACTGCTCGCCACCGGTGCGGTGTAACGTGTGTGTCATTTGCCGCTTCTCTCTGCCGCCAGGGGGCGCCCCAGGGCGACGTTCGTCTTCCCGTTGCGAGCGACCCAGAGCGCAGCCTGCTCCACATAGGGATCGGTGGGAACGGAACCGTCGGGCGCGATCTTGGTGGCCAGGTCGAGGCTGAAGACTGTCTCGATCTTCTCGGAGACCTCCTTCAGAATCTGGAAGAGCTCGGGGAGCTGCTCCAGCTTGACGCTGAACTCGATAATGGCCGACAGGACCCGCTCATTGAGAAGGTCGTCCTTGAACTTCCCTGTTGAGGCGTCCGCCATCATGCTGGTCACCGGATTCTGCGTCTCGAAGGTGACGCCCAGCCTGGCCACGGCCTGCGCGATCGCCTCCACATCGCAGAGACGAGTGCCCAGGCACGGCCGACCCACTTC
>JALGXV010000434.1 GCA_029821885.1 Candidatus Hebobacteria bacterium
CGGCACGTGCGGCAGGACCGACTCCTCCCACCCGATCTCTCGCCGCGCCTGGTAGAGGGGGTAGGCGGTCAGCCCGACGGTATACGGGATGAGGACGGTTATCAACCCCGCGGACACGGTGAGGATGATGTAGATGGTGAGCACATCGGCGCGGGTGAAGCCCAGGGCGGCGCGCCACCTGAGGAACAGCCCGTTCAGCGCCACGAGCAGGAAGGCGACGACCACCGGCCCATTGGGCAGCGTTCCCCAGCCGAAGTTCCAGGTGCGGCTCAGGTAGCTGGTGTAAGGAGTGACGACCGCAGCGATCACGGCCAGCGCAGTGCCCAGCAGCACCGCGCGAAGAGAGATCGCCTGGCTCCAGCGGCGCCCGGCCGCCTCCGGGCTGGCTGGGCCGTCGGTGCGAGTCTCCGGCGAAGTCACCGCTCCCGCTTTTCCCAGCCGGTCTCGAAGAGCCGGACCATCTTGTCCTCGCCGTAGGGGTGCTTCGCGGCCTCGCCCTCGTCGAACTCCACGCCGAAGCCGGGGGCATCGGAGGGCGCGAGATAGCCGTCCACGACCTCGGGAACTCCCCTGAACACATGCTTGGCCCACGGGACGAGGAAGTCGTCGAAGCACTCCTGGATGAGGAAGTGCGGCATCGTGCTGTGGAGGTGCGCGTTGACGGCCGTGTTGAGTGGGCTCTGCGCCTGGTGGCAGGCGACCTGGGCCTCATGGGCCCGCGCCAGCGCGGCCGCGCGCAGCACTCCGCTCACTCCGCCGCATCGCAGTGCCTCCGGCTGCACGATCCCTACGGCGCCGGATTCGAGCAGGGCCGCGAACTCGCTCGGATGGCGGAGGCGCTCGCCGGCCGCCACGGGGACCGGGATGGCCCGGGCGACGGCGATGGTCGCCTCGATGTTCTGCGAGTGGACCGGGGCCTCGAACCACATGGGACGAAACTCCTCCAGCGCTCGCCCGATGCGCGTCGCGGTCGCGGTGGAGAAGCGGTCGTGCCCCTCGATCATCAGATCGACCTCTTCCCCGACCGCCTCCCTGACCGCGCCTATGATGGCCAGCGAGAGCTTCTCCTCGGACCGATCCAGGCTCAGGTAGGCGGTGCCGAAGGGATCGAACTTGAGTGCGGTGTAGCCCATCTCCGTCACCTGCCGGGCCCGCTCGGCGAAGGCAGCGGGCTCGCGAGGGCAGGTGTACCAGCCGTTTGCGTAGACGCGCAGGCGCTCGTGCACGCGGCCGCCCAGCAGTCGCCACACGGGGACGCCCAGGCTCTTGCCGAGGATGTCCCAACAGGCGATCTCGATCGCGCAGGCGGCCTCCTTCACAGACAGAAACACGCCCTTGTCCAGCGCGTCGAGCACTCTCAGCGGCTCGCGTGGGTCCATCCCAATGGCGAAGCGAGACACCTCCTGGACCTCGGCGGCCATCGGCGCGGAGGTGATCGCCGTCGCCTCGCCCAGGCCGGAGACGCCGTCATCTGTATCAACTCTGACGATGACCCAGTTCTTCCACGGGTTGCCGACGACGAAGGTTGAAACGCGATCGATCTTCACGGGTCGCTCCTCAGGCGAACGGGCCTTTCACGGTGAGCAGATCGGACAGCTCGTCGAGCAGAATGTCGAGCTCGCGGTGGTCGACCTCGTCGAGCGGGGCATGGCTGGGGTTGCGCACCGTCGCGGTCCGTATCGCGCCGCGCCGCCGGAGCACTTCCTTGTAGATCACCATCGGGTAGAGCGATTCCATCGTCAGCAGTGGCAGGATGCGGTAGTAGATGTGGCGCGTCTCCCAGGCGGGCATGGTGCCACAGGCGCCGCGGGCGGCCTCGTTCATGAAGAACCGTCCAGCCTGGCCGCCGAAGATGCCCTTGAACTTCGCCCGGTCCTTGATCAGCTCGCTCACCTGGGACATCAGGTGAGTGCACGGGTCGGCCTCTTCCTTGACATAGTCCACCTGCGGCAGCTCGTCCACCATGCGCGCCAGGAGGTCGGGAGGCATGGGAGTCCCGAGCGGCGGGTGGCAGTTCTGGATGATGATCGGCACGCGAGCGATCTGCGAGATCCCACGGTAGTACTCGAAGAGGCCGTCGCGAAGCGGCGGCTTGAGCGGCGGCGGCATCGCCATCAAGCCGTCGGCGCCGATATCCTGTGCCGCCTGCGCCATCTCCACCGCGGCCCATTGGGAGCCGCCTGTGACGCTGAGCACGACCGGCGCTCGCCGCCGTGTCTGCTCCACGACGATCTCGCTTGCGCGACGCCGTTCGGCGTCCGAGAGAGTGAACCACTCGCTCGCGTTGGCCGGTATGACCAACCCATGCACCCCGGCCTCTAGGCAGAACTCGACCTCCGCCCGAAGCGATTCCTCGTCGATGTTGCCCTGCTCATCAAATGGGGTGACGACGATGACGAACACTCCACGGAACGGCTTGTCCTGCTGCATGCGTGTTTGCTCCTGTGGTCCTTCTCTCACCGCTCGCGAGCCCCCGGCCCGTAGCGGGCAACGACGTCGTCCTGGGGTTCATAGCCGAGGATATCCCGGGCCGAGCGCAGGCTCAGGATCTCTTGAGACGTGATCGATGTCCCGAAAACGACTGCATAGCCGACGTCCGGCTTCTCGATCGCCAGTCGGAACAACGACACCGCGTCTCCCGGGCTGAGCCAGATGAGACGCTCGAACTCGCTGGTTCGGAGATCCGGGTGATCGTACGGCAGCAGCCAGCCGATCCGGATCGCCACGAATTCCATCCCGAAGTGGTCATGATAGTAGCGTCCGAGCACCTCCCCGAATGCCTTCGACGCCCCGTAAGTTGTCTCGGGCTGAAACGAATCGCTCACGTCGATCGTGTGTCGGGCGGTCACGAACCCCACGACATGGGAGCTGCTTGCGTAGACGATGCGCCGGACTCCGGCCTCTCGCGCCGCCTCGAAGATGTTGTAGGCGCCGACGATGTTGGCGGGCACGATCTCTTCGACAAAGGGCGCCTCAGCCGAGGACGGCCGTCGGATCGTCGGGCGCGGGGCGGCGGTAGAGGGTCCGGAGTTCGTACAGGCCACGGAACGCCGGCGCAAGCACGCGGCCGACTTTGCCACTCGCGCCGGTGAGGAACACCTTCAACCGGGACGTCTGGCGGTCCGCGCCAAGCGCCATCTGATCTCCCTCGCCCATGCCTCGCACCCAACTGGCTTCTGTGTTCCAGGCGGACTCGCACGGCCCCTGGTTCGAGTACGGAGATGCGCGTGCAGAGAGGAAGGCGAAGGTTGTGGATCCCCCAGGGCTCATGGAGGCGGGGTAGGAGTGGCTCCTCCACCCATCGTCAGCGGATGCCGAAGGCAAGGGAGGAGGGGCGCGGGACAAGACCCTTCGGCTTTGCTCAGGGCCCACCCCAGGCCTAAGGCAGCCGTCTGGTAGCGGACTGCTGTGCCGCTCGGCTCCGTGCAACGGGGACGGCGCAAGGCCGGGGCAGGAGGCACGCTCCTGTCCTGCGAAGTGCAACCTCTACATCACCAGGGCCAGCGAGGTCGCCACGCAGCGGCTGGTCGCGCAGAGCATCACGCAGGGAGACACTCCACATGGCACAGCGGGAGATCAGGGTTGGGTTGATTGGATCGGG
>JALGXV010000156.1 GCA_029821885.1 Candidatus Hebobacteria bacterium
TCGAGCGGGAACTCACCCCAGTCGGCCCATTTTCGTTCCATCTGATACCTGACGAGATGGTTGAACTGCCGCGAGAAGTGGAGGACGAATGCCATGACATGATCTGCTATTGGGATCGCGTAGATGCCCTGGGCGTTCGTGAGGATGATGGGGCTGGCGACGAACTCCGGGGTCAGGAAGCCCTCCACCCCGGCGCCGCCCGACTGCACCCACTTGAGATTGGGAGCGGACTTCCACAGCTCGTCTGACCAGTGGCCGGTCTGGATGACCTCCGCCTCCGAGGCCTTCGCGATCGCCGTCTTCAGGTCCTCGGCCCGCTCGGCCACGATTCCATCGGCGACCGATCCGATGCGGTCGAGATCCTCCTGACTCATCCCATGGCTGATCAACACCTTCAGAGCCATCTACTGGGTCCTTTCGGTCAAGTAGGTCGCTACTGCGCGCAGTTGCTCACGGGGCTCGCGCTGTAGGTTGGCGCTGTCCAGCGCGCTCAGCGCACGCGCGAGGAACTGCTGCGCGGTTTCCTCGCAGAAGGTCTGCGACCCGACCGCCTCCATCCGCGCGGCTATGCGCGCCGCCTCCTCGTCCAGCGTGACGCCCTCTGCGAGCTGTGCGGCGAGCCCGCTTCGCTCGGCATCGCCAACAACGCTCAAGGCATGGACGACGGGCAGGGACCGCTTGTTACGCTTCAGATCGCTGCCGACCGGCTTGCCGAGGTCCGACGGGGTCCCCCAGAGCCCGAGTATGTCGTCGGTGATCTGGAAGGCCACCCCCAACTCCTGTCCGAAATCGCGGAGCGCATTCGCGCTCTCGACCGGGCCGCCAGCGACATGCGCTCCCACGCCGCACGCAGCGGCCATCAAGGCGCCTGTCTTACGCGCAACCATCGCGAGGTAGTCGTCGACCGCGATGTCAGCGCGCCCCTCGTACGCGATGTCCATCTGCTGGCCTTCGCATAGAGCCAGAGTGGCCGCGTTGAGTTCCGCCACGACAGCCAGCGTCTCAGCTGGCGGCACGCCGCGGTCTATCAGCTTCGCCGCGACGAGGTCAGCCAGCGAGAAGAGCGCATCGCCAGCGGTTATCGCCTGTGCGACTCCCCATCGCTTCCACACAGTTGGGCGACCGCGCCTGGTGGCATCGCCGTCGGCGACATCATCGTGGAGCAAAGTGAAGCTGTGAATCAACTCGACGGCCGCTGCCGCCGGCGCGGCGGCTTCTGCCTCGCCTCCGACGGCTTCGCACGAGAGACAGCAGAGAGCGGCCCGCACCCGCTTGCCTGTGGCCACTGCCAAAGTCCCGGCCTCCAAGTGGCCCAGGCCGAGATGGTATCGTAACATTTCGTAGAGCGGGATCCTTGGTCTCTGCTCGAGGGCGCGCAGGATCTCGGCGTCCACGACGTCGCGGAAGCGAGCGAGTATCCTCTCCGCCTTCTCTCTTGCCTTCATGGCTTAGGGCGTTCGCTGCGCGCGAGATTTCTCCTGGCAGTGGTGCAGCACGTTGCTGGCACCAGCAGGTCGATGCCCCATCTCTCGGCCGCGCCTTGACATGAGGCAGACTTGATGCTATTTTCTGCCTTGCTTGGGCGTCGCCCAAGCGCGCATCTGGGTCTGAGCGCGGCGTGAAGACTTGCCCGTGTTCGTCGTCAGCCTTCTTCCGTTGTCGTTCAGACTGAATGTAGAGGAGGTTGGCGGTGCCCACTGGCAGGGTCAAATGGTTCGATGACGCCAAGGGATATGGCTTCATCGAAAGCGAGGAGGGCGACGTATTCGTCCACTACTCGGCCATCGTGAGCAACGTTCCTGGCCGGAAGAGCCTCTACGAGGGCCAGGAAGTCGAGTTCGACGTGACTCAAGGCCCGAAGGGCCTGAAGGCCGCGAACGTCAGAGTCCGCTAGAGAAGCTGCTACCAAGCGACCTGTGCCCTCCGTGGGGCCGTGCGGGCGGTCCGGCGGATCTGATGTGTGTCGGATTGTTCGGAAATCCCCCATTGGGGACCAAGAGCGGCTCGGCTTCGCCAGGACTTCCCGCGACGCCGTCAAAACGACCTCCTCGTCGATGGCAACTCGCAACTGTGATACCTCGCTGCAACATCTCCCGCGACTATGCCTCGACAGCAGAAGGCTGCCTGCCGGTCGAGGGTGCTAACGGACTGCCCAGCATCGGGCGATTGGTCGAAGGGAGGTGTCGTGGGGCGACACGTTTCTACAGTGTACGTGGCCAACCTGCCGTGGCGCACGACGGAGGATGACCTGGCCGTGCTCTTTGCGGAGTTCGGGCGTGTCGTCGGCTTGCGGGTAATCCAGGATCCGACCACGGGTCGATCCCGCGGCTACGCCTTTGTCGAACTCGACGACGCCGACTCGGTGGAGCGTGCAGTGGCCTCCCTGAACGGACGCGAGTACAACGGTCGCCGCCTCTTAGTGAGCCCGGCGCGCCCGAAGAAGGGACAGCCCTAGCGGCGCATCGCCTCGCGGTCTCAAGCGCGCCTCCCCTGTCACGTCTCTATCACACCGATCAGCGGGCCTGGCCGGGCAGCCTTCTCTCCCACGGCAAACGAGGCAGCCAACTGCTCCGCGCCCTGCCGTACAGCATCTCCCATCCCTGCAGGTGCCAGCACTGTCGCGATCGGCTCGCCGTGTGTCACCGTGTGGCTTACCTTCTTGTGCAGGAGCGCTCCACATACTCGCTTATGATCGCCGGCGGCCGACTTCATCTCGCGTATCGCGACACCAACCCGGCGTGCGTCAATGCTCACGACTACCCCGTCTCGGGGCGCCGCGACCGGAGTGAGCTCTGCGCCTCGGATGAGCGCCTGTGGATTGCCGATCACCTCCCCGTCGCCACCTTGCCAGCGCACCATCTCGCGCAGCTTCTCCAGGCCGCGCCCGTCCACCAGGCGCTGGCGTGCTAGCTGTCGGCCTTCCTCCGGATCGGAGCACGCGCCGCCCAGGGCAAGCATGTGGCCGGCGACGATCTCGCACAGCTCCACGAAGTCTGGCGGTCCGTCTCCCGCCAGTGTCGCGATCGCCTCCATCATCTCGACCGCATCGCCCACCGCGCAGCCCAGCGGCTCATCCATGCGGGTGACCAGAGCAACCGCCTTCATGCTGGCCCCGGCCCCTATCTGCACCATCGCCTTTGCCAATTCCTGAGCCTGCTGCACATCCCGCATGAAAGCGCCGCTGCCTGCCTTCACGTCCAGCACAATGCCGTCCGCGCCTACCGCCAGCTTCTTGCTCATGATCGAGCTGGCAATCAAGGGCATGCTTTCCACGGTCGCGGTGGCATCCCGAAGCGCGTAGATCCTCTGGTCGGCGGGCGCCATCCGGTCGCTCTGCGCGGCAACCGCCACCCCGATCTCGGCCACCTGGCGGCAGAATCTGTCCGGCGCGAGGTCGGTGATGAGACCGGGTATGCATTCGAGCTTGTCGATGGTGCCGCCCGTGTGTCCCAGAGCACGGCCAGACATCTTGGGGACGGGCACGCCACATGCGGCGACGAGGGGCGCCACAACGAGCGTCGTCTTGTCGCCGACGCCGCCGGTCGAGTGCTTGTCAACCTTCGTTCCCGGTATCGAGGAGAGGTCGAGTCGTTCCCCAGAGTCGGCCATTGCCAGCGTGAGATCGGTCGTCTCCCGCGGCGTCATCCCCCGAAGCACGATGGCCATGAGCAGTGCGGCCATCTCGGCCTCGGAGGCTCGCCCGGCCGTGTACTCGTTGACGGCGCGCCCGATCTCCTCGGAGGTTAGCTCGCGGCCGTCGCGCTTGTTGGCGATGATATCTCGCATCATCGGAGGTATGCCGCTATGCCAATTGGTCGGGGCGGGCGCTGCTTCGGCGGTCTTCCCAGACCGCCGATCCACGGCCGCCAACCTGGGGCCAGATCAAGTGACAGGCTTAACCTCGTCGCACACGCCAGGCTCTGCCCGGTAACGAGAGCGGCCGACCCAGGCGACCGCGAAGTCCAGTAGGCGTGTGTCATACAGGCACTCGTCGGACAGACGCGTTAGCAGTGCTGCCTTCACTTCCAGCAGCAGGTTAATGTCAGCGGGTGTCGCGGCCGTCAGCAGCTCCCGGGCTCGCCTGACGCCAGCACCCTCATCGGCGAACTCGCTGAAACGCCGATTCGTCTTCCATGCCTCAGCCGCCTGCAGCAGTCCATCCCGGCTGGCCGACGAGGGGTCGGAGGGCCAGACATCTTCCTGCGACTCGTGTCGCAGCTTTGCCAGCGCTGCCTCCTTCTCGCTGGTTGACTTGGCCGCGTACGCGTCCCAATCCAGCCCCAGCCTGTCGAGCACGCTCTGGACTCCTCTGGCCAAGAGACTTTCCCCCTGCTCTGCTACCTGCCTCTCTGCATCGGCTTTGAGGGCCTCCAGCGACTCGGGGCAAAGGAGGAGCGCCAGACAGACGACTACCTCTCGCTTGAGTTCCTCGTCACTGGTCGAAAGCAGGGGAATGATCCCTGGCACCGCGCGCAGGTCCCCGTACTCGCACAGCGCGAACACATAGTGGTGCAGCTCCTGCGGGTCCTCCAGGCTCAAGCCGGAGACCAGCAGTTCGTGGTCCTGGGGATGCCCGTAGGCACCAAGTGCGCGAACTGCTGCCCCGCGAACGTCCACTGACCCGTGAGCGACAAGCTCCCGGATCCGCGGCAGTGCACTGAGATACTGCGCCCGCGCCAGCAACTGCGTCGCCGACTCGAGCTCCACCGGGTCCGACGATGTCGCGAGGATGCGTGTCAGCTCGGGAAGCCCGGTGGGCCCGAAGGAGCCCCAGAGGAACTCGTGCGTCAGCGGCCAGCCGAACGTGCCATGCGGGAGGAGGACCACCTCGCCGTCCTTGTCCCCCAGGCAGGCTCTGAGCATCGGCAACGCTCTTTGGTTCTGAGTTCGAGCGGCCTCGAAGGCCGTGAGGAACACGAGCCGGTACTCGGCAGTCAAAGCTGTGGACTTCCAGATCCCCGTTACCGTCGGCGCTTCGTCCAGCCCGCCTATCTCCCACACGATCGCAGCAGCGACCAGCTTGAAGTAGTCGTCGCTCTCCTCAGCTTCCTCTATGCGTTCCAGCTCTTGTTTGAGGCGCTGCGCGCCTTGCGCGCCTGCTTCTTTCAGCACCTCCCATGCCTTCTCGGCCTCTCCTTGCCTGGCCTCCCAGTCGTCTTCGTCCAGTGCCTCGGGCGAGAAGTGCCGGAACACTGCCACCGCGTCGTCGAGCTCCTTCGGCGTCGCAGTCTGCGCGGAACTCGCACAGACCGCGATGATGCAGAGCCAGAGCACGGCACTGCACAACACTGCGCCACGGGTGAGCTGCATGTCCCCCTCCCTGATTCGTTGTTCGCTACACTCCGACCCGGCCTGTTGTCCCTAAGTCGCTCGGCACTTGCGGCCCAGTCGAGATGCCTCTACACTGGCCTCCGGCCTCAGCAGACGCCGGTCAGGTCTTCCTGGCGCGCGCCAGATAGAACTCGGGCTCGTCAATCACCACAGTATCCGCCAGGCCAATACCGCGCAAGAGGATCTCCATGTCCTCCGGCGGCGGCACTCTGTCTTCGGCCACCGGCCCGCCCGCCTCGCGATGCCGGGCATTCACGGCCTCGCGGCCGATCGGGTGCGATATGACGATCGACCCCCCGACGCGGAGCGTGCCGATCAGCTCCTGCAGGGCCCGTCGACGGTCGCCGAAGTGGGGCAGGGCCGCGTTGCACACTACCCGGTCGAAGCTGCCCGGCCGGATGGGCAGATGATGAGCATCCGTCTGCACGAGCAGCACTGTTTCTCCATGGATTCGCCGGCGGGCCTCCAGTAGCATCCGCAGAGAGATGTCAAACGCCAACAATCTTCCCTGGGGGGCAATGGCCTCGGCAATCAAGGGAATCAGCACACCGGTGCCCGTGCCGACGTCCAACACGTAATCGCCAGCACGCAACCTGGCCTCGGCGACCACCCGATTCAGCTGCGGGAGCAAGTCTTCCGGCGTGCGCCGATTCCACTCCGGTGCGCTGAGATCGAAGAACTCTCTCCTGTCCATGCTGGATGGCTGTCCTGGATGGCTTCGTGGTGCGATCCCCCGGAGAAACGGAGGCCGCCCTAGGCGATGGCGTGGCCCGTCCGGGATCGATACACCCGAACGAACGACGCCCATGTGACACCCCTGGCACGCATGTAGCACCTATGGCGGGATCGTAATACCGGCTGCTATCACTGTCAAGCCACGGGACAGGTCTGCCCACCAGATGCACGCAGGCGGGCCCTCCTGGCCGACAGGGAGAAGAAGAGGGACCCCCGCGCCTAGAGGGGGGAATCAGCACGAGGGCCCCGTCTGCGGGTGACGCAGACACATGGCCTATACCACGCCTCGGCGCCAGCCAAACCTTGCGTTTGTGCGCGCCGTGAACGCAGGCCCTGCACCGGAGCGCGCAGAAGTGGATGCTCCTCAGCCCAAACATACAGCCGTCGAGCCGAGGCTATGTCTGGGACCCGCCTCGGCTCGGTGCGTCAGAGTGGAGGAGTCGGGATGCCAGCAAGCCCATCTGCAGTAGGTTACGCCGACATCTTGCTGAAGTCCGCCCTCGGAGCCCTACTCATCGCCGTGCTGCTAATCCTGGCACGGCTGGGGCGATACGTCATCGCCGGCTTGCTCGTTTCCGTTCCCGCGGTGTCCCTCTACGTGTGGTGGTGGGTCGGGAAAGAACATGGTCCGGACACGCTGCGCATTTCCCTGCGCGCGGCGATGTGGAGCGCAATACCGTGGGTGATCTATCTCGCCGTCGTGTACGCTCTGGTGGGCCGGGTGCCGCTGCTGCTCGCGTTGGCCGCAGGCGTCGTCGCGTGGCTCATCGTCGCGGCCCTGTTCGCCGTCGTCCTGCAGGGGAGATCGTGACTTTGGTGAGCGCCCCCCGAGGCAGTGGCTGCGCAACCGCAGCGTGCTATAATGGGGCCGGGCCGGAGTGGCGGAACTGGCAGACGCACGGGACTTAAAATCCCGGGTCGCGCAAGCGGCGTGTGGGTTCGAACCCCACCTCCGGCAGAGGGCACCGGCAGCCCACTTGGGCGGTCTCCGCGAGTACCCGATGCAAGGAGGCTGACCATGGGAACACGTCCGAAGCTCTCCGTTGTAAAGCCGCAAACGCCGAGCGAGGAACTGGCCGAGGCCGTGCAGTCGTTCCTCCGTCGGTGTCGCGCCCGCAGTCTTGCCGACGAGACAATCCGCTTCTACCGAACCCGACTGGATGCATTCACTCGCTACCTGGATGGTCACGGACTGGCTGCACGGCCAGGAGACGTTACACCGGAGGTGGTCCGGGACTTCCTTGCTGCTCAGAAAGAGCGTCTGAGTGCTGCGGCCGCCCACCATGCCCGCGCCACCCTGAGTGCCTTCTTCCGCTTCCTGGTGCGCGAGGAGTGGCTGACCACAAACCCAATGGACAAGGTGGAGAAGGTGCGTGTCCCCAGGAAGGTAGTTCAGACCTTCTCGCACGAGCAGATAGAGCAGATGCTCGCGATGTGCAGCGGCCGGAGCTTCAATGGCCTACGCCTTCGGGCAGTCATCCTCACACTGCTGGACTGTGGCCTGCGCGTGTCGGAACTGTGCGGCCTCACCCTCGCAGACGTGTCCTGGGACGAGGGGACGCTGCGGGTGATGGGAAAGGGCAGCAAGGAACGCGTGGTCCCTTTTGGGGAGGCGACGCGGCAGGCGCTCATGGCCTACGTGAGCAAACGCGGCAGCATCCCTGGTCAGGGCGCTCTCTTCGTCACGGTTTACGGCGACCCGATGAGCCGGCACGAGGCGCACCGCATCCTGCGAACGGCAGGCGGGAAGGCAGGCCTCCAGGGGGTT
>JALGXV010000017.1 GCA_029821885.1 Candidatus Hebobacteria bacterium
GCGACGCCGCGCCCGCCTTTCGGAGATTAGCGTGCCCGTGCTATTCCTCGTCGGAACGATGGACTCCACATTCTTGCCGGTTGCGGACCTGGTACGGCGCGAGTTTCGATATCCCACCGTGCACGTGCTTGATACTGCGAGCCACATGTTGATGATTGACGCGGCGGAGCAGGTTAACCGCTGCATCATCGAGTTCGTAGAGAGCCATTGGACCAGTGCCCGGTGAGGGAATCGGGACGACGGCCGAGGTAAGGAACAGAATCTGCCCCTACTCGAACGGCGGTGGGAGTGCTTCAGGGTCCACGCTCCGGCGTTCGTCGAACTCCGTCCACCAGTCGTCGATCTTCTGCGCGTGCTCGTCCCGCCGCTCGAAGTACTCGACGTGTCCATCTCCATACGCTATTGCGAAGAAATCGGGGTGGTAGTCCACGACCGCGACCGGCATCCTATCGACGCCGACCTCCCCCTGGCCGAGGTTGCCCCAGTATATCCCTGGCGGCACGACATACCGCACCACGATGTCATCTTCGGTGCCAGGGCGCATGTAGATGGTCTGACTCTTCACGTACGTGTCCAAGACCCGGATGAGTCCCTCCGAGTCGGACACCGGCGGGAAGGTATCCCCGTGGTCAGCCAGGTACATCTGGATGGCGAGGCCCACATTGCGGATGTTGCTCACAACTTCCTCCACCTCCGGGTTGCCGGTCAGCGCGGAGGGCTTCTTGTACTCACGCGCGAACGACGCGACACTTAGAGAAGGCCGGGGCGGGGACCACGTCCAGCCTGTGTCGGGAAAGCGCTTGCGCAGGACATCTGCATCGACACAGACGTAGGCCAACAGCTCACCGTCGGACGACCAGGCAGGTCCTCCGGCATCTGGGACGATCATCGGCCAGGCCATTGTCGATGTGTGCAGGAGGGAGACTCGGCTCGTCAAGTGATCCAGCGCCCACGAACCGGCCTCTTCTGTCTTCATCACTTGCATGAGCTGCGGTGCCGCCGGGTGTGCAGTGGCAACCAGGAGATGATTGTCCCCGGTCAGCAGCAGAAGGAGATCGCTGTCCGGCGACCAGCCGAGCAGCTGCTTCGCGTGGGCCTCCGGCGTGGGGATGGTCTCCCCGCTCGCCGACCGAGCGGGATAGAGCACCAACTGCCTCTCGTCCTCCTCCCCCATCGGCTCGAGGACAGCGCAGAGAGTGCCGTCTGGCGACCACTGCGCGTCGGCCTGGCGCGCAGGTCGCGGACCCATCTCCTCCGGCTCGGCCAGCCCAGGCCGCCAGAGGAATTCAGTCCAAGAACGGTCGGAGTCGGGACGGAGCCATGTCAGATCGCCGTCCAGTGACCATCTGAGGTCGAAGCCTCCCCGGCCGATGTATTCGGGCTCGCCCGCCGGAACGCTCTGCACCCATACCGCTCGCCTCCCATCAGACACCGTGACATAGGCGACCTGGCTGCCGCCTGGACTCCACACGGCGTCGAGCACGTTGGCTCCATCGGTGAGTATCTCGGCCTGCCCCGACACGTAGTCGATAGACACGAGGTCGCCGTTATCCTCCGTCACAGCCCGAACCAGGATCTTGACCCCGTTCGGCGCCCAGCGCACCGGCCCCTCAAGCGAGACGTCCTCCGGCGCGGTCCACAGGAGGCGTGAGCGCGCGTCTATCTCGCCCCGCTCGATTGGCTCCGACGACAGGTCGATCGGCACGACCCACAGGTGCGACCGGCCGGATTCATCTTCGGAGCAGTAGGCCAGCTCGGCCCGGCCGGGCCCGAAGGCCATCGCCCCGACCGATCCCTGGGAGCGCACTCGCAGAACATTCTCACCACCCTCAATGAGCCAGTTTCCCACGGCCCACCGGCCATGGGCGTACAGGTGCAGGAACTGCTGGAACTCCGTCCGCTCCTCGCCGGCTGTGCATCGGGCCGCCGCAGCCAAGACGAGCATCATCACACATGCGACGCACTTCCTCATGCTAGCTTCCCCCTTACACTATCGCTTGCGCACCAGCTCCCGCCGACCATCTGCGCGGCAGACCGGGCGAGCTTCGTGTGTTGCGCGAACTCAGAAGATGCCGAAACAACCCGGAGCCCCGGACGCCCAGCGGCGGTCCATTGTCCCTCCTCCCGCGGTGGCACACTCGCCTTGTTAGACGCGGAACCCGACCGTTTTGTCCCTGGTATAGAGCGGAACCGATCGCCGATGCTGGCACGCAGGTGAAAGGTGTAAGAACTGGCCGCAGGACTACCTGGAGGCCTTTGAAGCCGTCATTGCGTTGGCAAAGCACGTAAGAGAAAGGAGGGGTGCGCCCTCAAGGCCCCTCCCCGATCTCACGGGCCCACCTGACGGCATCGGGTCCATAGCGTCTGCGCAGGTACGTGAGCGTCCTCTCGAGCTGGCCGCGGCGCTGAGCCCCTTCATCGAACAGGGAAAGTTGGCCGGGGCCGTGCTCGAGATCGGCCGCGCGTACGCCGAGCAGGCGGACCCCCTCTTCCCCTCTATCGACAGCATCGAGCAACTCGTGTGCGATGCGCCGAATCACCGCCGGTTGGTCCGTCGGCTCGGCAAGTTTCGTCTGGCGGGTTATCGTGCGGAACTCGGCGAACCGCACCTTGACGCCGAGCGTCCGCGCCCTGGCATCCTCGCGTGCGAGTCGTCCGGCCACCTCTTCGCTCATGGCAGCCAACGCGCGCCGCATCTCGGCGATATCGTGCAGATCGTTCGGGAAGGTGTGCTCAGCACTGACCGACTTCGCCTCCCTCGCCGGCTCGACAGGTCGCTCATCGATGCCGCGCGCGAGCTCGCGCGCGACGTCTGCCCACGCGCCCAGCACATGGCGAAGCGTTCCCACGGGCGCGGCCGCCACGTCGCCGATGGTCCTTATGCCTGCTGTCTCCAGCTGAGCCCCCGTTTTCGGCCCCACGCCCCAGATCTTCTGAACGGGGAGCGGGGCCAGGAAGCCCTGTGTTTGGTCGGGCCGGATGACGACGAGTCCGTCGGGCTTCTCCTGCTCTGAGGCGAGCTTCGCCAGGAACTTGTTGGGGCCGACTCCGACGGAGGCCGTCAGCTTCAGCTCGGACTTGATCTCCCGCTTGATCCTCTTCGCGATCTGGTTGGCCTCTCGGAAGTCCCCAGCGCGGCCCGTCAGATCCAGGAACGCCTCGTCTATCGACACTTGCTCGATGAGCTCGCAGTGCCGCGCCAGTATCCCCATCACCTGCCCGGAGGCGGCCTCATACTTCCTGAAGTCAACCGGGAGGAAGACGCCGTCGGGGCAGAGGCGGACGGCCTGCGCTGCCGGCATGGCAGAATGCACACCATACTCCCGCGCCTCGTAGGAGGCTGCAGACACGACGCCGCGGCCTTCCGGCGTCCCTCCCACGATCACCGGGCGACCGCGAAGCTCAGGGCGGTCGCGCTGCTCGACCGCCGCGTAGAACGCATCCATGTCGACGTGGAGGATGATTCTCTCAGATAGGGCCATCGTGGCTCACTCTTCCTCGGCTCATTTTCAACCAATAAGTGCGTCGCACCTGCGATCGCGGTCGGGCCAACCACCATGCCGAGGGCCCACCGGCCACGGCCGTGTCACCGGGCCCTCGCCACAATGAAGGCAAAGTCGCTGGCCAGCTTGCCGCTGGCCAGGGCCTCTCGCTCGGCGGCACACAGCCGGTCCAGGACGGCCCGGTGCTCCGCGTCCGAGCTGTCGAAGTTCTGGGCAATGCCGCTGAGGAGAATCATCAGCAGGGAGCCGCCGTAGTCGACGCGCTCGAGGATCTCCAGATGGCGGCGGACGGCTGGGATGATGCGGTGCGAGCTGACTGCCTCCGAGGGGTCATCCTGGAGCATGCGGCCCAGGGGCGCTGGGTCGCAACGGTCCTTCACCCGGCCGGAAGGGGGGATACGGCGAAGCTGTGCCGGGATCTCTCGGAGAAGCGCGTTGGCCGTCTCGACCTGGGCGCGTGGGAGTTGGAACCTGGGCGGGCCGATATACTCGTTCGCGACAAAGATGCCGCCGGGCGCGAGGGCGCGCCGGACTTCGCACAACACATAGCCCAGCCGACGGAGGTGATGCAGAGCCATCCAGGCGACGATGAGATCGTACTTGCGTGCGGGGAGTCGCTCGCGTTCGATATCAGCGACGCGATACGATAGACGGTCGCAGCGCACTTCAGCAGCGGCAGCCCGGCACACTGCCACTGCCTCGGGCGAGATATCAACGCCTTCGGCGGCATTGCAGATCCCGTACTTGATGAGGTCTCGCTCGACATGGCCGTCGCCACAGCACAGGCTCAGGGCACACGCTCGGGGGGTCGTACAGTACCGCTCGCCGAGGTAGCGATACCAATCCTTGCACCCGAATCTGGGGAACACGTAGCGCCAGAGCACCTCGTCGCAGTCAAGCCACCCCTTCGGATGGCTCTTCTCTCCCCCTGTCTCGTGGGTGGCGGCAGCGCCCCAGACGGTCGAAACGCGGTACTTCGCCTTCAAACCGAGTGGCAGGGCGGCCCGCGCTCGCCAGTAGCCAGCGCTAGCCCCGTCGCAGAGCCGCCACCAAAGGCTACGGAGACTGCGCCACAGCCGCTTGAGGCCGGGTACGCGCGCCATGCTCGCCCGCCAGCTAACCTGCTGTCGCCCTTCGCCCATTCGGGGGTTGCTCTCCGGCAAGACTAGCACACAGGGCCGCCAGCCATCTCGCCATGTCGTGCTCGCGAAGCGGCTCCGCGGGATATCCCGTTCCCGCCCTGGACTGCAGGGACAGAGATACTGCCCGGCCAGGCGGGATGGCGGCCGCGACGAGTGCTCGCTCGAGTATCCCCTGGAATTCCCCGCGCGCCACGAGTCGACGAGGCTCGAATAGCAAGACGCCATCCATCGAGCCGACCCCTGCCATGGCACCCACCTGCCGAAGACGCGAGGCGGCTTCCCTAACATCGCTCTCAACCAGGTCGGCGAAGCTAACGTCACGCTCGCGCGCCGGCAAGACGTTGTCGAGATAACGGCACACGGCACTGGCCGCATCGGCGCGAGTGACGAGGGAGCGATCCGGCAAGGCCGTCGCGAATCTGAAGCCAAACTGCTGGTGGAGGCGAGCGTTCTCCGGAATGTGGCCGCAGCCGTGGCGGCATTCGCAGCGAGGAGGAGTCAGCTCGGTGCTCGGCATCTCCCTCAGTACCTTTCGGAACATGCGATACTGGGAGGACCACCAGATGCTCCGGAATGTGGATTCGCTGAGCGCGCCGAGCGCGTTCTGGCAGGTGCAGCAGCCATGGACAGTGCCCTCGACATCGATCACGGCGAAGAGATGGCCGATGAAGCACGCCATCTGCTCGTACGGCCAGGCCTCAGTCCTCGATCTCTCGGCCGGTCGAACGTTGTCCACGGCCAAGTCGACGCCACTGGCACTCGCCAACTGCGCCGCCTCGACGAGGTCCTCCCGCACGCGCGCCCAGTCTTCCTCAGTGAGAGCGAGGTCTGTGGAGTCAAATGGCACCGGCCGCATGCCCCCAACTACGATGCCGGTGGCGCCTGCGTCGATCGCATCTCGCGCGAGGTCCAACAGCTCACGAAAGTTCCACTGCGAGAGCACCATGCTTACGAGTACGCGGGGCTTCCCGTGCTCGCGTCGCGACAGATGCCTGATGAGGCCGAGAATCCTCGTCCTGTCCGCGGGCGGCCCGCCATGGACCTTCGCGTAGGTCTCCGGGGTCCCTGAGTCGATGGATAGGCTGATCTGCTGCAGACCCCAGTCACATAGCCGGTCGGCAAGCTCCTCCGTGAGGGGCGCTCCGTTGGTGGTGACGATGCTCCTCATGCCCAGGGCGCCTATGAGCCGCAGGATCTCGAGCGCCTTCGGATGGATAAGGGGCTCTCCCCGTCCTGCCAGCCATACCTCCTCTGTTCCCATGTCCGCCATCTCGCGCAGAAGGGCTTCGAGGCGGTCAAAGGGCATGTGCTTGGCAGGCGTTGGCCTGGAGAGACGGGGACTGTGGTCCCAGCACATGATGCACCGGTGGTTGCAGCCCGTGGTCGGCTCCAACAGCAGCCGCCGCGGCCCGCGGACCGGCTCGCGTAGGTAGGGTCGACGCGCGCGGGAGAGTTGAATGCGGCGCAGAAGGGCGGGAGATATGGCGCCCATCGTGGCTCGCGCCAGGCGCTTGGCGCCGGACTTCAGGCGTGTGGCAATGCTCACCCCTCCCTCACCTCGCGCAGGCTCGCGTCACAGCTCGATCTCCGTTCCATCCTGGGCGACAATGACCTCCCCCTCGTACCCGGCCGCCATGATACGGTCTGGGATCTCCGCCTCGAGTGGCTCGAAGGAGGCAAGCAGGTGCGTGACAAAGAGACGTTTCACATCTGATCCGACGAGAGCTGCACCCAGTCCCTCAGGCTCGAAGTGCGCGAGCTCGACCACGGCGACGTCAGCGCCCATGGCGTGCTCGGCCGCCTCCTCCGGCTCGGCGATGTCTCCTGACAGGTAGATTGTCTTCTCGTCGGCCTGGACGCGATAGGAGAACGCCTGAGTCTCCACACGGGCGCCGATCTCCCGCCGCCTCTCCTCTCCGGCTACAAGGTGCCGGCTCACAATCGCCTCGACGCTCATCCCCTCCTCCTCGTAGCACACGCCTCCGGCGACGGGGCCGAGCTGAAGCTCGAAGTCGTCTATTGGGAAGAGGTAGACAAGGCGGAGGTAATCCCTGAGACCGTCGAGGGAGCAGTCGGGGACATGCAGAGGCAGGAGTGCTGTTCGCCCGTTGAGTTGGATGGACTGGAGCAGCGGCGCCAGGCCGCCGACGTGGTCGGCATGGAGGTGTGTGAGGAAGATGGCTCGCAGCGCGTCGGGCGCGATCCCCCGGCGCGCGAACTGCGACGCGACGGAGGCGCCTGTGTCGAACAGGTACAGGGCCTCCCCTCGCCACACCCCGATGGAGGTCGTGTGCGGCCGCCGCTCGGTCGGGTAGCCCGCGGCCGTGCCGAAGAACGTCAGGTGCACTCGCTCGGGCATCGCATCAACTCGTCAGTGCCTCATGCAGAGACGTTCTCCGTTGACGAACAAGCGACCTCTGTGTCTGGGCTGCACTTCTAAGCGGCGGGACCGGTCACCTCTGCGAACTCGTTGATGGGAACGAGCGGGAACTCCTCTCCCTCCTTGCGGGAGGAGAGGGCGAGGAGGAGGGCACGGGCCGTATCGAGGGAGGTGAGGCAAGGGATATTCAACTCCACAGAGGCGCGGCGGATGCGAGCGCCCTCCCGCTCGGGGTTCCGCTCCGGCGATAGCGTGTTAAGAACCAGGTCGATCTCACCTGACCGCACCAGGTCAATGATGTTGGGGCTTCCTTCGCTGATCTTCTTCACTGGCGTTGCTGTGACCCCGGCCCTCTCGAGATGCCGCTGCGTCCCGGCCGTCGCGTAGACCCGAAAGCCGAGCTCAGTGAACTCCCGGATAAGCTCGCTGGCATCTTCCTTGTCCCGGTCTGCGATGGTTGCGATCAGCGTCCCTCGGCTGGGCACGCCGACGCCTGACGCCACCATCGCTTTGTACAGGGCCTTGGAGTAATCGGGATCGATGCCCATTATCTCGCCCGTCGACTTCATCTCCGGCCCGAGGTTGATATCGACTTCCGTCAGCTTGGAAAAGGAGAAGACGGGGGCCTTGACCGCGTAGTAGGGACGGGCGGGGAACAGGCCTGGCTCATAGCCCAACTCACGCAGCTTTCGCCCAAGCATGCACTTCGTGGCCACGTTGACCATCGGGATCCCGGTGACCTTGGACAGGTAGGGCACGGTGCGACTTGCGCGGGGGTTGACTTCGAGCACATAGAGCGTCTGGTTGCCGTCGAGCACAAACTGTATGTTCATCAGGCCGCGCACATCCAGCGCCTTGGCAAGGCGAGCGGAGTAGTCCACGACGGTCTCCTGGACCTCACGGCTGAGACTCACCGGCGGGCAGACCGCCATCGAGTCGCCGGAGTGCACGCCAGCGCGCTCGATGTGCTCCATGATCGCCGGGATGAGCACCTCCTTCCCATCGCAGATCAAGTCAACTTCGAGCTCCGTACCTACGACGTACTTGTCCACGAGGATAGGATGCCGAGGAGACACGTCAGTGGCGAGATGCATATACGACAGCAGTTCCTCCTCCGAGTAGACTATCTCCATGGCGCGGCCGCCCAGCACGTAAGAGGGACGCACGAGTACGGGATAGCCGATGTCGCGGGCCGTCTCCGCTGCCTGCTGGGCCGAGGTCACACCGCGGCCCGGGGTCTTCGAGATGTCGAGCTCCCCCAGCATCTGCTCGAACCTATCCCGGTCCTCCGCGACGTCGATCCCCTCGAACTGCGTTCCAAGAATCGTGACACCATTCGCGTGGAACACACCGGCAAGGTTGATCGCTGTCTGGCCGCCGAACTGCACGACGACGCCCTCCGGCTTCTCCCGCCGGATGATGTGGAGGGTGTCCTCCTCGGTGATCGGCTCGAAGTACAGCTTGTCGGAGGTGTCGAAGTCGGTGGACACGGTCTCCGGGTTGTTGTTGATGATGATCGACTGATAGCCCTCCTCGTGCAGGGCCCACACCGCGTGCACCGTGCAGTAATCGAACTCGATCCCCTGGCCTATGCGTATCGGCCCGGCGCCAATGACGATGACGCGGGGCTTCTCGGCGACCTCCACCTCACACTCCGTCTCATAGGTCGAGTAGTAGTAAGGCGTCACCGCCTCGAACTCGGCCGCGCACGTGTCCACCATCTTGTACGGTGGGATGAGCTTCAGCCCGGCTCGCCTGCCCCGGAGTTCGGGCGCCGATATGCGCAGCATATCGGCGATCTCGTGATCTGAGAAGCTACACCGCTTCGCCCGCGTGAGCAACTCGTCGGTGAGCCCATCCGGACCGGCCTTCCGAATCTCACCTTC
Source organism: Candidatus Hebobacteria bacterium (assembly GCA_029821885.1). Classification (GTDB taxonomy): domain Bacteria; phylum Armatimonadota; class Hebobacteria; order Hebobacterales; family Hebobacteraceae; genus Hebobacterum. Next base: position 8,912 of record JALGXV010000017.1, read on the forward strand.
GAGGTCCACGATGTTCTTTATCTTCTGGAGGAACCAGGGGTCGATGCGGGAGAGCTCCGCGACCTCCTGGACCATCATCCCGCGGCGGAAGGCCTCTGCAACGGCGAACAAACGCTCATCCGTGGCCTCCCGGAGGCACTGCTCGACCTGCATCTCGCCCCACTGCGAGACCGTCTTCGAGCGCAGCCCGTAGGCGCCAATTTCCAGCGATCTGACGCCCTTCAGCAGCGCCGCCTCGAAGGTGCGATCGATGGCCATCACCTCTCCCGTGGCCTTCATCTGGGTGCCGACTGTCCGGTCGGCGAGGGCGAACTTGTCGAAAGGCCAGCGCGGAATCTTCACCACCACGTAGTCGATGGTCGGCTCGAAGCAGGCCAACGTCTTCTGTGTGACCGCATTGGGTATCTCATCGAGCCGCAGCCCGACTGCGATCTTCGCGGCCACGCGAGCTATCGGATAGCCGGTGGCCTTGGAGGCGAGCGCGCTCGACCTGCTCACCCTCGGATTGACCTCAATGACGTAGTACTCATAGCTGTGGGGATTGAGCGCGAACTGGATATTGCAGCCCCCCTCGATGCCGAGCGCTCTGATGATCTTCAGGGAGGCGGTTCGCAGCATCTGGTATTCCTGGTCGCCCAAGGTCTGGGCGGGGGCCGTCACTATGGAGTCGCCGGTGTGGATGCCCATCGGGTCCAGGTTCTCCATGCTGCACACGGTGATGCACGTGTCGGCCGCATCCCGCATCACCTCGTACTCGATCTCCTTCCATCCGATCACACACTGCTCCAGAAGGATCTGGCGGATCATACTCATCTTCAGGCCGCGCTCGCAGATGTCGCGGAGCTGCTCCTCATCCCAGGCAATCCCCCCGCCGGTGCCCCCAAGGGTGTAGGCCGGACGCACGATCACGGGAAAGCCGATCGTGCGCGAGAACTCGATCGCCTCTTCGATCGTATGTATGATCGCGCTGTCGGGGACCGGCTCGCCGATGGCGCGCATCGTCTCCCGAAATCGATCGCGGTCCTCCGCCCTCTCGATGGCCCCGAGCGATGTGCCCAGCAGGTCCACCTCGAACCTGTCCAGTACGCCCGCACGGGCAAGCTGTGTTGCCAGGTTCAGGCCGGTCTGGCCGCCCAGCGTGCCGAGCAGTCCCTCGGGCCTCTCCTGCTCGATAATGCGGGCCGCGAACTCGAGTGTCAACGGCTCGACGTAGATCCGCTCGGCCATGTTGGTGTCGGTCATGATGGTCGCGGGATTCGAGTTGATGAGCACGACCTCCATGCCCTCTTCGCGGAGTGCCTTGCATGCCTGCGTGCCCGCGTAGTCGAATTCCGCCGCCTGCCCGATCACGATCGGGCCGGACCCGATGACCATCACCTTCTTCAGATCAGTGCGTCTGGGCATATAGCTCCTTGGCGGTCAGTCGCCTAATGGATCTCCGGCTCGATCTCCACCCACCGATGTGGTTCTCGTATCCGGTCCACGAACTGCTTGAAGATGCCGCGGCTGTCGAGCGGGCCGGGGCTCGCCTCGGCGTGGTACTGGATGGAGAATGCGCGCAGCCCTTCGCATTCCAGACCCTCTACGGTCTCGTCGTTGAGGTTGATCCGAGACACGACAGCTCCCGATCCCTCGACGCTCTGTGGATCGACGGCGTAGCCGTGGTTCTGCGAGGTGATCGTGACTCGGCCTGTCTTCAGGTCCTTGACTGGATGGTTGCCACCACGGTGACCGAACTTCAGCTTGAAGGTCGTGCCGCCGAGGGCCGTCGCCAGCATCTGATTCCCAAGGCAGATGCCGAAGATGGGAACCTGCCCGAGGAGCCCCTTCACACATTCGACCGCGTAGGTGAGCCGCTTTGGATCGCCCGGGCCGGGCGACAAAAGCACTCCATCGGGCTTCTCCTCCAGCACCTGATCAGAGGTCGCCTTGCAGGGCATCACGATACAGCGGCAGCCGACCGCGTGGAGGTTCTTCAGGATGCTGTCGCGCATGCCGTAGTCGATGCACACGATCTTCAGGCGGTGCTCGAAGTCCATCTGCGGTTGCGCTTTGCCCGTCGCGATGCCGGGCTGCCATTCGTACGGCGTCTGCGTACTCACTTGCTCCACCAGATCGATCTCATCGTAGCTCGGGCTCTCCTTGATCCGGCGCAGCACTTCACCTGCACTCTCGTCGGTGGAGATCGCGCCCATCATGACACCGGCTGAACGAAGCTTGCGCGTCAGCGCGCGAGTGTCTACGCCGGCTATGCCTACGATCCCATGCTCCTCGAGGAACTCGCCCAGCCCCCCTTCTGAGCGGAAGTTGCTCGGCTCGCCACACGCCTCGCGGACGACGACACCGGCCGCTTGGCAAATGCTCGACTCGAAGTCCTCGGTGTTTGCGCCATAGTTGCCGATCAAGGGATAGGTGAAAGTGAGGATCTGCCCCCGGAAGGAGGGGTCGGTGAGGCACTGCTGGTACCCCACCATCGCCGTGTCGAAGACCACCTCGCCTAGCGTCCGCCGCGGCTGCCCGATGCTCCGGCCCTCGAAGACCGTGCCATCCTCAAGCACGAGAATCGCTTCCACTAGGCTGCTCCCACTCCCAAGATGCCCCCCTCTCTCATGACGACCCGCCCACCCACAAGCGTGGCGATCACCTTGCCCTGGAGCCTGTGCCCTGCGAAGGGGCAGTTGCGCGCCTTCGAGTTGAATCGCTCCGGCTCCACGATCCAGGCGCCTTTGGGATCGAAGAGTGCGATGTCCGCGGGCGCGCCCTCACGCAGACCTGGCGCCGGCAACCCCAACACCTCTGCCGGCCCCGATGTCAGGGCCCTCACGACTGCGTCTGGCGACACATCGCCGGCCTCCACCCGATGGGTCCAGATCACGGCGAGAGCCGTCTCGAGCCCGATGACGCCGGGAGGCGCATCCTCGTAGGAGACCGCCTTCTCCGACGGCGAATGCGGCGCATGGTCCGAGGCGATGACGGTCAGCACGCCGTCGACGAGCGCCCTGCGGAGGGCCGCCACATCTCTTGCGGAGGCCAGAGGTGGGGTCATCTTGAAGTTCGCGTCGCCGCCTGGCGCATCGTCTGCGCTCAGCGCCGCATGGTGGGGCGTGACCTCACCGCTCACGCGAAGTCCCTTTGCCCGCCCCTCGCCAATCAGTTCCGCCTCCTCTGCCAGGCTGACGTGTGAGAAGTGAACCGCCCAACCACCCTCCGCTGCGAGGGCGATGTCACGCTCGATCATGGCCGGACCGTCCACGTGCAGCGTCAGCGGCAGACCCGCTTCCCTTGCAGACGACACTGCCCGTCGCATCACTTCCTCACCCTTCACACACAGGCCGTCGTCGCTGGCGGCCACCGCGCCGGCGGCGCGAAGTGCTCCGAAATCGGTGAGCGCGCGTCCCTTCTGCCCCACCGTGATAGCGCATTTCGGGAAGACGCGAGCCGCAGCAGTTCGCTCGGCAATGGCAATCACCGCCGCAAGACGCTGAGGCGAGTCACACGGCGGAACTGTGTTGGGCTCACACGCTACGGCGGTGAACCCGCCGGCAATCGCTGCCCGCGTCCCGGTTGTGATGGTCTCCTTGTGCTCCTGCCCGGGCTCCCGGAGGTGCACGTGCATGTCCATGAGACCGGGCAGCACGTACAGGCCGGCGGCGTCCAGCACCTCGCCCGGCCGGCTCTCTACGGCTCCTCCTATGGCGGCGATGACCCCGTCCCGGACAAGCACGTCGCCGATGCCATCGATTCCTGCGGCGGGGTCGAAGAGGCGGCCACCTCGGATGAGCACGTTGTTGCCACCATGGGTCATCCGCGGCTCGCCGCCCCTAGAGGTGATGGTACTTCCTGCTCGCAATAGGCACACGCCACGAGGTCTGAAACGCGCTTCACGAACGTGAAGCGCGGCCCGAGATAGGCCTCATGATTTGTCACGCAAAGCGGGTTCGGACACTTGAGCTGCGCCATCTTGCGGAAGTCCACCTCGTGGCGCGGCTCCGGCCTGTAGTCTCCCTTGCGCGCTCGCTTCACCTTGACCGGACGCTTGCCCAGGAGCGCCGCGAGCAAGGCCATCCTCACGGGCAGGCCGTAAGCAGCCTGCCGGAAGTATATCGCCCGGGGGTCCTGATCCAGTTCATAGGCCAGCTCATCGACCCTGGGGAGCGGGTGCATCACGAGCGCGTCGGCCTGCGCCCACGCGAGAACATCCTGTGTGATCGCGTACCCTCGCCTTGCGGCTTGATAGGCATCATCCGACTCGAAGCGCTCCTTCTGAACGCGTGTCACGTAGACGGCGTCGAAAGTGGCCAGCAACTCTGTGGCGAGGGCCTTCTGGCTCCCCTTGCGTCGTCTCACGGAGGCCGAATCCGTCACGATATCGCCCAAGCTGTGATATTGGGAAGGCCTGCAGTCGAACTCCCTCTCCAGGCGTTCGAGCAGCGATGGCGGCATCTCGAGGCCGCGAGGGGAGATGAGGGTCACGTCGGCCCCGAACCGCGCCAATCCGAAGGCGAGCGAGTGGACCGTCCTGCCGTAGCGAAGATCGCCAACGAGGGCAACGCTCAGGTCCCGCAGCCCGCCCTTCTCTCGTCGAATCGTGTAGAGGTCCAGCAGCGTCTGAGTGGGGTGCTCGTGGGCGCCGTCCCCTGCATTGACGACAGGCACGGACGCGTAGTCAGCCGCCACGCGCGCGCTCCCTTCGAGCGGATGGCGGATCACGATCATGTCTGCGTACGACTCGATGATGCGAACCGTGTCGGCGATGGTCTCTCCCTTTGCGACGGAGGTGCTGGTGGCATCGGCGACACTGATGACCCCGCCCCCCAGCTTCTGCATCGCCGCCTCGAAGGACAGGCGCGTCCTCGTGCTCGGCTCGTAGAAGAGCGTGCAAAGGATGCTGCCATCCGCGACCTTCATGCCGACGTGCTTGTGCTCGTCCATTGCGTCGGCGAGATCGAAGAGGGCCTCCACTTCGCGGTCGCTGAAGTCAAAGATCGAGACCAGGTCGCGTCCCTCAAGGGCCACCTATTTCTCCTCCAACAAGCGCTCGATGTAGACGGCTTCCTCACCGTCGATGTCGGCGAGGTGAACCGTAACACGCTCCCGGTGCGAGGTCGGGATGTTCTTGCCCACGTAATCCGCGCGAATGGGGAGTTCCCGGTGTCCTCGGTCCACGAGCACGGCCAGCTGCACCTGATCGGGCCGACCGTGCTCTATCAACGCGTCCAGGGCCGCGCGGACGCTGCGGCCGGTGTAGAGCACATCATCCACAAGGATCACGCGCTTGCCCGTCAGGTCGAAGTCGATGGAGGTGCGCGGCCTGGCCCCCTCTGTCGGACGATCATCGCGGTGGGCGGCGGTGTCCACTTCACCGAGCGACACTGACTGTCCCTCGATGCGTTCGATGAGGGTGCGGAGGCGCCGGGCGAGGGGCACGCCGCGCGTCCGCACCCCAATGAGGCACAGATCTCCCGCGCCCCTGTTCCGCTCAAGGATCTCGTGCGCTATCCGGGTGAGAGCACGACGGGTGTCAGACTCATCCAGGACCCGCTTGGCGCCGCGCGCCGGTCGACGGCGGGCCAAAGAAACGGCCCCCCCCTCGCTTCTAGGGGGAGGCGCTTGCGGTTTGCTCGACTTGGCTGGGTTCACCTTTCTCAGCCTCTCCGGACTGGGTTAAAAGGCCCCGAACTTCAGACAGCCTCTAGGCGGCACAGAGGATAGCAGACCCCGGTCTCCATGTCAAGGAGGAGTGAGTGTCTCCGGAGCCGCGGCGGCCTCAAACGCCATTCACTGCAGCAAATCGAAGGCCCGGCAGATGTATACAGCCATCTGGTCCCGGGTGACCAGATATTCCGGATGGTACTTGCCGTCAAGGTAGCCGTACACTATCCCCTCCCCCGCGCAGTACTCGATGTGGAGGAAGGACCAGAAGTATGCCGGCACATCAGGGAACGTCGGCGTGGGCGGCGGGACGTAGCTGATGAGCCCCTCGTCGCCTGTCGGATCGACCACAGAGCGGGCGATGTACACGGCCATCTGCGCGCGATCGACGGGAACATCCGGGCGATAGCTTCCGTCGCCATACCCCGCCACGATGTTGTTGGCGACTGCATACTCGACGTACTTGTAGGCCCAGTGATCGTCCGATACGTCGAAGAAGGTGGGCGGCCCAGAAGGCGGATCGACGTAGGCGTCACCGCCGGCCAGGGCCCGCGCCACGTAGACAGCCATCTGGTCTCGGGTCACGACTACTTCCCAGTGGTAGCACCCGTCCCCATAGCCAGCGACGATGCCTGCGTCGACGCACGCCTGCACTTCGTCGTAGCACCACTGATAGCAGAGGAGATCCGGGAAGGTAGGCCCTTCATAGCCTGAGACGCCCAGATGAGCGACCTGCCCGTTGTCCTCGTCAGACACCCAGCATGATCCATCCACCGGGTTGACGGAGAGGCGAGAGCGCCAGAACCCCCCGACCCGCCCCAGCTCCGTTCCGTCCTCCGCGAGGTGGACGATCTCCCGTGCCCCCCAGTCGGCCACCCAGCAGGACCCATCAGTCGGGTTCACGGCGACCCAAGATGCCTCCACGAACGTATCGCTGCTCCAGAGGACAGCGCCATTCTCCAAGAGGTGCGAGACAGAGCTCGTCTCCTGCTCCTCGTCAGCGCTTGCCACCCAGATCGACCCGTCGAAGGCATTGACTGACACGGAGCGCGGCGAGTCGATCGAGCAGCGCCCAATCTCCGCGCCATCGGTGCCCAAGTGCACGACGACGTCACTCCCCTGGTCGGCGACCCAGCAGGTGCTATCTCTCGCGTTGAGGCAGACCTGACTCACCCCCGAGAATCCGGACGTATGCGAATGCGTCGCCAGGTCGGATCCGAAGTGGTACACCTCATTAGCGCTCCCTGTGCCACCGCCCGCGACCCCCGCCCAGCATGACCCATCATACGGGTTCCCCGAAACAGACGTCACCATGAACCGGCGGTCTCGCAGGATCTCGACGCCGTCCCACGAGAGGCGGACGAGGCCCCCGCCCTCCTCGGCGATCCAGCACGAGCCGTCCACGGTGATCGCCGACACGTCGCGGGGCTGATACTGGGAAGGCTCGGGACGGTTGACCCCGAGCGCGTGCTCGGGGGTGATACGCGCGATGACCCCGCTCTCGTGATCGGCCATCCAGCAGGAGCCGGTGACGTGATCCACGGAGACACTCGCAGGACGTGTCAGACCCCCATGCCGCGCCAGCACCTCGCCGTCCGAGGCCAGGTGCACTAGCTCATACTTGCCGGTCACTGATCCCAGCGCCCGGCGGTTCGCCACCCAGCAGGAGCCGTCGAAGGGGCTCGCCGCCACCGCGCGGGGATCCCCTTCCCAACGCCAGATCTCCGTGCCGCCTGACAGCAGGCAGCGCACCAGCCCCGCGCCGGCATCGGCAACCAGGCATGAGTCAGCCATCGGGTCCACAGACACGTCGATAGGGGACGTGAAGTCCGTGCCTTCCCACTGCGCGGTGCCGTCGGAGCCGAGATGCACGACGCGCGCGCTCGAAGGATCGGCCACCCAACACGACCCATCCCCGATATTCACGGCGACGGCTCGCGGGCTGGACAAGATGCGGCTGTCCACGAGCACACTGCCGCCGGAGGATACGCGCAGGACTCGGCCGTTCCCTTCATCCGCGACCCAGCACGAGCCGTCACTGGGGTCAACGGAGAGGCACCGGCCGGCAGGCATACCAGTCTCAGGGTCAGGGAGCGAGTACCCGCTAAACCGAGCCTGCTCGACCCCGCCCGCGTCTAGGCGGACGAGCTGCCCATTGCCCGAATCGGCGACCCAGCACGACCCATCCCCTGGGTCAACGGCCACTGCCGTGGGCCGATCGAAGACGCCACCCCGCCAAAGCTCCGTCCCGTTCGCGGCCAGATGCACCACCTGGTCGCGGTACGTGTCGGCGACCCAGCAGGAGCTGTCGGGGCAGACGGCCAGCCCGAGGGCGGAGGAGAAGCCATCTGTCTGCCCCCGCAGCACGTCCGACGCGCTCAAGCGCATCACGCTGTCACCCGTGGCTGCCCAGCATCGCCCGTCGGTAAGGCTGACGGCAACCGCTCGCGGGTTGCCGAACGGGCTGCGCCACAGCAGGCTGATTTCCTCTCCGGCTGCTGGGGTCGAGGCCGTCAGCACGCCGAGCAGGAAGAGGAGAAACCTCTGCCGCACCCAGCCCCCATCCATGGTAGGCCTCCCTTTCGCCCTCTGCGCCCACCGTTCCGCAGAGGGAATGATCGCCATCTTAGCCCAATTGTAGCACGGGATGCCTGGGTTGGGGACACCGCTCCCCGGAGAATGCCTCAGGTGGGACCTGCCCGCCTGGGGCGGCCCAGATGCGGCGCCGGGGGGGCTGCTCGTGCGCCCGGCTCTCAGAGAATCCCAGGGGAGGCCAGGCCGCGATACCGACTGCTCAGGTAGAGATGTCGCATGCTCTCGTCTGGGAGCGAGAGGCCCTCGTCCAACTCCGGAATGCTCGACCTCTCCTCTGCCAGTAGCTCTCGGAGCGCGCGCCCGGCCTCGAGGAAGCGTTGCCGGAGGCCGCCGAGCCGGATTTGAAGTGTTTCGAGGCCGAACGGCTTGTTTCGTCGGAGCCACTGTCGGCGGAAGCTCTCCTCAAGCTTCTCGGTCAGGACTACCAGCCGCGGCACGCTGTCCAACACAGCTTCCAGCTGGGCCCGATTGCGTTCGCCGTAGGCCTGTTCGAGCTTCATCCTGAACTCTATCTTCGCGGAAAGAAGCTCGGCCAGTGCCGCCGCGTGCGCGAGATCGATCGGCTCCTCCACGTCGCGATACCGGGCCAGCGCCGCCGACAGGTCGCGGTAGTGAGCCAGCGCTTGCTGCCAGTGCCCTGGGTGGCGGGCATTGAGGGAACGCCAGTGCATTCCCAAGAGAGGGTCATCCCACAGCGTAGCTGCGGCCATGCAGTCGGCCCCCCACCGGTTCCGTGCCTCCGACGGCGGGAACTCGAGGCGTGAGCCGAGCAGGCTCTCCTCATACCCAATGCCGCAAACGGCCTCGTAGCGTGCCTCCAGGAAGCGCTGCTCTTCGCCATAGCACTCGGCCGCGGCGAAAGCAAGACCGGCCAGCGCGGAGTCGAATTCGCAGTAGCTGGCGTCGTCTCCCCACATGGTGAAGAAGACCTCGCGCAGCCCCGTCTTCTTGCAGGCACTGACACACGGCGCGACCGTTGCCTCCGTCTCCGTGCGGCCGTACCACAGACGCAGCCACGTCCAGACCCCGGAGGCCATGATGGGATCGCGTCCGAGCTGTCGGTGCCGCTCGATGAGCTGAAGGTAGTCTTCCTCGATCTCTCTGTTGTAGTCCCAATAGACTAGGTCGAGCTCGGGAGGGATGGCGGCCCGGACCTGGTCCGGGATCCGACTCCCGACATCGTAGTCCGTGTGCATGTCGCCGCCGAACTTAAAGAACATGTCGGACCAAATCATGGGACGCAGCCCATGGCGGCGACAGATGTCGACCACCTTGACCAGATGCTCCGTCAAGATCTCATAGCCGGATTTGTGTCCGTGCAGGTCGAGGAAGCGTCCCCTGCCGAGCGTCCACGTCTCGTCCATGCCCACGTGAATGCGGCGGCTGGCGAGGACGCCCGCACACTGTGCCACCATCTTCTCTATCAGCTTGTAGGTCTCGGGCTCGCCCACGAGTAGCTCGCGTTCGGTGTCCCGCACCCTGCGGTAGGCGGGCCACTTCAATATTTGCTCGAGGTGCCCGAGGGTCTGGATGCAGGCGACAAGCTCTATACCCAGCTGCGACGCATAGCTGTCTAGCTCCGTGAGTTCGTCGCTCCCGTAGGCACCGCGGAAGAGGCCGAAGAAGGGCTCGCCGGGAAGCGCGTACGTGTCCTCCGTGTACAGCATGACCATGTTGTAGCCGAACAAGGCAAGACAGCGCAGCCACCGCTTGACATGCTCGACCTTCATCACCGCGTTGCGGGAGCAATCCAGCATGATGCCAAGCGTGGCGAAGTGGCGTTGCTCCGAGACAACCGCCCCCTCTTCCGGCATCGCGGCCAGGACTGTCCCCAGGCCTCGGAGGGCATCGCTCACCTCGCCATAGGTCACCAGCACCCCATCGCCGGAGCGCCTGATCTCGCACCCGCCGGGCTCCGCCCCGCGGGCAAACCGGAGCCGTGCATCTCCGCCCTCCTGCACGAGCGGGACCTGCTCCGACAGCAACCGCAGCGCGTCGCGCAGCTCTTCGGGGGCCTCGTCGGGTGCCCACTGGAGAACTACCGCCATGACTGACCTCCTATCCGTGCCGGCACCGGTTCCTCGCGCGCTGGCGCGCTCCTGCTGAGCCTGTCCCAGAACTGACCCTGCCGTTGAGCACTACTCACCGAGGGCCTTGACGACGACGCGCTTGCGGCGCTGGCCGTCGAACTCCGCGTAGTAGATCTGCTGCCACGGGCCGAGGTCCAGGTCGCCGTCCGTGACCGGGACTACCACCTGGTGGTGTACCAGCAGGCTCTTCAGATGCGCGTCCCCGTTTGTCTCGCCAGTGCGATGATGGTGATAGTCCGGACCTTCGGGAGCCACCGTGTCGGCCCATTCGTCGATGTCCTGGATGATCCCCGGCTCGGCGTCGTTGATGTAGACGCCGGCCGTGATGTGCATTGCGGAGACCACCACCATACCTTCGCGGATGCCGCTCTCGCGAACGACCCGGGCAACTTCCTCGGTCACGTTCACATACTCGCGAGGGCGCGTTGTGTTGAACCACAGGTATTCGGTTGCGGATTTCATGGCATCACCTCACGTGCTCTTTGTTGCGAGTCCGGCTGCGACTTCGACGAACTGCTGCCCGGCCGTCTCCTCGAGCATTGAGCTCACTGCGTCGTAGCCGCCGAGCGAGAATTGCTGGGGGATTGAATTCTCTGACGCGTCCGGAGGCGCCTCTAGGATCTGTCCGTCGGACGCGGTTGGAGGACCGGCATGATTGCTGGAAGCGTGGAGCAGAGCACCGTTGGTGAGGAGGACCGATACACTGTCTCCTCTGGCGACGACAAACGCGAGAAGCCGGCGGCGACCGCTCTCAGGTCTGCCGCCGGCCTTGTATCGTGAGGAGACGTCTCCGAAGCTTAGCTGCCGCCGTCAGCACTCTTGGCGCCGGCAGGCGCTGTGCTCGCGGCCATCTCGTCCCAGTAGGTGAGGATCTCGGTTGCCCTCTGCCTGACGTCTGGCGAGGGATCGTTCTTCGAGATCCCCTCCACATCCGCGCGAGACTCCTCACCGCCGACGATGGCGAGTCCCTCAAGTCCGGCCAGTCGGACAGCAGGTTCCGAGGACTCGAGGTCGTTCAGGAAATCGGAAGGTGTGCATCTGGTGCCGACGACATAGGCCAGTGTGCCCATGGCGACATCACTGAAGTCCGACGCTGCCTTGCTCGCGGCGGTGAGCAGCTGCTTCAGGGTCTCGTCGTCCGCCTGCTGAAGCAGCTCGAGCGCCTGCGCCCGGCGGCTGAGGTCGGCGAGGAGAGCGACCACCGGGTCGACCGCTCCGTGGCGAGCGAAGATCAACGCTGCTGAGGTTGCGGCCTCCCTTACCGAGAACTCCGGGTCGGCCGTGAGCTCGACCGCGTGCGCCGCGGCCTCCTCGTCGTCGGGCGCGACTGCTGCCAGCGCCTCCACTGCTCGTGCCCTTACGGACGCCTCTTCGTCAGAGAGCCGCTTCCTGATCACCTGCGCGTATTCCGATCCGGCTTCGCCTAGCTGCGAAAAGGCATACAGCACAGTGGCCCGCACAGACGGGTCGGGGTCGTCTGCGACCTCCGCCAGCGGCCCGGCGAATGCGCTCGCCCCGGCCTCGCCCAGCACGCCCGCGATCACCAACCGGACGCGGGGGTCTTCACTCTGCAAGTAAGGGGCCAGCACATCTGCGTGACCAGTCTCGGCCAATCCACAGAGGCCCTCTGCGGCCCGCTTGCGCTCATCTTCGTCCTCTTCGACCAGCGATTCTACCAGCGCCCGCGCTCGTGAAGGCAGATCGTCGGGATCCTCGAGAGCGGGCTCATCGACCATGCCTTCGCCGGCCGCCAGTGCTTCGGCCGAGACGAAGTCATCCTCTGCTACGACCTCGGCATCACCGCGCTCTCCCGCCACCGAGGCCTCGGCCACGACCGGCTCTTCCTCTGCCGGGAGCTGCACCCCACCTTCTTCCTCCTCTTCTTCGACCGGGGTGAGGCTGATCGAGCCCTCCACCTTGGCCTTGCGAGCCCCCTCCCCGGCAAGCGTGGACAGCGCCGCGCTGCCGCCTTCGGGGGCAAGCACAAGGTACCCATCGACAATTCTGCAGCGGATTGCAGCGCCATCTGGCTCGGCTGCTGGTGCAGCTGCTTGGCTAGGGGCCTGCTCCGCGATGTCTGGAACGGGAATCGCTTCCGCAGCGGCGGGATCAGTTGCTTTGGCCCTGGCAGGCGCGGCGCTCCGCTTCCCGACTCGCTTCCGCAGCCAGAAAGCCAATCCAGCCAGCACTATGATGAGGGCGACGGCCCCGAGGACGACTGGCAGATAGCCCTTCCAGGAGGTAACCCCCGCCTGTTGGGGTGGAGGTGGGCCCGCCGGGCCAGTAGCTGCGGGGCCCGCTCCGGGCGGCTGCGCGCTCGCGCGGCCAGCCTGTCCGGAAGCGGCCTGAGCACCCGGCTTTGGTCCCTCCGGCGCCGTGGGGCCGGCCGATGCGACGGTGCTGCCCGGCGAGGCCGGCGGCCGAGCCTGCGGCCCTGACTCCCCAGTTCCCTGCCCGGCGGGCGCGGCCGCGCCCCCCGCTGCCGCGGAGGCGGCACCCGCCGCGCCCGCCGGGGGCGGCTTCGTTATCGGTTCCTCTCCTGTGGACGGGCCCTGTGGCTCAGCGGCCTCGTCTCCGGACGGAGGCGCTACGCGAATGCTCAGCTCGCCATGGCCGGATGCGCGATCGGGCCGGTACTTCAACTCGCTCGCAGGCACCATCAAGTCGAATACGACTCGCGTGACCGGAGGCTCCTTGGAGAACTGGCCCACCCTCACCCCCGAGACTTGTGAATGCGAGCTCTCCAAGTGGGCGGTGAGCCCGGGCTGCCACACGTAGTCGCGGAAGTCCATGACCAGTCGGTCGGGCTCCCGCAGCGGGAAGGCCGAGAAGACCGGCGGCTCCGGTGAAGTGGTGATCACCAGGACTTCCAAGTCCCCGGCCTCAGTCGCTGTTTCGACGGCCTCGACGAACTGGGATTCGACGCCACTTGCGCCGCCCCCGGACGCGGCACCGAGCAGAAGAATGGCGCCCCCGACAAGGGCCAGGCAAGAGTAGAAGTGGGAGGAGAGGTGCGCGCGGCCTATCCTGCATCGGCCGCTGCGCGACCCTCCGCCAGAGCGGTGCGTGTTGTACATCGGGTCATCCCCCGCTAATCAGTATCCGCCGCGCTCGGCGCGCCGGGATACCTCCGCTCCCGACTCGCCGCGGGTGTTGGGCAGTGTCCACGGCTTGTTCCATAACCCGCCGAATCTCTATCATGGAGTTTGCGGGGGCGACGGGTCACTCCGGGAAGGGAAGCATCCGGCGAGGGCGAAGCACGCAAGCTGATGTCACTTGCCGTTCTCACAGCGACGAATACTCGCTGCTGATGCACAGAGAGGCGCTGTTGGGCGCCCTCCTCCGACGACGCCCGACAGCACCCGATGAAGCCGGTCCGCGGTGTGCAACGTCCGCCGCGAGCCCGGGGGGAGGAGGCCTAGCGTGGACTCGCTTCTCGTGGACCCAACATTGTGGACTGTGGTGGTCGCTTTGCTTGCTGCCGCGGCAGTCTTCGCCGCTCTCTTTGGCCGCCGGCGCGAGCGGCGTCGAGACCTCTACCGCGCGGTCACTCTCCTCAGAGCGACAGACCCCTACACCAGGACCCAAGCACTGGAGAGGAGCCAATCCATGCGCCCAGCACACCGGGCTGCTCTGGGCCGACTGCTGAGACGCGAGCTTAAGGGCGCATCACGCGGCGGCCGCGGCTTCCAGCAGGCCGCGACCATCTGGTTCATCCGACAGATACTGGCTCTTATCACAGACTCGCGTCAGGCGGTCAGAGCCGACGCGGCGCGCGTGCTCGGGGCCGTGCTCGGGGGCGGGGCAGCACAGCTCGCGACGGAAGGTGGCGAACCGGTCTCCCTCGTTCCCGCCGTCGCGGCAGCCGTGGAGCTTGCCGGAGGACGAGTGCTCACCGCGAGTGACGCTGCGAGAGGCGAGACACGGGTGCTCGCGCTGGCTGAGATGCTCGAAGCCGGGCTGCGGCCGCTGGCCGTCGGGCTCCGCGCCCTCCAGGGCGTCCAGGAGGAGGAGCTGGAGTCGCTCACCTCGGCGCTACGGGATCGGAGCCCCGGCGTTCGCCGAACACTCGTCGAGGTGCTTGTGGCCATGGGCGGCGAGCGGGCCGTAGAGATGTTGGCGCCGCTGCTGCACGACCCCAGTCCAGAGCTCCGGTCGCAGGCCGCGCATGCTCTGGGTGACCTCCAGGCGGGGGCGGTCGGCGACGACCTGCAGCGACTGCTCCACGACCCGATCGGCGATGTCCGCGCGGCCGCCGCCGGCGCGCTGGCAAAGATGGGAGCGGAGAAAGCGTGCCGCTCGATACTGGATGCCTTGGCCGAGGAGGCGCGCCGAGAGGACAAGTCCGCGACCGCGCTTGCCGCCATGGTCGAGGCCGTTGCCGCGCTCTCCCAGGGAGCACTGGCATCGCTGGCGCAGGCGCTCAGCGATTTGCCCAGACCGACTGCGCGCGAGTTGGCAGCCTGTCTGGAACGCAACGGCGTCATCGAGCGATGGCTCACCGAAGGGGACTGGAAGGGAAGCGAGGAGCTGCTCACCCGTCTCCTGTCAGGTGTGGCCGACCTCGGAGTTGCGCGGCCGCTGCTGGATGCCCTCGATTCCACCGATGAATCGGTGAGGCGCTACTCGGTCGCGGCCCTCGGCCACAGCGCCGATTTGCAGTCCACTCGGGCGGTGTCGAGCCTTCTGAGCGACCCCAACGTAACCGTCCGCGAGGAGGCTGTGAGGGCGCTGACCCGCCAGGCTCAAGCCTGGGCACTGGGGCCGCTGGCGCGAGCGGCCGCAGATCCGGAGGAGTCAGTGCGGCGAGAGGCCGTCGTCGGAATCGGCTCCGTGCTGCGCGAGCGAGAGCAATGGGAGCGGGACCGTCTTCCAGCGGACTTCGACATCGACGCGGCGATGAGCCAGTGCCAGCGTGCGCTGCTTTCGGCGGCGGAGCAGCCGGAAGCGGGACTCCGCGCAGCGGCCGCGAGGGCGCTTGCGCTCTGCGGGACACCCGAGGCCGCCGACATGCTCGTTGGAATGGCCCTCGGTGACGCTGACGCCACCGTCCGAGAAGCGGCGGCGCACGCGTTTGGCGAATGCGAGTTCCCGCACAAGCGCCGCCTCCTCGCCCCAGCCCTCGGGGACCCGGACGAGACGCGCCGCGCCCGCGCGCTCCTTGTGCTGGGCAAGTCGCCAGGGCCCGACGTCGCGCGTCAAGTTGTGGAGGCACTTGGCGACCCTGCCGAGCCCGTCAGGAACGCCGCCCTCGAGGCATTGGCGAACACCGATCCGGCCGCGTTCGCCGAGTCCATGCTGCCGATGCTAAAGAGCCCGGACCCGCGCGTGCGAGCGGCCGTGGCCACGCATCTCGGCCGGGCGCGCCCTGGGGACGTCGCCGACGCACTGATCCAGTCCCTCTCTGATCCGGAGGAGGAGGTCCGTGTCAGCGCCCTCCGGGCGATTGCCGGGATGGGCCGGGCTGTTCGTCGGCATCAGGGAGCCATCACCGCTCGCCGGAGCGATCCCAGCCCACGAGTGCGAGAGGCGGCGGCCGCCACTCTGGCGCAGCTCCGAGAGGCCTGGGCGGAGGCGGCAGACACCGCGGAGGCAGTGCGGCACGGACCGCTCTCTCCGGTCGGCGCTGTGGCGCTCATCGAGATGGGTCTCACTGGAGACTTGGGGCCGCTGCTTCGCGCACTTGCGAGCGAGCGATCGGCCCGCACGGTCGTGCACTGCCTCGTCGGCGAGGCGCGGGGCAAGTTGCCCCAGCTGCTTCGCGTGCTGCACACCGCCCCCGACCAGGAGCAGACCCGAGCGGCCGTGGCCCTCGCGGGAGCGATTCAGAATGGAGCCGACCCGGCCGCATTCGTGGCCGAGCTGAAGGCTCTGGATTCCAGCGTGCGCTTGATGGCCGTGGAGGTGGTGGGGAGAGTGGGGACCCCCGCCACCACAGAGACCCTGATCGAAGTGCTGCAGAGCGACCCCCTCGCAGACGTGCGGAGCCGGTCCGCCTCCCTGCTGGCCGATTCGGATACGAGCGCGGCGCGGACGGCCTTGCAGCGCGCACACCGCGATGATCCGAACAACGTCGTGCGCCGTGTCGCCGGCCGCGCGCTCGACAGACGCGCCGCCTCGGAGCCATCGATCTTGGTGAATCCGGACGAACCCACATCCCAAGCCGACGTGGCCTCAACCTGAACAGGCACTTGGACCGGGGGAGTCCTTTCACGGCACGGGGATGTTCTCGGACAGCGCTTCACCGAGCGAGGCGCCGTCCGCCGACGCCGTCCGAAGGAGTGTAGGGCGGTGTCCCAGTATGAGATTCCCAGCCTGAGGGCCGAAGAATGCTGGCCGTGGACATCCAGACAGCGCGCCGGACAGGTGGAGCCGCACTGGTCGCGCTCTGCGCATCTTGCTGTATCGGAATGACATTGCCCGCGATGAGCGACCCGAGACATCCGGTCCCGAGAGACCACCCGCGGCTGCTGGGCCCTCGGGAGCGGCTCCAGAAGCTGGCCGAGGAACGTCCGGAGGTATATGGGCGCGTTGGGCAGGTGGCCCGACGCGAGGAGGCCGGTGACCACCCCAAGATGATATCGCTTGCCCTCGTCTGTGCCATAGAGCAAGACGAGCAGCTGGGACGACAGGCCGTCGGGATGGCCATGGAGTACGTGAAGGGCCCCATTCGCCGCGGCCACGTTCCCTTCGGCGCCGACCTCGCGCGCTGCGCGATCGTCTACGACCTCTGCCACGAGTACTGGACACCGGACGAGCGCCGCGCATTCCACGACTACATGAACAAGACGGTGGACGCGAACGTCGAGTCGGAGACTCACGTCTTCCACAACGGCTGGTATGGCTACAAGTGGTGGGGGATCGCGCCGAGCATCCTACGCGAGCTGGACAGGGAATATCGGACCCGGGCCGCGCCGGCACTCGATCTCGCCGGAGCTGGCGGAGGGTGGGCGGAAGGGTACTACATCAACTACTTCCTGTACGAGTGGCTGTTCTTCTGTGAGGTGGCACGCCACTGTGAGGGCATCGACTACTACGCGATGGCGCCGGGCTTCTTCGAGCAGAGGGCAGTCGCAGGGATGTTCGAGACATACCCGGGCATCCGCGAGTATGGGTCACGACGGCCGATCCCTATGGGGGACGGCGGCGGGCGTATGTTTGGCGGAGATCGCGACCAGGCCCTGTCCTCTCGGCGCATGCTGGTGAACTTCTACCGCGACGACCCGGCGCACCAAACTGTGCACACCTTCAATGAGACCACACCCAGGTCCAGCGTCGGTGTGTACGCCTACAAGGACTTCCTCTGGCGCGACGTCACGGTTCCGAAAACAACTCTCGAGGACTTCGGGCTCTCCCACATCAGCCCCGGCCCTGGCTACGTGTACGCCCGGAGCTCCTGGGACGAGGACGCGACCTACTTCTTCTTCAAATGCGGGGACAGGTTCACGGCCCACCAGCACTTGGATGTGGGCCACTTCCTGATCTACAAGCACGATGAACTAGCCGGCGACGGCGGCCACTATGACTCATTTGGCACCAGCCACGACGTCAACTACCACCTGCGGACGATCGCTCACAGCACCGTGCTCGTCCACAACCCAAACGAGACCTGGCCGGGTATTCGCGCCGGCGACGTCTCCGGCAATGACGGAGGCCAGGCCCACAACTGGCCGCATCACAACGGCGCTGTAGAGGATGCCGCCAGTTGGCTGGAAGACCGCGACCTCTACGACATAGCTGACATACTGGCCTTCGAGGACCGCGGCAGCTACCTCTACGTCGCGGGTGACTGCACGCGGGCCTACGCTGCTGAGAAGATCGAGTACTTCACTCGTCAGATCGTGTTTTTGCGGCCGGGCACGTTCGTGGTATTCGACCGGGTCAAGTCCAAGCGACCCGATCTCAGGAAGACATGGCTGCTGCAGGCTATGAAGGACCCGATCGCGACCCCCACGCACCTGGTGGTCACCAATGGCGAAGGGCGGCTGCATATCCAGACCGTGCTGCCCGAGGATCCGGTGGTGCGGCTCGCAACAGGGGAGGCCCTGTATCAGCACGACGGCCGATCGTATCCGCCGGACAGGGACACGGGAGCCGCGCCCACGTGCCGAATCGAGGTGTCGCCATCCGAGCCGGCCGACGTCGACTACTTCCTTCACGTCCTCACTGCCACCGATGCGACCATCGATTCAGTGCCACCGGCCGTCGCGCGGGTCGAAGATGACACCATCACGGTCGAGGTCGGCGACGCTCGCATTTCCTTCCTGACTGCCGACGTCGGGGGGCACATCCAGATCGCCGGTCGTGCTGCCCCGCTGGCTCGCGAGCTCGCGAGCGCCCCATGAGGTTGTCCGCGCGGCGACGCGCTAGCGGCCACCCCATCCGTTCCGCGTAGTCCTTGTCGCGCATCCGAACACAGGCTGAGAACCAATTGCCCAGAGATTGCGTCTATACTGGTAGCTCAATCAGCGTGACTCCGCCTCACCGGGCGGAGCCAGAGGGGCCGCAATTATCCGGCGGCCCCTCGTCGTTTCCCCCGGCCTCGGCCCGTTTGACTTGCCAGAACGCGAAGGCTACGGCGAGTCCCATCAGCCCATCCCCGCACCCTAGCAGACCCACAATCCGGGGTGCATCCACCCAGAAGGCGCTCGCCAGCAGGAAGACAAAGGCGGCGGCTTTCGAGCCAACCACGAACCAGAGAAAGGCAGGCACGCGAACCGCCGCCGCGTACCCGGCACCGAGGATTACGAGCAACAGGCCGGCCTGGCTGGGCCAGAACACCGGCCCGCTGTATTCCCATCCGACGAGGCCGAGCACCCGCAGGGGGAAGAACAGGAAGGCTATCCCCAGCGCGATGCTGTGAACCGCGACTGCAAGCACCGTCAGATTCAGGATGGCCCGCCAGAAGCGCAGTCTCACCGGGTCTCGTACCTGCAGTCCACCGAGGGCATCATCACTCGCTCGATCCCAGGCCGGCGCGGACGGCGTCCCTACGCTCGGCCGAGCAGTATCATCGCGCCAGCGAGATAGGCGACCGCCAGGAACCCCGACGGCCTCCACACCGCGACTGCCGTAACAAGCTTGGGTCCGAACCTTTGGCGGCACAGCCGCCAGAGGCCCCACAGCGTCATGAGACCTCCCAGCCCGAGTGCCGACCCTTGGATGATCCGCAGCAGCGAGACCTTCACCAGATCGCCACCGCCCCAGCCGATGTGCAGGGAGATCTCATCGAGCCACGGCAAGGACAGGATGTGGAAGGCCAGAAGGATGGCGGCCACGGCCGGCGCGTAAGCGAAGACAACGCGACCTGCCCAGGAGAGAGTGCCGCTGCTGTCGGCCTTCTGAGATGGCCGAAGGAAGCGGTGCAACGCCAGTCCCAGCGCAACGACGACGAGCGTGCTCAACGTAAACCACCATCCTCCAAGCAGGTCTTGGGAATCGGCAATCGGCGTTGCGGCCAGGAGCAGGGCCATGAGGCCAACCACTATGGTCAAAGCCGCCACATCGGTGGCGATCAGGTTCGACTGCCAGATGTCTCGGAGGGGAAGCTGCAAGACAAGTCGGGGGGAGAAGACCGGGCAGGAACGAAGGCACTCGAGACAGAGCTTGCAGTGCTGGCCGCTGTTCAGGAACAGGGCGTGGTTGAACATTGGACAGCCCTTGGCTCGCTCGGAACCTCTGTAACACTCATTGCCCGTGCACGAGGCCTGACAGACCTCCCTGCGGGCCTGCACGCGCAGAGCAGAGGCCGTGCTGAAGATGGAGCACATCGCGCCAAGGGGACACAGGTATCGGCACCATGTATGTCGCTGGTAGAGCCAACCCACCGCCGCCGCCATCGCCGCCAGGCTTAGGAGCAGCACGGCCGTCGACCGCGGGTTCGCCGACATGGCGCTGACGTGCTCTATCCAGATGATCCCGGCAAACCCGATGAGCGCCAGGATCGGCCCGGCATCCTTCAGACGGTCCGTTGGCGGCAGGCCGCGTCCACCCGCCTGCTGGACCACCTCAGCGCCGCTGCTGAGCGGACACACGGCACACCAGACTCGGCCGAGTAGTATTGACAGAATGATCAACGCCGGCCACCAGAGGCCCCAGACCATGACGTTGGTTACCTGGCCGAGACGGGTGTCTGGGGCGGCCAGACAGGCGGCGACAATGCCCGCGAATGCGAGGCCGACGAGGGCCTTGGCGGCTGTCAGAGGACGTCCGCTCTGCTGCAGTTGCTGCTCCAACCACGGCCAGCGAAGAAGGTCAACCTGAGGCGCGTCAACTCCGACACCGGCTCCGAAGAAGAGATGCTCGGCGCGGACCTCCTCTGCATCGGCCAGATCCACGCCGAGGTTCACGACTTGCCTGAGCTCTTCCAGGTTCTCGACGCGGAAGTCGTGGGTTTGGAGCTTCCGCTTGGCGCTCTCGCCAAGACGCTTGGCCGGTCCACCGCCGAGTTGAGCCGCCTGCTCCAGGAAGTGCTCGGCAAGAGGCACGATGTCGCGGCGGCGCTCGCGGAGCGGACGCAGCTGAATCACCTGTCCGCTCGGAAACGCCTGAATCAACGCGTCACAGAGGCCGCTCTGCGCGCGGGACGTCTCGGGGAGCGCATCGACGGTACCGATGACCCGCACGGCAACGCGGGAGTCCTCGGGGGAATCGTTCTGAGGACGCAGGAAAACGGCAAGCTCCTCCTGCACCTCAGTGGGCAGCCGGTCCAGATTGGCAAGGATCAGTGTGCCGCGGTCGGCAGCCTGCAGGTATCCGAGGCGGTCGGCGAAGCGGCTCACAAACTCGGGATGAGCGTCTCCGAACAGCTGGCTTCGCGCCTCATCCGCGGGCAGTTCCCGACAATCCACCACGAGCACGGCCTTGCTCCGCCGTGGGCCCGCCGCATGGATATGGAGCGCGAGCGCTCTCCTTCCCACTCCCTTCTCACCGGCTATCAGAAGAGGCAGGTCAGAGTCGGCGGCCTCCGCCACGGTTGCCATCATCCGTTTGCCTAGACTGGGAAGGTCGCTCTTGAACGGGGAACTGGGACGCGAGCTGATGAGTTTGCTCAGGGTCGCCTGACGCTGCTGCTGTGCGGCCAACTGCTCATTCGTCTGCTTCAGGCG
>JALGXV010000157.1 GCA_029821885.1 Candidatus Hebobacteria bacterium
AAGGTCCGGCTTCAACTGTCGACTCACAAGATCGGGGGCCTCTCGAAGAACGACTTCATTCTGGCGTCGAAGATCGACCGGCTGGCATAGACTGATCTGCCACCCGGTCAGCAGGTGGATGTGAACTCTGTTGGTGCCGCAGGAGCAGTGGAGCTGTGCGCGGGATGACGAACTCGCTGGCGGGGAAGACGGCCCTGGTGACTGGTGGCGCGCTGCGCCTCGGTGCCGCCACCGTGCGAGCCCTGGCCGCCGAGGGCGCGCACGTGGTGATCCACTACAACCGCTCACAGGCCCCCGCCGAGCAGCTCGCGCAAGAACTTCAGAAGGACGGCACATCGGCCTGGATTGTCAAGGCAGATCTCGAGAAGCCGGAGGACGTGGATGCCCTGATACCGCGCGCGCTCGAGCTCTCGGGGCAGCTCGACATCCTTGTCAACAACGCCTCCATCTTCTCGCCCGATACACTGATGGAGGCGACGTTCGAGGACGTCGTGCAGAACCTCCACGTGAATGCGTGGGCTCCGCTTGCCCTGAGCCGCTCATTCGCGCGCCACGCGAAGCGCGGAGCGATCGTGAACTTCCTCGACACCCGGGTGGCGGACTACGACTGGAAGCACTTCTCCTATATAGCCAGCAAGCACCTCCTCGAACTCTGGACGAGGATGACAGCGCTCGCGTTCGCCCCGAACATCCGGGTGAACGCAGTCGCGCCCGGGCTCATCCTGCCGCCTCCAGGCAGGGACGAGGCCTACCTCGAGGCGATGAAGGACACGCTGCCGCTGAAGCGATACGGAGGTGCAGAGGACATCGTTGCCGCCGTGCTATTCTTGCTGCACAGCGAGTTCGTGACCGGCCAAGTGATATACGTCGATGGCGGCCGGCATCTGATGGAGCACGCGAGTGGACAGAATCCTGATTAGGGACTTGGCCGTCCGCCCGATCTGAAGCGGGCGGGGAGAAGCGACGACTTCTCGGACACGGTTGACTACCGAGCCATCAAGAAGGAGATCTACGCGATGGCCGAGAGTTCGCAGTACTTCCTGATCGAAGCCCTGGCAGAGCGTATCGCCGAGATCTGCCTGGGGCGCTCAGATGTCTTGCGCGCGCATGTCACAGTCGAGAAGCCGGCGGCACTGCGGTTTACCCGTACCGTCGCGGTCGAGATCACGCGCGATCGGACGTGACCGATGCCTCGCGCCTTCATCGCGATTGGGTCCAACATCGAACCTGAGAGGAACGTCCGCGAAGGTCTGCGGCGGCTCTCACAGCGACTGAGAATAAGGGCCGTGTCCACCTTCTACCGATCTCTTCCCTTGGGCCGGCCGGAGCAGCAGCCGTTCGTCAACGGTGTTGTCGAGGTGGAGACCGACGTGCCGCCGCGCCAGCTCAAGTACGGCGTCTTGCGCGCGGTGGAGTCGGAGATGGGGCGCATCCGCACGGCCGACAAGTATGCGCCGCGCACACTGGATCTCGACATCCTGCTGTACGACGCTCGCATGATATGCTCGCCCGACCTCACGCTGCCCGATCCCGAGATCGTGTCGCGCCCGTTCCTGGCGGTTCCGCTGGCGGAACTGGCCCCCGAGGCCGTTCTCCCTGGCGACGGGCGTTCTCTTCGCGCGATCGCGGGCCGGTTCGCCGAGCACGGCATGGAACGACTTGCCACCTACACTGAGGACCTCAGGAGGGAACTTGCGAATGGATCACGACAAAGTAAGACGGCTCGTTAGGGAGCTTCTGATCGAGATCGGAGAGGACCCCGACCGCGAGGGCCTCCTCGCGACGCCGGACCGCTTTGCGAAGGCAATGGCCTTCCTGACATCCGGCTACCGCGCCGACGTCGACAAGCTCATCAACGGCGCCATCTTCACCCAGGAGACCAACAACATGATCATCGCGCGGGATATCGAGCTCTATAGCCTGTGCGAGCATCACATGCTGCCATTCTACGGGCGCTGCCACATTGGCTATGTCTCGAAGGATCGCGTGTTCGGACTCAGCAAGCTCGCGCGGCTCGGGGACATGTACGCTCGCCGCCTCCAGATACAGGAGCGTTTGACTCAGCAGGTAGCGAAGGCGATAGAGGACGCGATAGACGCGGAGGGCGTAGGGGTCATTATCGAGGCGCGACATCTGTGCATGATGATGCGCGGGGTCGAGAAGCAGAACTCGATGATGACGACATCCTCCGTGCTGGGGACATTCCGGTCCTCCATCGCCACGCGAGAGGAGTTTCTCAGCCTCATCGGAAGGCCGAGGCCGGTGTAGCGCCTGCGCCGGCGGCACCGATGCCAAGTCTCAGACCGGGCCGCTTCAGGGGCTCACGCTGTCTCGCCAGGCAACAACTCGCAGGAGTCCGTGGTGGAAGCGCCTCAGACGCGCCACATCCTCCTCACCGGCCCGCCAGGATGCGGCAAGAGTACCGTCTTGTCAGCTGTCGTCCCTCAGCTCCGCGCTGCGGGATGGAGTGCGTTCGGCTTCTGGACGCCGGAGATACGGCGCGGCCGACGCCGGGAGGGATTCGCCCTCGAGCTTCTCGACGGGCAGCGGGAGGTGCTTGCCTCGAGAGACCATCCCGGCCCGCCGCGCGTCGGGCGGTACGGGGTACGCGTGGAGGCCGTCGAACGGCTCGCCGTTCCCGAGATCGAACGCGGCATCGCTGCTGCAGGCGAAGGCCGCGCAGTCTTGGTGATGGACGAGATCGGCAAGATGGAGCTGTGCTCCCAAGCATTCCAAAGAGCTGTGCTGGCAGCCTTCGACAGCGGCGCCTGCGTACTCGCGACGATCATGGCCGCGCCGCATCCCCTTGCCGATGCCATCAAGAGCCGTGCCGATGCCTTGCTGCTGACGGTGACCCCAAGCAATCGCACCGCACTGCCGCAGCGCATCGTCCAGGCGCTCTCACGGAATGACGAACGGGGAAGGACACGGCCGCTCTGAAGCCAGGCCTGGGGGGGCCTCTCCCGCCATCGACCCCCAGGCGCGTCGCCGGGAGGCGAGACGCTGCGGGACGAGCCTCGCGTAGACACGGCTTCGCACTTGCCATTTCGTGCCGGATGATGGAAACTTGGAAGTAGCGCAAGCCCGGCCGGGCTGGCACACACGCGTCCGACATCGAAGTGGGACACCACACGGACGAAGAGGAGGCAGTGTGATGCGCGGCGCTGCTGTGAGCTTGATCGCCGCTCTCCTGCTGGGGGTGTTGCCGGGAGCGGCGGCGGCCGCAGTTCTCGTCATCTCCGATTTCGAGACGGCCGGCGATCTGGCCCGATGGGAGCCGACCGGCGCCATCGTCTACTGCCCCGATGGGTGGTGTGATGCAGCCCCTGCGATGCTCTCGCGCGTGACGGCGAACGCGACAAGCGGCAGCTACAGCTGCCTTATCGAAATGCCTCCCCCGCCCACAAGCTGGCCGGGCATGAACCTGACGAGCTTCCCGACGACTGACTGGTCCGGCTACGACGTGCTCCTCATGGACTTCTACAATCCGAACGCCTTCGCTCTGCTCCTTCACGTCGAGATCAGCGATTCGGTGGCCGGGAGCAGTTGGTCGAAGCGCTACTACACCGAACGGACCCTCATACCGGGAGCGAACACCATCGAGATCGATCTCCACAACCTCCCTCGGAACGATGGCACCGGTGACGTCGACACCGCGAACATCGGCCGCTTCCTATTCCACGGATCGGGCTTCGCCAGCACGACGGACATGTACTGCGACTACGTGCGCCTGGAGACAGTCGTCGACGATCCGTGGGCGGACACGTCTCAAGAGATCTACAAATTCGACTTCGGCACGGACACCTCGCCGCGGTGGCCGGACTTCTTCCGCGTGACCGCCGCCGATGCGTACCCGGTCAGTGGCGGCTGGTGGGGATGGAACGGAGGCCACACGCGGTATGGCGCCGATATGGGCGGCCCCGACGATCTCTGCCGCGACTGCACGAGAAACGACGTGTGGGGCGGGGCGGGCCAGCAGATGGACTTCCGCCTCGACGTCCCCAACGATACCTACGGCGTCTACGTCATCGCGCGGTCCGGCGAATGGCACGGCATGCCGGTGCGGAGTTGGCAGCTGTGGGCGGAGGGCGTCCTCCAGGCCGAGACCGTTGTTGACTCCACTGCGTTCTACAGCGACTCCTATTACTACCGCGGAGCCGACGACGACTATCCCTTGGCCACCTCCTACTGGGACCGCTATGTGGACCCCCACTTCCCCGCCTATGAGTTCAGCGTTACCGTCAGCGACGGGCACCTGGACCTGACCTTCGTCGACTGCTGGGCCTACATGCTCATCGTCTACCCGACGACCCTGTCGGGCGAAATGGCCGGCCGGATCGCGGATTGGGAGGCGGACAGGGCGGCCCAGTTCTCGGCCACCTACTACGTGAACGAGCCCTATGACCTGACCTTCACCCCGACCAGCGCAGAGGCAACCCGGGGATACGCGGCCTGGCCTGTGCCGACCCTCGATCCCTGCTACCCGGATACGCTGCCCCCAGATCCGCGCCCGGGCATCGCGCTCGAGGTCAAGGCGGCGCGCGGCGAAAGGCGGGCGGCGAACATAGCCATCCGGCCCTTGAGCGATCTGACGAACGTATGGGTGGAGGTCAGCGATCTCGCCGACGGCAGCGGACACACCATCCCGGCCGCGGCCATCGACTGCCGCTACGTGCGCTACATGGCGGGGCCCAACTCCGAGTTCTTCGTGCCGGTGCTCAACTGGAGGCCGCACCTCCTCCAAGACGACTTCCCGATCAATGTGCCGGAACAAATTACGAAGCAATTCTGGCTCGACGTCCACGTGCCCAGCGACGCAGAGGCGGGCGCCTACACCGGCACGGTGACCATCCACACCTCCGGCGCAGATCTCGCTGTGCCGTTGACCGTGACGGTGTGGCCGTTCGCACTCGACCCGGCCAACCACATGTCCTGTGGGTGGTACTACGTGGGTCCCGACGAACGCTATTGCTTCAAGGACTTCCCCGGGCTCGTCGGCGCGGGCGACGACATGCTCCGCCTCGACTTCGCCGACATGCGTGAACACGGCTTCAACGCGGTCCAGTTCCCGACGCCGGAGTGCTGGCCCGTCAACTGGAGCAGCGGCTGGGTAGACGGGCTGAACATGGCGGAGCTCGACCGCTACGTCTCAGCGATGTCGGACACCGGCTTTGGCGGCCTGGGACACGATCAGGTTGGCACCCTCAGCATTGCCAATCAAATCCTCCGGCACAGCTCGGTGAGCGAGTTCGATTCGAACTTCAACGCCTCGTACAAGGACGTGCTGGCGCGCATCGTGGATTGGGGCAGCACATCGGGCCTCCCCCTCGTGATGTACTTGGTCGATGAGCCGCGCGAAACAGGCATCCAGTCCTGGAACCGCAACCTGGCCGACACCTTGGCCTATTGCGATCTGGCGAACCAGGTGCCGGGCGTGGTCAGCACGGTGACCGTAATGTCGGACAGCAACGGCGGCCTCGACTACACAGTGATAGTCGACGAAACTGACGTCGCCCAGACGCACCCCTGGTCGGCCTCTTCGGGGCTGATCACCAAGGCACTGGCCCAGAGCAAGCCGGTCTGGTTCTACAACACGTGGGACCACGATATGTGGACCCAGCACCGATGGGCCGATCTGCGGTTCATCTACGGCTACTACCAGCACAAGGTCGGGGACGGATGCTGGGAGTGGCACTTCGACTGGCTCGACGGCGAGGGCTGGGACCCGTTCCCCTACAGCCCGTTCAACAACCAGTGGCACTTCACCTATCCGTCCGCCAACGGCCCGGTGGCGACGCTGAAGTACGAGTGGGCGAGCCAGGGCATCGGCGACTACCGCTACGCCGCCACGCTCGAGCGTCTCATCGCGGAGGCGAGTGCCACCGGGATTCCGGGATTCGTCGCGTGGGCGAATCAAGCGGGGCTACTGCTCCAGTCGCTGCTCGACGACATCCCCGACTATCCGGTGGACTCCGGTGAGTACTTCGCGGGGCTCTCGCCCGGACCGTCTTACTGCGCCGATCTCGAGGCCGCTCTCGACAGCTACCGCGAGCAGATTGCCGGCCAGATCACGACGTACGTCGGCCTTCAACCGGCGGCCGCCATCGTGCTTCTGGAAGTTCACCCCGACGAACGCGCGCAAGGTCCAGGCGGGGGACCAATGCTCGGCACCATGCCCTGGCAGCCCTCTGGACTCGGCCCCGGCGGCTGGTACAAATGGAAGGTGTACGAATTCGAGGGCGGCCCCAATCTGTGGATCCAAGTCTGTGCCCAATGCTCCAGCAGCTCGCAGAACGCGGTGGGCGAGGGTGACCGCCTGATGATGAAGATAGACGGCGCCGTGCCGTCAGACGTGTGGGGAATCCAGAGCGGGCCGGCGGCATATCAGTGGAAGGGAGACATTGACACCGGAAAGCGGCTGACCCTCGAGTTCCAGCCCATCGGACTGAGCGCCGGGACCCACAGGCTCGTATTCTCGGCAGATGAGACGCCTATCCTGTGGTGGGTCAAGGTCTGCGATCTGGAGGAGGGCACAGGGCTGTGAGAAGCCGTACACGCGGTGAGGTACGGGTACCGTAATAGGGAGCATGCAGAGGCAGGCAGCTATGCAAGAACCGATGGGCAACACGGAACGCATTGACCAGTCTCTGCTCCTCGTAGTGCTCGCGGCGCTATGCGTCGCCGTGGGCTTCACTCCGCTCGCCTGGGGAACGACCTACTACGTGGATTCCATCAGTGGCAGCGACGGCTACGGGGGCACCACCCCGAGCACCGCTTGGGAAACGCTGGCCAATGTCAACGCCACGACGTTCGCCCCCGGCGACCAGATACTGCTCAAGGCCGGCTGCGTATGGAACGATCAGCGCCTCTACCCCAAGGGCTCTGGCACCCCCGGAAACCTGATCGTGATCGACATGTACGGCACAGGCCCTAAGCCGCTGATCAACGGCAACGGAGTCGAGCAGGAAGCCTTGCTTCTCTACAACCAGGAGTACTGGGAGATCAGCAACCTCGAGGTCACCAACTATGACCCCGCCGGTCCCGGGGTCAATCCCCTCCGACAGGGTGTGCGCGTCCTCGGCGAGGATGCAGGGACCCTCGACCATGTCCATCTCCTCCACCTCGACGTGCACGATGTCAACGGCTCCATCACAGACGGCCGAGACCAGGGCAAGTGCAACGCGGGCATTCTGTTCGACGTGGAGGGTTCCACTACGCCCACCCTCTTCAACGATGTGCTGATCGACGGGTGCAGCGTCTATGCCTGTGAGCGAAGCGGCATCAAGCTCTGGACTAACTGGGGGCGGTCATGCACCCAGGCCTCCCCCTCCCTGCATACGAACGTCGTTATTCGCGGCAACGTCGTTGACGACGTCGCCGGCGACGGCATCAATGTCCACCAGACCGCCGGCGCCCTCGCCGAGCACAACGTCGTCAGTCGCTCCTGCTACTGGACTGACAAAGCCAACGCCGCCCTCTGGACCTGGGCCTCCGACGACGCCATCATCCAGTACAACGAAGTGTACGACTCCATGCAGACCTGGGATGGCATGGCCTTCGACATCGATGGCTGCTGCCTGCGGTGCATATACCAGTATAACTACAGCCACGACAACGACGGCGGCTTCCTCATGATCATCGGTGCCCCCGACTGCGCTGGCGGCGGCCCCTACAGCAAGTTCTGCACCGACAACCACTTCCGCTACAACATCAGCCAGCGGGATGAAACGAGGGTGCTGCGCTTCATCGGCAAGGTCGACAACAA
>JALGXV010000158.1 GCA_029821885.1 Candidatus Hebobacteria bacterium
GTAGAGCGGGTCGCCATTGAAGCGCTGGAATGTCGTCGTCCCCTTATGCGGGTTGCCCAGATAGGCGAAGCTCTCCTTGGGCCGCACCCGCTGGATCACCTCGCCGGGCGCGAACTGCCTGCGCCAGTCGCAATTCCGATCCCCAATCACCGTCTTGCTCCTCCATTCACTCGTACCAGCCCCGCGGCAGCCAGGGCCTGAGCGCAATGAGGAAGTCCTCCAGCATCGGCTCGATGTCGTACATGTCCGTGACATGTGGGTCGAGGAACAGCGCCTGCCTGGCCGCCTCGCGGTCGCAGTCCAACGCGGCCCTGATCGAGAGTTCGTGGATCGTCACCCATCGCTGGACCAGCGAATGCGCCGCGGGCGGCAGCGCGACCTGATCCGCGGTGACGTTCCTTCCGGCCGCCGTCGCGATCACCTCGACGCATGCCTCCCTGGGCAGCCCCTTGACGTACTCGCCCTCGTTGAGGATGTTGATCGCCCGCGTGTACGGCTCCCCGGTGAAGGCCGACCAGAGGAGCTCGTGCGCGTGCTCGTTCGTCATGCGGTCCATGTCGCCGACCGGGCCGTCGCCATAGGCCCACTGCATGATGATCTCCAACGGCTCGACCGGCCCGAGCGGCTCTCGCCCCGGGATCATGGTTCGGACGCGCAGGCCGAGCTGCTCGCGCCGCCGGGGTGTGAGGAAGTACTCGTAGAACTCAGCCAGATGCGTGTCTCCGGTGGAGGGCCAGCAGCCGAGGATTCGGAAGATGTCCTGCTGCAGCCGCACCTCCTCGCGCCTGGTCTCGAGAATGGTGTCTTCCAGCTTCGCCTCCGAGGCGAGAGTGGCGTCGAGGATGTCGGCGGTTCGGTCGGTTCCGTCGATGGTGAGCTTCGTGACGAACGACTGATGGTTGACCCCGGCCAGCTCGATGGCGAGGGCCGACTTCGCCACGCCGAAGACGCGTGCGAAGTACTCGAACAGCTCGTCGCCCGAGTGGCACAGGCCCCACACGGGCAGCCCGGTCTCCCTCGCCATCGCGCCGGTGATGGCCGACATCGGATTGGTGAAGTTCAGGATGACCGCCTCCGGGCAGATGCTCTGGACATCCCTCGCGATCTCGACCACGACCGGAATCGACCGGAGGTTGCGCGCCAAAGCCGGCGGCCCGAGGGTGTCTCCCACCCCGACCGGGATCCCGTACTTCGCGCAGACCTCGAACGACCGGAAGTCGGCCTCCCGGCCTCCGGTGGTGATGGACAGGACGATGGCGTCGGCTCCCTGCAGTGCCTCCTCTCGGTCGAGGGTCCTCGTCACGGTCATCCGCGAGTCTCGCTGCCGGATCATCTTCTCCAGCAGATCGCCGACGATCTTGAGCGGCTTCTCCGCGATGTCGTGGAGCACGAGCTCGCAGTCGTCGAAACCGCCGACGATGAGCATGTCGCGCACGACCCTGTGGACGAACTTGTACGAGGCGCCGACGAAGACGACGCGCTTGCGCCCCGCGGAGCCTTCATTGCGATGATGCCCCGGCGGCCGACTCGGCTCGCCTGACGACCTATCCCTGACCTCTTCTTTCACAACTGCTCCTCTCAAAGGACATCAGGACGCCCAGTCCTCAGCCCCGCGGGCTCTCAGGAAGCCCAGCGTCTCCGCCAGCGTCGGGATGCCCCTGCGGCCTCCTAGCTCGCGACAACTCAACGCGGCCGCGGCGGAGGCGAACTCGACTGATTTCGACATGGGCCACCGCTGCGTCAGCGCAAACGCGAAGGCACCGTGGAACACATCTCCGGCCCCCGTCGTATCGACTACTTCGACCTCGAAGGCAGGGCAGTGCCTGATCTCGGCCCCGTCCACATAGTGACATCCCTGTTCGCCGGCCGTGATCGCCGCGAAGGCCGGCCCCAGATCGGTCAAGGCGCGAAGTCGCTGCTCCCGTGACTTGGCGGGCCGCAGCTTCTCGGCACAGGGGCGGGGCACGATGAGCGCGTCGACCATCTTCGCCAGGTGCTCGCGCGCTTCGTCTGGGCAGAAGTCGCCCACCACGGGGATTCCCGCCCGCCGTGCGGCCTCGGCCACAGCCGCGCTAGCTCCTGGCCAGACACCGTCCACGAGCACCACGTCATAGCCAGGAGGAGCGTCTGCGAAGTCCACGTCCCCATCGCTTGGCAAGCCGACGCCGCGGCGATGGTAGATAGTGCGCTCCCCTGTTCCCGGCTCGACGTGGATGAAGCTCACGGGCGTGTTGGCCCCGGCGACGACCCGCGCTCTCGTCACGTCCACTCCCTCGCCCCTCAGGCCGTCGAGCACCTCTCGCCCCGCCCGGTCATCGCCCAGCCATGTCACGATCTCGGCGCGTGCGCCAAGACGAGCGGCAGTCACCAGCGCCGTCGCCACAAGTCCCCCGCCCTCGACCACATGATCGCGCACCGGCGACTGGCCGCCTGACTGAGCCCTGTCCGCCAGGAAGACGAAGTCGAGACAGGCGATCCCGACTCCCAAGATCCGAGGCGCATTCCTCTCGCTCGACACTACCACTCCCCCAGCAGACACGCGCGGCCGGGGCCGTCGCGTACAGCACCCAGCCCAGGTTCGGGGGGACGCAGCGCCACCCTCTCACATGGGGCCCTGCCTTCCAGTGTCGGCCCGACTGGAACGCCCGCAGGTCCTATCCCTCTCTCTGTCGTACTCATCGCCCATGACGGGCGATGACCTCGGCGAATTCCGAGAGGCCCTCGCCAGTGGCGCGGTGGACCTCGGCCTCGACATCAGCGATGCCATGCTCGACGCCTACTCCGCCCACTTCACGCTGCTCCTCGCCCGACGACCCGCGGCCGGCCTGACTTCGCTCACCGATCCCTCCAGCATTGCTATCAAGCACTTCCTTGACTCTCTCTCTTGTCTCCTCTTGCGAGATATCGGGCCCGGTGAGCGCGTCGCCGACATCGGTTCCGGTGGAGGGTTCCCCGGCCTCGTGCTCGCGGTGGCTCGGCCGGGAGCCGCCTACACGCTCATCGAGTCCAACCAGAAGCGGGCCTACTTCCTGGAGGAGGCGATCAACGCGCTTCACCTCGAGAATGCGACCGTGCTGCGCGAGCGCGCCGAGCGCGTCGGCCGCGACCCGGCCCACCGCGAGCGCTGCGACCTGGTGCTCACCCGCGCCGTCGCCCCGCTCCCGGTGTCCCTCGAGTACGCCCTCCCCCTCGCCCGCATCGGCGGCCACTGCCTCGCGATGAGAGGGCCCCAGGCACAGGAGGATACAGAGAGAAGCGGCCGCGCGCTCTCCGAGCTGCGCGGCCGCATCGCGAGCACTGAGGACCTTTCGCTTCCTCGATCTATGGGAAAGCGAATGCTTCTTCTGATCGAGAAGGTAGGGGTGACTCCTGATCGCTACCCCCGCCGCCCTGGCATCCCGGCCAAGCGCCCTCTCTAGGCTGGGTCAAACCTATGCTGGCTGCTCCCGCATGACGCGGGCGACAGCCTCGCCGATGCGGTTCGCGAGCGCCTCGTACTCCTCGACTGACTCCAGCGTCAAGCTCCCCGGCTCGCGGCAGTTCATCTGGAGGAGTCCGAGAATGTCGTCCCGCGCTCGGAGCGGGATCAACGCCACCACCTCGTATCCCACCTCCACGCAGTAGGCCCTCACATGTAACCCCAGCTTCTCTGAGTCTAGAGTTGGCCCCACCGACTGCGCCTGATTGGTCCAGAAGCTGCCCCCCCTGGTGAAGAACGGCCACCGCGGATCCGCGTTGCCGGTGACCACCGCCCCACACAGACAGGCAAGCGGCGGCGAGCCGTCCCGATGACGGACGATGAGGCCCGCTGCGTCACGCTCACATAGAGGCCCCTCACGAACGACGAAGTCCTTGCCAAAGCCGCGGGTAACGAAGTACGGATAGTCCTCTCCGGCCTTCCACCGGATGCCTACCGACTCGCAGCCGGATGCCTCAGCGAAGAGATCGATGATCTGTTGGAGGATCGGCTGGGCGTCCGACTCGCCCTGCACACGCCTCAGCAGTTCCTCCACTCTCCCAGCCAAATCTATGCGACCCGGCACGCCTGCCCCTCCAGTCTCGGCGCCCTTTACGCGCCCGCCTCCCGCGCCGAGCGCGGTAACTGGTCCCGAAGCAGTGGTCCTCTGCCCCCCTGCCTCGCCACAGAAACTGACTTCGCAGTCTTCTTGCTCACCTCCTGGGAGAAATACCCACCAATATGCATTCCAGAGACCGTTGGGTTCCTTGGGAACAAGCGAGATAGGGCCTGATAGACTTGACACAAACTGCAGGACTGCCGCGGCGCCAAGGGCGCCGGCGGCTCACAGGATACTGATCCGCACGCTCACTGCCTGCTGAGGTACCGTCACCTCTACTAAGGTGTAGCTCCCGGCGCAGAGGAGCTCCTCCGCGGCCCGCGTGACGAGCCAGCCCAGGCGTGCGGTGTCCAGCGGGATCTTGTCGCCCAGCCCATGTCTGGGAGCGAACCGTATCGCGAGGCGTGCGCCCCACGCGGCGAGGTACAGCACAAAGGACAACATCGGCACCCACAGCACGCCGAATGGCAGCCGCGGGTGTCGCACGCTCAAGATCAGCAGGACGCTTGCCCGCCTAATCGACGATCACCTCTACCTTGACCTTCTGGCCGTCCTCGTCGTCCACGTCGACGTCGACGAGCTTCCCCTCGGCCCCGTCCTTGACCATCTGCAGGATGGTGGCGATGTCCATGCCCTGGAGGTTCTTCAGGTAGTCGCCAAACTGGATCGTCTCGCCGTCCTTGGTGATCTTCGCATCCTGAAGGACCTTCAGCGCCAGATCAGCCATCGCGATCGGGAGGTTCATATTCACCGCCACCTTCTCGCGATCTCCCTCTTCAACGTTCACCTTCACTCGAACGAACCGCGGCCTCTCGCCGCCTGCTGCGAGCGCAGATGGTTGGCTCTTGAGCGCCTCCAGCAATGCGGCGCCCTGTTCAGATGTAACCTTTCCCTCTCTCACCATGTTGAGAATGTCCATAGCTTCCTGATCCATCGCTCTCTCCTTTGGCCTACTCTCGCAAGGCCCGCGTGGCCTCCTCCGGCGTGATCTTCCCGGCCTTCAGGTCCGCGAGGACCTGCCGACGCCGCTCCTGGCGATCGCGCACGGAGGGCTGACTCACTGGATAGCCCAGCGCCCGGAGGAGGTCGTCGAATCGCGCTCGCACAGTGGGGTAAGAGACGCCCAGCTCCCTTTCGAGCTCCCGGAGATTGCCGCGGCGCGATATGAAGAGCCGCAGGAACGCCAGTTGCTCCTCGGGCAGGGCGCAGAACTCGCATCGGTCGAAATGACCTCTGACGGAGATCTCGCAGTGCGGGCAGGCGAGCTCCCGCGTCTCGAGCATCTCCCCACAACTCGGACAACGGCTGACGGTGGGCAATGTAGTCATGGGAAGATACTACCATGGATTCTTCTCTTTGTCAATGGATCATTGACAGAAAATAAGAGAAGAATAGGAGCTAATTGCTATATGTGGTCGCAGGCCGGGTCGGCCGCCGGCGTGGCAGGCAATGAGCTCCCTGCTGCCTGGAGGTAGCCCGACAGGCAGGCGGCCGCCACCGCGTGCGCCGCCCCGGCACATCGGCGGCGGTCAGCGGCCTCGGCGGCCTGAAGCGCCTGTTCGATCAGGGGCTGAGTGGTGGCCTCTGTGCGGGCCCGCCATTCCTGCCAGAGACGATCTGGCGGTCCACCTGCCACCTCTCAGCTTGAGGGACGTGGATGAAGGCCGGTGACCGGCAACTCCCGGCAGACTCCCTCGTCGCAGAGCCAGACGCGACCCGTGGCCGAGTCGACCATCCACGCGTTCTCGCCGTCGGCCTCTATCTGGTACCGGATGCCTGCGCTGGCCGCATCGGCGGGGCTGGTCGCGGCCGACCCCAGGAGGCATGCCACGACCGCGGCGCAGGCCAGCAGAACCAGGAGGACCAACGTGTGGGGCGTGAGACGTTGCATCTCTCTTCACCTCCGGAAAGCAGTTGCGCTGTGAGAATCACAGCGCGCAAGCGACTCGACCGCACGGATGTGTAGCCGTCACTCCACTATCGCGGTGAAGATCCTATGGAGGTCCTCTGCGTCGGCGTACTCGATCTCGATGATGCCGCCGTCACCTCGGACACGAGGCCTCAGGCGAGTGCGTGCGCCCAGCTTCTCTGTCAGCTGGTCCTGCACAGCACTCAGGTTCGGGTCGAGGGCACGGCCTGCGGGGCGTGTTCCACGTGGAACACTTCGCCCCGCCAGCTTGGCGGCGGCAGCCTCGGTCTCTCTGACCGATAGGCCGCGGCGGACAACACGGCGCCACAGCCGCAGCACCAGGCGCTCCTGCTCGAGGCCGGCCAGGGCCTTGCCATGCCCCTCATCGATCTCACGACGTCGGAGGCTATCCTGTACTGCCTCCGGCAGCCTCAGCAGCCGGAGGGTGTTGGCCACCGCCGAGCGGCTCTTGCCCACCCTCTCCCCCAGCTCCTCCTGGGTGAGCTCGAACTCGTCCATCAGACGTCGGTAGCCCTCCGCCGCCTCCATCGCGTTGATGTCTTCCCTCTGGAGGTTCTCCACCAGAGCCAGTTCCAGCATCTCGCGGTCCGTCGCCTCCCGCAGGATCACGGGCACTTTCTCGAGGCCCGCTCGCCTCGCCGCCTGCAGCCTCCTCTCTCCTACTATCAACTGGAATTCGCTCCCCGCTCTCCGGGCAACCAGCGGCTGCAGGATGCCGTGAGTCTTCACCGACTCGATCAGTTCCTGCAGCGCCTCCTCGTTGATGGACCTCCGGGGCTGGAACGGGCTCGGCACGAGGCGGTCCACCGGAAGTTCTTGGATCAGCTCCTCCGACTCCGTCAGCGTGCCCGTGGGTATGAGCGACCTGATTCCCCTGCGCCTCTGCAAGTTCGATCACCTCCTTCGCTAATTCCATGTAGGCCTCTGCCCCGCGGCTTCCCGGCGCGTAGTCGA
>JALGXV010000159.1 GCA_029821885.1 Candidatus Hebobacteria bacterium
GAGGCCGGCCGATCCCGTATCCCAGCTCCACCCGGCGATCGGAATCCCGGACCCTGTCGTAGCCGATGTTGGCCAAGTAGTAGCGGTAGCTGAGATCGGACGATCCTTGATCGTACTTGCCCTGAAGGCGAGCGCGATTGGCCGTCTCCTCGCCCTCGGTCGTCCCCTGGGCCGCGTCCAGGAGCAGAGAAAGCCGCGAGCCGGTAGCCCTCCCGCGCTCGGCGAACGCGGTCAGCGTCCCGAGACTGCTGTTGCTGTTGCCCCCTGTCTGGGCATGGCCGAAGTCCACTCTTCCCCTCCAAGTCGGGGGCTGCGGGGGAGGGGGCGCCGGCGGCGCAATCGCCACCACGTCGACCAGCCGGACACAGTCACCTGGGAGTCGGCGGCTCTGGATTTCACTGCCGTCCTCAAGTAGTACCGGCAGGGGCCGATCGAGTGACAGCTCGCGGACCGCCTTCCAGTCAACAGAGATCTCGCCCGCGTACTCTGTGTCCAGGATCACGGTTCCGTCCCTCATGGTGACGACCGTGCCGCTGAGCCAATCTCCGTTGGACATTGCCAGCGTGTCCGCCGGGGCTGTCCCATGGCAGAGCAGTACGGCGAATGCGCTGAGGATGGCGAAGGTCGAGTGCCTCATGACTCCTCTCTCCGTTGATGGGAATCGCGTCCTGCGAGTGGCCAGCCATGTCACTTCGACGGTTCGCGCCGCCGGCCTGCTTCATCGGCGCGTAGGTGGTCCGAAGCCAATCGCCCGAGCCTGACTCGGCCGCGTCGTGGCGTCACCCGGCTTTGAGCAGGATTAGTATGCGACTCGGCGAAGTGGCCGGCCGCTAGCCATCGACGACGCGGGAAGGGAGTCGACCTCAGTGGGCGCGCAAGAGGAGCAGTTGGCCCATGGCCCTGGCCCTCTCCCCGATGCGAGCGGCGAATGAGCGGTGGCGCCGACGTGCACTCCTACAACCAACGAGCGCGTGCGCTGTGGGAGCAAGGGCAGCATCAAGAGGCTGTCCAGCTCTGGGAACACGCCTATTCTCTCGACCCGGACAGTGTCGAGATTCTGGTGAGCCTCGCCTGGGCGCTCGGCCAGCAGGGCCGGGGCGTCGAGGCGCTGCCGCTCGCGGAGCGCGCGGTGGAGCTCGCCCCCGACGAGTGGCACGCTCGGCACGTCCTCGGCCAGATCCACCATGCGGCCGGGCGACACCAAGAGGCGATCGAGGCCTATCTGCAGGCCCGCGAGATCGGCTTCGACGACCCGGTGCTGAACTGCGATCTTGGCGATGCGCTCTACTCCGCCGGACGCTTCGAGGAGGCGGCCTCTGCATATGCGGATGTCATCTCTGCGCGCCCCGCCGACGCGTACGCTCATCTGTGGCGCGGGTGGGTACTGCATCAGCTTGGCGACTATGAGCAGGGAGACGCAGAGTTCGAGACGGCCTTGGAACTCGACTCGGAGTGGCCGGAGGCGTTGTACGCAGTAGGGCAGATGTGCTGCGCGGCTGGGGACTTCCCTCGCGCTGTTCGCCTCCTCCGCGAGGCCATAGAGCGCTACCCGGAGGAGGAAGAAGAGGCCCGGGCCGCTGCCTGCTGTGAGCTGGGCAACGCTCACCGAGGGTCGGGCGAGCTCCAGCATGCCGCTCGGCTCTACCGGGACGCCCTGAGCCTCGACCCTGCCCACGCAACGGCCCGCTTCAACCTCGGCCTGGTGTGCGGCGACCTAGGGGATTTCGAGACGGCCGTTGCTGAGTTCGATATCCTACTCCAGCTTGAGCCGAGTGACCTGGGCGCGCTGCTGGAGCGGGCCAACGCCCATCTGTCGCTGGAAAACCACGACGGTGCAATCCAAGACTACGAGTCGGCCCTGGAGATATGGCCGGACCTGTCCGACGCGCATGCCGGGCTGGGACTGGCATACTACGCCATGGGCCTGCATGACTTGTCGGCGGAACGATATGCGCAGGCGGCCGAGCTCGCACCGGATGAGGCATGGCCTCGCTATAGCCTGGCCCTCGCGCTCGAGGCGGCCGGAAGGCATGCCGAGGCGGATGCTGCTTTCGACGAGGCATTCGAGCGTGGCGCTGGCGACGCTGAGTTCTGTGCAGCCCTAGCACGGGCTCTGGCCGCGCAAGGCCGCAACGTTCAGAAGGCCATAGAGGCAGCGGAGCGCGCCTGTGAGCTCACGCCGAGCAAGGGCGACGTGCACGATGCTCTGGCGATGGCCTTGTACTCGGCCGGGAGCTACCAGGCCGCCCTCGCCGCCGCGCGGGAAGCCGTTGGCATTGACCCTGACGCCGCCGAGTATCGATACGACCTCGGCCTCATTGAGGAGGCGCTCGGGGATGTGGCTTCCGCGCGCGCCAGCCTGGCCAAGGCAGTCGAGCTGGCGCCGGACTTCGAGGAAGCCCGCGATGCGTTGCGTCGCCTACAGGGCGGCCCCTAGCACGGAGACAGGTGGCCGCGAATTCAGGAAGCACCGGACC
Source organism: Candidatus Hebobacteria bacterium (assembly GCA_029821885.1). Classification (GTDB taxonomy): domain Bacteria; phylum Armatimonadota; class Hebobacteria; order Hebobacterales; family Hebobacteraceae; genus Hebobacterum. Next base: position 2,478 of record JALGXV010000159.1, read on the forward strand.
CTCTGCGAGGTCGCCAGGACATGATCGTCTTCCGAGACAGATTCAGTGACATGTCGGTGGGGGGCATCCCGTTTGACTATACGGCCGTTGGGGAGTACCACTGCCTCGACCTCTCCGCGCTTCCCGGCGGCTGGGTGGAGACCACGAACCACACCAGCTGGGGGCGCCTCGGCAACTGGCAGGTCGTCGAGGATGACGGCCGCCGCGTGATGCAGCAGTGTCGGCTTCGGGAGCACGGTAGGCCCATGCTGGCCGCCGGTGACTCCCGGTGGCGCGATCTGACCTCGCGCGCCGAGCTGCGCCTGCTGTCACCGAAGACCGAAGCGGGCGTGATGCTGCGCTACGCGGACAATCGCACACACTACTCCCTCCGGCTAAGTGGGGACGGGCGCGTTCGACTTGTGCGTCGGCGTCACGAGGAGAAGGCCGTGCTCGCCGAAGCGGCGTGGCGCCCCGACTTCGACGGGTACCACACAGTGGAGCTCTCCGCCGGTGACTCGACACTGTCCGCGTCCCTTGACGGTGCGAAACTGCTGGAATGCGATGATGATACTCTCTCCGAGGGCCGAATCGGCATCCTGGCCTCGGGCCCTGCCCGATTCGCGCGCGTCGAAGTAAGCCTGGATACGACGGAACAGCAGCGCGTGGAACAGGGGAACGCTCGGGCCGCCGCGGAGCTGGAGGCCGCCCGCGCGGGCTATCCGAGTCCCGTCCTGTGGCGTGCCATCGACACCCCTGAATTCGGAACGGGCAGACATATCCGTTTCGGCGATCTCGACGGCGACGGCCGACTTGAGATCGTGCTGGCTCAGTATACGGAGATGCTCGACGGCGGCAACTTCCCATTCCTCAGCTGCCTCACAGCCATCAACCTCGACGGAGAGACCCTGTGGCAGTGGGGAGAGCCGAGCCGTGAGCACGGCATCATCCCCGCCGACCTGGCCTTCCAGGTGCATGACCTCGACGGGGACGGCAGACCGGAGGTCGTCTGCTGCCGCAACTTCGAGATCTGTGTGCTGGAGGGGATGACAGGACAGCTGAAGTACGCGGCCCCGACTCCCCAGCCGGGACCGATGGCGACGTGGCTTCCGGAGGACGATCTCTTCCACATCCCCGGTGACGCCATATGCTTCGCGGATCTGCGAGGGACAGGCCGGCGCGCGGACGTGCTCGTCAAGGACCGCTACAGCAACGTCACGGCCTATGACGACGCACTCAATCGGCTGTGGCGGTTCCACGGCAACACAGGCCACTTTCCGGCCGTGGCCGACATCGACGGCGATGGGCGCGATGAGGTGATGATCGGCTACTCGCTCGTGGATGAGGACGGTACGCTCCTGTGGCGCATTGACGTCGAGGACCACCAGGACGCGATCGCCATCGCCCGAATCGATCCCGACTGTGAGGAACCCCGGATCGCGCTGGCCTGCGGCGAGGGAGGAACTGTCGTCTGCGATGTGCATGGGAAGATACTATGGCGAGATCGCACCGGTCACGTTCAGCGCCTGACCGCGGCGCCTGTCTGCAAGGAGGCCCCCGGCCTCCAGATCGTGACGAAGACGTTCTGGGGCAATCCGGACATCATCTGCGTGTACGACCACAGCGGGAAACTGCTGGCGACTCGCGAGATCGCGGGGAGCGGGGCCGTGCTCTCGCCCGTCAACTGGACCGGCGAAGACACGGAATTGCTGCTGGCGTCAGGCAGTCTGACGCTCGGCGGCTTGCTCGACGGCCGGCTGCGGCCGGTCGTTCTCTTCCCGGATGACGGACACCCAACGCTTTGCGCGGAGGCGCTTAACCTCGTTGGCGATGCTCGTGATGAAATCGTGCTGTGGGACCTCGACCGACTCTGGATCTATACGCAGGAGGGGGCCGCGCCGGAACGCGATCGCGTCTATCGCCCCCGCCGCCAGCCTCACTACAACATGAGCGACTACCGTGCGGAGATCTCCATACCAGCCTGGGAGACCGTATCGCAATGAGACGCCTGACGCGCGACAGATTCGTCACTGAGCTGAACAAGGCCAATCCGCCGGCTTACGAGATCGACGACGGCGAGACTGTCGTCGTCGAGACCCTCGACTGTCACGGCGGGTTCGTCGGCAGGGATGGCGTGATGCGCCCCGGCGCACCGTCGCCCAATCCTTCGACGGGCCCCATTGTGGTCAGAGGCAGCCAACCGGGCGAGGCGATTGCAGCGACCATACATGATGTCAAGCCCGGCGACTGGGGCTTCATAGGCGGCGGCGAGAAGGGCGCGGAGTTCGCCATCGTGGACATCGCTGACGGCGTCGCGACCTACCCATGGTGTCTGAAGCTCCCCGTCCGCCCGATCGTGGGCGTGATCGGCGTGGCGCCGCCCGGCGACCCCGTGCCAACGACTACGCCCAGCGACTGGGGAGGTAATCTCGACACGACCGACGTCTGCGTCGGAACCACCGTCTACCTCCCGGTGGCAATGCCCGGAGCCATGCTGGCCCTCGGCGATGTGCATGCGCTTCAGGGCGACAGCGAGTGCTGCGGGACCGGCATCGAGTGCGAGGCGGCGGTCACCCTGACCGTCCGCCGCGTCCGTGAGCCGCTGTGGCCAACTGCATACCTGGTGCGAGGTGACGAGCTCATGATCTTCGCCCACGGCGACACCGTCGATGACGCCGCTTGGGGCTCCGTGGAGGCGATGTCGAAGCTGCTCTCGAAACTGACAGGCCTGTCGGAGGTGGACGGTCGCCGTCTTCTCGCCACGGCCGGGGACGTACGCATTTCCCAGATTGTGAACCCTCAGAAGACGTGCCGCGCGGTCATCCCGAAGCAGGCCATTCCGGACCACTGGCCCTTCTGAGCGCAGATGACGTGCAATAGACGGAGGAGGACAATGAAAGCAAGAGCTGTCTACGCTGTCGAGAAGGACAGAGTCGAACTGCGCGAGTACGACATTGATGAAGGCGCGCTTGGGCCGGATCAGGTTCTCACAATGACGCTCTATTCGATCATCAGTCCGGGCACCGAGCTCGACTGCGTTTCGGGGCGGGAATCTTCCTGGTTCCACTTTCCGCAGCAGCTCGGCTACTGCTCCGTCGGCGCAATTGTGGCCGCTGGGAACGACGTCGCCGACTACTCGGTTGGGGATATCGTGCTCACACCGATGCCCCATGCCAGCCACTCGGTGGCCGACGTCGGCATGGTGCGCGCCGCGGTCCCCGACAGCCTCGACCCGAGATGGGCCGTGTGGACGCACATCGCGCTCATCTCGATGGTCGCTCTGCGGGCATCATCGGCCGAGCTGGGCGACCACGTGGCCGTCCTCGGTCAAGGTCTGATCGGCAACCTCGCGGCCCAGCTCTTCAAGGCACAGGGCTGCCGCGTCATCGCCATCGATCGGATCCGCGAGCGAGTCAAGATCGCAGGGAAGTGCGGGATAGAGCTCCTCGTCGACGCCTGCGCCGAAGACAGCACGGCCGCCGTGAAGAAGATCACGCAGGATCGGGGCGCAGAGGTCGTGGTCGAGGCGACAGGCTCGGCCGCCGCGGCACTGCAGGCGCCGGAGATGGCCGCCCAGAACGGCGAGGTGATACTACTTGGCACGCCCCGCGGCAGCTACGAGGCAGATGTCGCCCCACTGCTGCGTGCCGTGCATCGAGCCAGCCCCAACATCACTCTGAAAGGTGCGCATGGCGGCTCGCTCCCCGCCGCGCGTGATCAGTTCGTCAAGCACTCCGGCGAGAGAAATGCCGAGATCATACTCGGCATGATCCAGAGGAGGGAGTTCGCCCTCGAGCCGCTGCTCTCGGGCGTGGCGAAGCCGGAAGACGCGCCCGAGGTGTACCGGGAGCTTCGGGACCACCCGGAGAGGGCTCTGGGGTACATTCTCGATTGGACCGACTGAACTCGTCGCGCAACAGGCCGTCGGGGTCTAGATCCCGTCACTCTCCAGAGCGGCAAGAAGCGTGCGGCCGACCTGGCCCAGCGATTCAGGAGAGCACTTGTCCGGGGTGTCTTGAAGAGTGTGCCAGTATGGGTACTCGAAGTCGATGACATCGATGCAGGGGATGCCGTGCCGAAGCAGCCAGACGTGGTCGTCGAAGATGGCGGGGCCGGGGCCGCGCACGAAGGCTTCGGCATCGATGCTCTCCGCGGCCGACCAGATTCTCTCCACGACCTCGGGCGCCTTGTGTTGGGACACCTCGTCAGGGGCAAGACGGAGGTCGCGGTCCCCAACCATGTCGAGGAGCACCGCCCAGTCCACCTTCGGCCCGGCGTACTCGCGCGCGAAGTGCTGTGACCCCAGACACATTTCCCGCCAGCTCTGTCCGTAGTCCTCGCCGTCGAAGAGCACGATCGTGACTCGCTGCTTCGGCGGTTTCAGCTTCAGTGCTCGCGCGATCTCCAGCAGCACGGCGACGCCCGAGGCCCCGTCGTTGGCGCCGAGAATGGGCTTCTCATGGTTCGCTGGATCCGGGTCGCGGTCGGCC
>JALGXV010000160.1 GCA_029821885.1 Candidatus Hebobacteria bacterium
AGCCCTCGTTCTGCAAGGACGTCCTTCCGGTAGTTCAGCGCGTTGATCTCGCCCATGAAGGGGAGACCATAGAGGTGCTCCTCACCTGTCCGCGGATCGTTGAGTCGGCAGTTCTCGAGGTATCCCGGCAGGAACTCGGCGAGCAGGCCAGCCTCGAGCTCTGGGGCGAGATGTTCCTCGAGAGGTTCGAGGAATCCGCCCTCCACGTTCTGCACAATCGACATGCTGTTGACGAGGAGAAGCAGGTCGAAGGGAGTCGTGTTCGCTCGCCAGGGGAGCATGAGAGTTATCTCATTGCCCTCCGGCATGATCCGAAGGTCGATGTCGATCTCCGGGTGACGGGCCTCGAGGGCCTCGACCGCGCGCGTGAGATCGCCATCGGGGTCTTGGAACTCCGAGTACTGCCAGGCGGCGACGAGGACGCGGACCTTGGTGACGCCGCCCTGACGAGGGTTGTACGCGTTCAGCCGACGCTCGGCGACGAAGCCAACGGCAGCCAGGACGACCAGTCCCAGTGCGATCCACTTCTGCATTGGCTATCCCTTCACGGCGCCGGCCGTCAGGCCGCGCATGAAGGTTCTCTGGAGCAACAGGAACAGGATGATGACGGGCAAGAACGACAGCATCACGGAGGAGAAGAGCACGCCGTAGTCCCAGTGCTGCCACTGGCCCTGGAGCAGTTGGATGCCGACCGTGAGCGTGCGCGCCTCGTCGGTCCAGTTGTTCATGGTAAGGGCGAAGATGAACTCGTTCCAGGCGTTCAGGAACACCAGCGTCCCGGCCGCGGCCAGGCCGCTTGCGCCCATTGGCACCATGATCTGCCAGAAGCTCTCCCACCAGCTGCACCCGTCCACCCGCGCGGCGTCGAGCATCTCCTGGGGTACAGACGCGAAGACGCCCCGCATGATGAAGATCGTCAGGGCGAGGTTGAAGGCCGTATAGCTCAGCGTCAGGCCCGTCAGCGTGTTGTCAGCCCGACTTCGCCGGGTACCATAATCGTGCCGAGGAACACCAGGAAGATGACCTGGTCGCCCTTGAACCGAAACCGCGAGAGCGCATACGCGGCCAGGCTGCCGGCAAACAGCGTGAGGATGACAGTCCCGAATGAGACGAGGATGCTGTTGCGGTAGTAGAAGCCGAACCCCACCATGCGCTCGAACATCTTGAGGTAGTTGTCCAGTGTGTACTGGTGGGGGAAGAAGGTCAGGTGCTTGCTGTATAGTTCGTCGTGGGGCTTGAAGGAGGACAGAATGATCCATATGAAGGGCAGGATGCTTATCACGCTGATGATGATCAGCACGAGGTAGAGAGAAGCGCTATTGGCCCAGCGTCTCGCCTTGTCGGCCGTCATCGCCGCCGCTCCCTCGTCAGTCGAAAGGCGACGAGCGTCACCAGGAAGATGAAGGCCGCTAGCGACCAAGCGATGGCGGAGGCATAGCCGAATCGGAAGCGCCCGTAGGAGAAGGCCACGTTGTACAGGTACAGCACCACCGAGAGAGTGGAGTCGCCTGGTCCGCCCTGCGTCATGATGAACATCTGGCCGAAGACCTTCAGCGCGCCGATGGCCGCGAGCAGGCCGACCAGGAATATCGTAGGCTTCAGCAGCGGAAGCGTTATCGTCGTGAAGGCCTTCAGGCCCGTCGCGCCGTCCACCCGGGCCGCCTCCGTGACTTCGGTGGGAATCCGCTGCAGGCCCACCAGATACAGTAGCATGTTGAAGCCCAAGCCGTGCCACACGGCCATCATCACGATGGCCGGCATGGCGAGTGAGCGGTCCGAGAGCCATGTGTAGCCGGCCTGACCGCCGAAGAGCCCTCTGAGCAGCGTGTTCGCGACACCATACTCCGGGTGGTAGATCCACATCCAGATAATCGACACGACGGCGACAGACACCACGATGGGGATGAAGTTGAGTGTCCGGAAGAGCGTGGACAACCGGCCGGCCCGCTCCACGAGCACGGCCAGGACGAGCGGGAGCACGATTGCCGCCGGCACGTACATGAGCGTAAACCGGATCGTGTTCCAGAACGCGCCGCCCGGGGAATTGACCGTCAGCCACAGCACGATGAAGGGATAGAACACGATCTCCCAGGTCGCAAGCGGGGCCGCCGGCCGAACCAGCCCGGGCCAGCCCATGATCCTGTCATCGCTGAAGATCTCGCGGTAGTTCCCCAGGCCGAGCCAGCGCATCTCCTCTGGGCGGAGGAACTCGTACTGGAAGAAGCTCAGATAGAGCGATCGCAGGATGGGATACAGGGCGAACATGCCGAAGACGATGATCGCCGGCATGACGAACGCGTAGGGGTTATCGAGACCTCTCCACGCGTGTCGCCCGGAGATTCTCTGCTCCTCAACCGCGCTCATGTCGCTCCGCGCAGAGCGCCCCGTGGAGCGGTCTCCCTCAGGTCAGGCGATCCTTGAACAACTTCGCCTTCTCGGCCGGTGGGATGCCGTCCTCGCTCCAGCCGCGCTTCTGGTAATAGAGGTCCAGCAACTCCTCGTACTGCGCCCTATCTATGACTCTGCCCGCGTACTGGCCGCCCTCGATCGGGCGCTCGAACATGCGAGGGGCCGGGTAGTCGTCCTTGCGGCTGACGCCGCGGGAGACGCTGATGAGGCGGGTGAGGTCGTAGAGCGCGCGGGACCGCTCGAGCAGGTCGTCCAGCGTGTGCGGTATGCCGGTCACGGCGCTGTAGTACTCTGCATATAACCGCTCATCGAATCCAAGCTCTATCCACGGCAGCCGGCAGACGCCCAGCATGTCGAACAAGGGCCGAATCGTCTGGTGGTACATGACGATGTTCACTCGGTCGTGGTCGGTCCACTTGGCCCCCAACTCGAGCTCCTTGCCAACTGTCCAGGCACGAGCGTGGTGTGCCCCGATGTCGGAGGTGCCGTAGGCCAGCCCCATTGAGATCGTCGCTCGGGCGTCGTAGGCCGACTGCTCCATGCCCTTGGTCTGCACCAATATCGGCGCGAGCTGCGGCCACTTCTCCAGCACTGCCTTGGAGCCTCCGGCCAATACATCGCCGACACCATCGCGGTTCGCCATCTTCTCGAGCAGAGCGGTGATCTGGTCCGAGTTGCCCCACTCCAGCTTCATGCCGTCAACATCGCTGGGCTGGAGCAGGCCCGTGTCGACAGCCTCGATCATGGTCCCGACCAGGACGCCGGCCGAGATGGTGTCGATGCCGAGCTCGTCGCAGAGCTGGTTGCCCTTGAGGATGGCCGAGAAGTCGGACACACCCAGATTGGAGCCAAGCGTACAGGCGCTCTCATATTCCGGCCCCTCGGTGATCGTGCCCTTGTACTTGCCGTTCTTCACCAGGCAGATGTTGCCGCACGACATCGGGCACCCGAAGCACGCGGTGTCGCCGATCTTGAACTCGCCCTCCATCTTGAATCCGTCTATCTGATCGGCGTGCTCGAACACGTTCTGCTGGAAGTTCCGAGTCGGCAGTCCTCCTGCCGTGTTGAGGTAATCGACGACGGACATGAGGCCCTGCTGCTGCCAGAACTCGAATAAAGGATGATCTGCCAGGTCCTTCAGCGATCGATCGGTCAGCATCCGCAGCCGCGCGACATCGGCCACCGGTAGGTCCTTGCCGCCCCGCACCGCGATCGCCTTGATATTCTTCGAACCCAACACCGCGCCCATGCCGCATCGGCCGGCGTTCCGGCTCCAGTCGCAGTTGATCGTTGCGAAGCGGACGAGCTTCTCGCCTGCGGGGCCGATGGCAGCGACGCGGACCTCCTCGCTCTGGAGCGCCTCCTTGACCGCGCGCTCGGTGTCGAGCGCGCCCTTGCCGGCCAGTTCCGGAGCGGGCACGATAGCCACGTCGTCTTCGTCCACCCAGAGGTAGCTCAGCTGCTCGGCCCGGCCCGTGAGGACGAGGGCGTCGTAGCCGGCCTGGCGCAGCTCGGCGCCGAAGTTGCCTCCCATGTTGCTGTCGCCGTAGATCCCCGTCAGCGGCGCGAGGGCCACGACGTGGGTCTTGCCAGCGCCTGGCAGATAGAGCCCAGTCAGCGGCCCGGGCGCGATGGTCAGGACGTTCTCTGGCCCGAGCGGATCTGTGATCTTGGACAGGTGGTCAAACAGGATCTTCGCGCCGAAGCCGCGGCCGCCAATGTACTTGAGCGCGAAGCGATCCCCGAAGGGCACGATACGGCTCTCTCCGGTGCTGAGGTCGACCCACAGGATGCGGAAGTGATATCCGCCCTGGAGCTGCTGCTTATTCGCTTTGCTCGCGGCCGATCTCCGCATATCGGAGCTTCTTCCGCTCGCCTTTCTCGACATACTCGACCTCTTTCATGTGGGCGTAGCGCAGCACCGCAGCGACCCGGTTGGCCTCGCCGAGTTCATGCTCCGGGACGTACTGAAGGGCGGCCTTCGGGCATTGCTGAACGCACTGCGGATGGCCACCGCACAGGTCACACTTGAATGGTACTGCGATGTCATCGTGAACGAATATCGCACCGAATGGACAGGAGATCACGCACTGACGACACGAGACACACGTCTCGGCGTCGATCCGGACGACCCCGTCCTCCAGGGTGATAGCATCTGTAGGGCAGTTCTCGCGGCACTTGGGCTGCGCGCACTGCCGGCACACGACCGGCATCCGGATGACGGGGTGCGGGTAGAGCGCCACTACTCGGATCGCCGACTTCTTCGGATTGCTCACCCCGAAGTGCTGCAGTGCGCAGGTGCACTCGCAGAGACGACAGCCCGAACACCGTTCGGGCACAACGCTCAGTCTCTTCGGCACGGCTATCTCCTGCGACGGGGGACTCCCGGCCGGGGAAACGCCCGGTTGCGGCCCCACACAATGCCCTTCCCCCTAGAGCATTTCTACTCTGCGCTGGCAATCCCCTCGCGACATCGGAGCTTCTCTCCCTCCGAATCGATGCGCCCTGTTGGGTCAACGTCGGATCGCCTGCGGACGACAGCCAGACCGGCCGGGCACTGTGAAGGGAAGCTCGCGTCCCCGTGGAACGCCATGCCAGTGGCGAGCGGGATGCCACTCACGTACTGTGGAGGCTGGTTGATGCAGTGTTGGCTATCGAGTTCGCTCGTGAGGCACTATCCCTCGTCGTCGGCGCGCCGGCGGCAGACTCTCAGCATCCACGCGGCGCGCGGCGAGCAGGTCTCCTTTCAATGTGCCTTCCGAACCGCTGACGACCCTCAGGAGGTGACTGCCGTCGTCGAAGCGGAATCCCTCGACGTGGAGGTCCGTCGAGTGGGCTATGTTCCCATGCCGCACCTCAATGTGGACACTCCCGTCGAGGAGCGAGACGGAGTCGGCCATATACCCGGCTATGTGCCAGACCCGCTGTTCCCGGAATCCGCGCTCGAGGCGGGGCCGCACGAGACCAATGCATTCTGGATCACCGTCCGCGTGCCGAGGGAGGCGAAGCCGGGCGCCCACCGTGTGGCGCTCACGCTGAGTCCCAAGGACGGCGAGGCGTGCACCATGACGGCGACTGTGCGAGTGCACAGGACGATCAGCCAACCACGGCAAGACTTCCCCGTCACCCATTGGTTCTACGCCGACGCGCTGTGTGACTGGTACAAGTGTGAGCCCTTCGAAGCAGACTTCTGGCCCATCGTCGAGAGGTACCTCGCGGACTTGGCCGCACACAATCTCGATGTCTCTCACATTCCGCTATTCACACCGCCGACCGATGGCGTGAAGCGGCCCAACCAGCTCTTGGACGTACGGCGTGACGGCGACCGGTATGTGTTCGAATGGTCCCTGGCAAGGAAGTGGGTCGAAACGGCGAGGAAACAAGGCCTGAAGTGCTTCGAGTGGCCTCACCTGTTCACCCAGTGGGGCGCGAAGCACGCCATCCGAGTCTACGAAGGCCACGGCGGCAGCGAGGAGCCGCTCTGGGATCGCGAGACGCTTGGCGTCTCGACGACCTACCACAACTTCCTCGCACAGTTCCTCCCTGAGTTCAAGCGCTTCCTGGACGCGGAGGGACTGATGGATGTGAGCTTCTTCCATCTGTCCGATGAGCCGCATGGCGAGGAGGCTCTGCAGAACTACCGGGCCGCGCGGCAGATGCTTCGCGAGCTGGCGCCCTGGATGAAGGTCATGGACGCGCTATCCGACATCACATTCGCCCGCGAAGGCCTCACCGACATTCCGATCCCGCTGATCGCGCGAGCGCCGGAATTCCTGCAGGAGGGCTATCCGGCCTGGGTGTATCACTGGGGCGGCCCGAAGGGCCGGTACGCTCAGCGGTTGCTCGACACGCCACTGGCCAAGACAAGGATGTTCGGCTGGCTCTTCTACCGCACCCGTGCGCGAGGCTTCCTCCAATGGGGCTACAACTACTGGTACAAGAGCCAGACGCGCGAGCTGATCGACCCCTTCCAGATCACCGATGCGCTCCGGTGGCCCGACTGGTCCTTCGGCGACCCGTTCGTGGTCTACCCCGGCCCTGACGGGCCGGTGGACTCCCTTCGCTGGGAGATCTTCGCAGAGTCACTCCAGGACTACGCACTGCTGCAGACAGCCGGCGTCGACCCCGATGATGAACTGCTCGCCGACATCAAAGACTATGCCGACTTCCCGCGCGAGGAGTCCTGGCTTCGCGACAGGCGGAGGCGATTGCTCGCCGACCTCGACAAGGGATCGTAGTCAACGGCCCGCGCACGGACCCGCGACGATCTGAGGAGAGAAGATGCCCTACCCCGACCTCGTGCCTTCCCCGGATTTCGGACGACTGGAGAAAGTGCTGGCCAGGAGAGTGCCAGACCGTGTGCCGTTCATCGAGCTCTTCATCGATGAGGAGGTCATGGTCGCCATCCGCGAGGCGCCGTTTTCCGCCGAGTTCCGACAGCGTTGCCGTGAGATGGCGGAGCTCTATCTCCGTCTTGGGTATGACTACGTGCCAGCCGGGACCAACTTCGGGTTCGCCTACCGGACCGTGACAGCTGCGGACACCGCGCGGCTATCGCGAGGGGAAAGGGCGTGGGTGGATGAGAGTCACGGCGCGATCGAGAGCTGGGGAGACTTCGAGCGCTACTCATGGCCGACGCCAACCGACGAAACCTACGCGCCGCTCGACCATGCGGCCAAGGCTCTGCCCGATGGGATGAGGCTCGTTCCCCACGGGCCGGGCGGCGTGCTGGAGAACGTCATGTGGCTGATGGGCTATGAGCCCATGGGATACGCCATGGCCGACCAGCCCGACCTCGTGGAAGCGATGTTCGAGCGCGTGGGGACGATCCTCGTGAAGGTCTTCGACGCGATCGCGAGGCATGACGCGGTCGGCGCTGTGTTCCTGGGCGATGACATGGGGTTCAAGACACAGCCGATGATTTCTCCCCCCGACTTACGCCAGTACGTCTTCCCGTGGCAGCGCACGATCGCGGAGGCCGTTCATGCGCACGGCAAGCCCTTCCTCCTTCATGCCTGTGGCAATCTCGAATCCGTCATGGACGATCTGATAGACGACGTTGGCATCGATGGCAAGCACAGCTTCGAAGACGTGATCGTGCCGGTGACGGAGGCGAAGCAGCGTTGGGGAGATCGCATAGCGCTGCTTGGGGGCATAGACATCGACTTCCTGACCCGCGCCGACCCGGACGCAGTCCGAGCCAGGACGCGGGAAGTGCTGGAGGCGTGCATGCCGGGGGGCGGCTACGCGCTCGGCAGTGGAAACTCGGTCGCCAACTACGTCCCCGTGGAGAACTACCTCGCCATGCTGGAGGAGGGCTGGCGCTGTGGTGTGTATGCATAGCGGCCGCAGGCGGTCTGGGATATCAGCGTGATAGCGAGCTCGAAGTTCGAACGTTCCGCCGTCAGCCTGCCGTTCGCCCTCATCTCGGC
>JALGXV010000435.1 GCA_029821885.1 Candidatus Hebobacteria bacterium
ACCGCAGATGCGACAGTCATCACCGGTGCGCTGGTACACATGCATGCGGTCTCGAAAGCGACCGGGCATTCCATACACGTCCCGATAGCTGCCATCGCGTGCTGACGATCCACGGCACTCGATGCCCTCGGCCAGGACCTCCCGAATCGCGTGCCACAGGCGCCTCCGCATCGGGCCCGTGAGGCCGCGGGCTCGGCGGCCAGGCCGCAGGCCGGCACGAAAGCAGATCTCGTCTGCATAGATCTTGCCGATGCCGGCGATGACCTGCTGGTTCATCAAGACATTCTGGAGCTTCGCCATTCTCCGCGACAGGGCTTCTGTGAGGTACTCAGGCGTGAACGCGTCCGACAACGGCTCGGGGCCGTAGTGAACGAACTCCGGCATCCGATCGACGTCATGCCCAGTGCGAGCGATGAGGGCGCCAAACGTTCGAGTGTCGAAGAACCGCAAGTCCTGGCGGCCGCTCAGAGCGAGAACTGCGGCCGGGCGCGTCTCGGCCTGCTCGCAGTCATCCACGACGCGGAGGAGACCCGTCATGCCGAGGCGGAGAATCAGCGTGCTGGGTTCGGGGCCGTCCAGCAGCAGGTAGGGCGCCTTGCCGCGGCGGCCGACCGCGAGAACGCGGCGACCTTCCACGAGCTTGCGCAACTCGTCAGGTGACCTGTGGAAGCGCCAGGTGCGTGGCTGATGGAGCCTGATGCTTTCCACGGTTCTCCGGGTGATCGCGGCTGCGAGTTGGCAGCGAATCGTTTCCGCTTCCGGGAGTTCGGGCATACTGAGTCTCGCACTCCATACAGAACACTTGTTCGCCGGAGCAGAGACGCCCCCCTGCCGACGGCGGCCCGCATCAGTGCAACACGAACCCATAGAGCCGGGACTTGTCCGCACCCCACAGCTCCTCCAGCGCGAGTCGGACCCCCCGAACGCTTCGGCCCACCGGCAGCCTCAGGGAGCGCTGGTAGTTCCCCTCCACTGCGCGCAGGGCCTCCCAACCCGCTCCCAAGAGCACCTCCAGCCGAAGCCGCTTTGGCATCACCTCCGGAACGCGGTCGCAGTCTGTCTCGTCGTAGAGGCTCAAGGCGATCTCTTTCTCCATCGCACTGCCGAGTACGAGCGCGACTTCGCGAATCTGCTTCTCGCCGGCCAACTCGTATGCGATCCAGTCACCGGGCCGCCAGCGCGATGAGGAGAGCTTCGCCTCCCGCGTCAGCGCGGATACCTCCTGACTGACCCACGGCAAATAGCAGTCATCGGCGAGCAGCTTCTGCTGGAGTTCCGCCATGCGCGCACTGATCTCGGCGGGTCTGACCGAGCTTGCCGTCGCCATCGCCGCGGCCGTGCCGATCGCCTGGCCCATCGTGGCGCATGTCCCCATCACCCGAGTGCTGCTCAGTGCCGCGTGGGTCGCGCTGTGACACCGTCCCGCGAACATCAAGTTGCCCACTGTGTCCGAGTACAACGACCGGTAGGGAATCCCGTATGGCGATGGCGTCGGGTGGTAGATGGTCGCCGGCTGCCCGAGCTTCACCGCGTAGAAGCCGGCCGGGTGATGGTCGTCCATCGTCCATCCGCCATAGGCCACGACGTCCTCGAACCGTCCCTCCGCTTCGAGATCGCCCTGCGTGAGCACGTGCGCGCCGACGTAGCGACGGCTCTCCCGCTTCGCCGGCAGGAACTGCACCCACTCCAGCGCCCAGTTGTCGGCCCCATAGTCACCGCGATTCTTCAGATGGTCCCAGACGCCGAAGGCGATGCGCAGCAGTTCCTCCCTGCACTCCTCCGCGTCGTGGATCGAGTGCCGATCCCCGCCCAGCTCGACCCACCAGTACCCCAGCCGGAACGAGCGCTGCTCGATTTCGCTGCGTCCGTACGGATCGAAGGGCAGCTCCTCCACCGACTCGTACCGGTAGGCCCATGCCGGCGGCTCGAAGGGCTGTCGCGCACCGTACTTCCGCGCCTGGACGAAGCACGTCATCCCCATCGTGCACTCGTCCGCTTCCTCGGGCGCGATCGACTCGCCGTACTCCTCTCTCGCCTCCCTCCCCATTCGGAACGGATGCCCCGTCAGCGGCGCCAGCACCCCATCACCGGAACAATCGGCGAAGACCCTCGCCTTCACCGTGTGATATGTCTCCGTGGTGAGCTGCCAGCCGGTCACGCTCGCGATGCGATCCCCTTCCATCTCCGCGTCGAGGCAGGTGCAGTTCAGCAGCAGCGTCAGGTTCGGCTGGTATTGCACCTTCTCGTACAGCACCAAGTCCCAGATCGAGTAATCCTTGTGCGGATTGCGCCAGCAGCTTTCCAGGTTCAGCTCCTCGAGGATTCCAGTCTCCCGCAGGTGCGGGTTGTGGCCGGACCTGCTCGCGCCGCTAATCGGCACCCGGCACTCGCTCGAGGAGTTGCCACCCAGCACGGGCCGCTCGTGCATGAGCACGACCTTCGCTCCGTGCCGGGCCGCCGCCAGCGCCGCGCAGATTCCCGGGATACCGCCACCTACCACGCACAGGTCAACGTCGTGCACGACTTCACGGAAAACGCCCGATCGAGCAGACACTCTCTGCCTCCCAGTCCGACACTCACATCGCCGCGGACTACTTCCGCCCGCCGCCTGCTCATCCTACATTCTGTGTGCATCACCGTGAACCAGCAGGGCAACCCTCATCCGGCGCGGAATCTGCAGATTCTGACAGGCCGCTCTCAGGTTCGCCGCTGGCGCGAGCCGTGG
>JALGXV010000161.1 GCA_029821885.1 Candidatus Hebobacteria bacterium
CCCCAGTGTTATGACCCACTGCAGTGCTCAGGTCCGCAGCAAGGTCCGCAACCGCCCAACCGTAGCCGGGCTGTGCCCCTCGAACTGGTTGTTGACGAAGACGAAGGAGCGCGTGAGTGACGCTGGCAGCGAGTTCAGAACCCCGGCCCAATCTTGCAGGGCAGCGTCTTGAGGCTTGTGAATGCGACCGAAGTCGGGGAACACATCTCGTCTTCCCAACAGCCGCAGGTAGGCGAACTCCGTGGTTGCCCCCCGGAGACGAGCGTACCAGGCGTGATGTGCCATCGCCAGGGCCATGTTGAGAGAGCGAAGGAGCCGGAGCGCATCGGGCTCGTCGGCCCACGAGCGGTGTCTGAACTCCACCGCGTATCGGAGTACGGCCGGCAAACGCGCGAGGAACGTCTCGAGCTTGGGCATCTGGCCGTGGTCGAAGCTGGGATGGAGTTGAATCAGAATCGGGCCGAGCTTGTCACCTAGTCGGGAGATCATGCTGGTGAATGCGGCAACCTGTTCATTGGCTCCCTCGAGCATCTTCTCATGGGTGATCTCGCCGGGCAGTTTCGGGCAGAACAGGAAGCCGTCGGGCGTGCGCCGCCGCCAGCTCTCCACGGTGCGAATGCTCGGGATCCGATACCAGGTGCTGTCCACCTCGACCGCGTCGAACTGAGTGGCGTAGTGGACTAGCTGGTCCTTCGTCCCCTGCGGATAGAACGACCCCTTCCAGTCGCGGAAGGACCAGCCGCAGGTTCCGAGTCGCGCCTGCATGCGTGGTTCACCTCGGGCAACTTACGCCTTGAGCCAGTGTACGCAGACGTGGGACGCGGCACAAGCAGTAGGTCCCAGGCTCCACATCGCAGAAAGCACCGAAGGCTGGGCGAGAGATCCTCACGCCAGGGAGCAGGGCGATGCAGATCATGCCGGGAGTGTACCTGGTGAACGGGTTCCCCTATGGTCGTCACCAGAACGGATACCTTCTGAAGACCCCTTCCGGTCTGGTCGTCATTGACTCCGGTGATATGGAGGAAGAGTCCTTCGACACTGTTGAGGGAGCGTGCAGGTTGTGGGGCTTCGATGTGCGCAACGTCTCCCATTTGTTCGTCACGCACGCGCACTTCGACCACAGCAGCCACGCCGCGAGGTTCCGCAGCACGGGAACCACCATTGTCGCGAGTCAGGACACGGCCGACGCTATGGCCGCTGGGGATGATCGGTGCATCGGCTACGCGATGGCTCGGCGATTCGAGCCCTGCCAGGCAGATGTGATCATCCATGACAACGAAACGGTGGATGCTGGCGGCCTCTCAGTTCGTGGCATTGCTGCTCCCGGGCATGCGAGAGGACTGATGGTGTTCGAGGTGATGCTGTCCGACGAGCGGCTGTGGTTTTGCGGAGACCTCCTTAAGGTCGGGACGGAGTGTGGGAGCGTCGAGCTGGGCTGGCCGGGTGGTCCGGACTACAATCGTCCTGTCTACCTCGAGACGCTTCGGAGGCTTGCCCACATGGAGTGCGATACGCTCTTGCCGGGGCACGGGCCGCCAGGCATCGGGCTGGGCAAGCGGCTGATGCAGATGGCCTACACGGCAGCGATGGTCGACTGGCCCCGGGAGGGCAGTGCCGCTCAGTGAGCTCGGCCGCCAGATGTCCCCTTGCCACTGATATGTGAAGCCGATCCGAAAGCGGTCTGGGGCTCCAGCCGTGCCTGACGTCTTGACGTCAGGTCGGATTGGGCTGGGACTGCTGCTCCGTCGCGGCCGGCGGCCTGCGAACGGAACCGTGCATGGACTAAGACGCATGAGTAGAGGCGGAAGGCAGGGGAGCGCTACCATGAGGCGGTCAGCAACGTCACTTCCCACGTCCGCCTCACTCACAGGGAGGCGATCCTGAACCGGAGAAAGCGACTGGCGATTCGGGCGCTGGTCGTCCGGCGCGAGCACTACCGCACGCCGGTGAAGAACGCAGAGACAACCGAGACGGGATGCCCCGAGGCGTTGCTGAACTCATCCCGCGATTTGTCTCATCAACGCTGACGATCCACAGACGCCTGTGAGCCTTGAGGGAAGCAGAGGTGGGCCGATGGCAAGTCATTGCTTTCGTTGTCTCCTGGGAATGGCGCTTTGCCTGCTGCTCGGCAACGTTTCCGCAACCGATGCGGGTGACGTCGAGCGATGGGTATTGATCGGCGGCCGGTCGGTGGGAGAGTGGGCAGCAGTGGAGTCGACTCTCTCCCTCGCGACCGCTAGAGGCGAGGACGCCTTCCTGTTTCACGTTCCGGTTGATTGGACTGCTGGAGAGAAGGACTACCCCGTGGGCTGGCCCCGGATCCAGATGAGGGTCCCAGATGACAGAGCCGACTGGCGGCAGTGGGAGCAGCTTCGCTTGAGGCTCTACGTGCCGGCCGAAGGCGATCCGCTGCCGGCAGATCCGATTGGCATCTCGCTTGGAACCGGAGACCATCACAGCTCCTGGGGGAGGAATGCAACGGGACTACGACGAGGCGACTGGACGGAGTTCGCCTTCGAACTTTCCGACGTTCCCGACGCAGATCGAGTGCACTCCATCGGCATCTTTATCTCTGAGAGCAACTACCGGCATGGCGCGACACTCCGCTTCTACGTGAGCAGGCTGGAGCTCGTGCGCCATCTGAAGCCCACGCTGGTTGGACTCGACTCTGTCCCCGGTGTGGCGTTCGCGGACGCCGCGGCGGTGTCCTTCCGGGTGAAGATGCTCGGCGTTGGCAGCGGCACGGCTGAGATCGAGATCGCCCTCAGGCGCGGCGACGCCACTGTCTCTCAGACGACGGCCCGAGTGGTTCGGGGAACGACACTCGTCACACTGCCCCTCTCTTCGACGGCCCGCCCCGGGGAGTATACGCTCCTCGCGCGAGCGGGGGAGAAGGAGATCTCCCAGCCCATACGTCTGGTCGCATCGCCATGGCAGGAGGCCGTGCAATGAAGATGCTCCTTCTGAGTGCGCTCGCGGTATCGAGTTTCGTGCTGGTGGCGCACTGCGCTTCGGCCGAGGTGCTGGTGTTTGACATGGGAAACGCCGAATCGGCGGTCTGGCCCGGTGCCGAACGCGTTACTGCCTCCGATTCAAGGTGGCAGGCGGGGGGATCGCTCGTCGAGCACGATGGGCCCAACGACGGCGATCCCGTGTGGACCAATCCCTTGACGCAGGACGCTGTCACTGGCAGCGGACCTACGAGCTTCGCGTTCCGGGCCGGGCCCGGCGCATGGTCGGTGTACGTGCTCTGCGGGTTCGGCGGGCGCTGGGATGCGCAGGTCTCCCAGGTCTGGGACTTCGACGTAGCCGTTGGCGGCCAGCAGTGGCGGTGTCAGATCGCGGCGCCGAGCTGGCGGGGGCCGCACCTTCAGAGATCGAACACGTTTCAGGTCGAGTCCACCGGAGCGATTGAGATCGAGCTCATCCCGAGAAGCCAGTGGTGCGTGCTCGGCATTGTGGCCTGGCCGGCATCCGAGGGCGAGGAGGCCCGGAAGCTCATCGGTGACATCGAGCAGTGGGCCCCCTCCGCGGAGCTGGCGAAGTGGCGGGAGGATGTTCGGCCAGCGGCCGGACCACCGTTGGCGCCCGATGCGGCGGCCCTGGAGCGAGGCTTCGTGGTGTGGCGTCGGCACTGGGCGACGCCCATCTACCCGTGGACGAACCCGACGCCCCATGAAGTAGATCCCGTTCTGCGCGTTTTCGCTGCGCCCGGCGAGTACGAACCGGTGACCTTCACGGTGAGGCCGCTGCGCGACCTCGAGCAGGCGCGGATCGAGGTCCGTGACGTTGGACCTGTGCCGGAGGACGAGGTTGATGTCCGGAAGGTCCGTTACGTGGAGGCGCGGCCCAACTACAACCTCCAGGGCCTCTACCGGGTCGTCCCCGACGTACTGGAGCGATGGCAGGGCGGGCCGCTTGCGCAGGACGAGAATGCCACCTTCTGGCTGACCATCCGGGTGCCGGACGACGCCCCTCCCGGAGTCTACGCGAGCGACATTGCCTTCATCGCCGACGGCCAGAGGGTGAAGATTCCGGTGCTGCTCCGGGTGCTCGACGTCGAGCTTCAGGAGGACCCCGAGCGCACCTATGGGATCTACTACCGCCATCCACTCTCACGGGTAGGAGGGGCGCCCGACGAAGTGTCGCGGCGGTACTGGGCGCGCAAGGCCGAGCTCGAACACGCCGACATGGTCGCGCATGGCACGCGCAGCATCACGCTGAGCATCTGGGCCGAGGGGATGGATGATGAGGGCAAGTTCCCCTACATCGATCAAGGCTTCGCGTTGCTCGAGGACCAGCTCGCGATGGCGCGACGCTTCGAGTTCCAGCCCCCCTACGTGCTGAGCATATCCAGCAATGAAGTCTATCGAAAGCACACTGGTGTTGGGCTGCAGTCGCACCTGAAGGACGTCGCCGTGCCACCCGAAGCCTTCTTCGCGGAGATTACCGAGCTGGTGCGGACCATAGAGGGAGAGCGTCAGCGCCGGGGATGGCCGGAGTTCGTGTACCAGCCCTATGACGAGCCGAGCGCCGACCCCGTGAGCGTGCGCTTCATGGCGCGCCTGATGGAGGCCGTCAAGGCGGCGGGGGTGAGAGTGTACACTACGGCTGCCCCGGAGAAGCCTGCCTACGAGCCGTTCAAGCCCCTTGTCGACGTGTGGTGCACGCAGACGTTCCTGCCTGACCATGATACGGTCGTTGCAGACAGCCGCGCTCGGGGTGTAGAGTACTGGTGCTACCCGAACAAGAGTCTCGGCGAGAACGATCACACAACGGTCGCGGGTGCGCGCATGACCTACGGCTTTGGCTTCTGGCGCTCCGGCTTCGTCCGGCTCATCCCCTGGATCTACCAATATGAGCATGGCGATCCGTTCAACTACCTGGACGGGTCGATGATGGACTTCCTGGTCCGGAGCGAACCCGACGGCACGCCGATCCCGGTGGCGATCTGGGAGGCGTTCCGAGAGGGCTACGACGACATGCGGTACATCCACAGCCTGAGGCGTGCGATCGCGCAAGCCGCCGACTCGGGCTTGCCGCGGGTTCGGGCCGAGGCGCAGGAGGCGCAGCAGGTGCTGGACTCCGTCTGGACTGCGATCCCTGTCCGGGCGATGTACCAGTACGAGGGGTTCTGGTCGCCGGAAGAGATGGACGTATACCGCTGGTTGATTGCGGAGCGCCTGGAGCGGCTGACGAGACTGCTGGCCGAAGATGACCGGGGCTACGGGTAGGTCTGAACCAGCATGCCGTGGGATGTGTCGGCGTGTCGTTGCCCACCTCCCCTGAGACCCGAGCGTCCCTGTTGCGACCCGCCATCTCGTCATGACCGAGGGCACGGAGAAAGCGAGCGTGGGCCAATCCGGGATGGTGCATAGGACGCCCGCCGAACGTACATCTGGGTGTCAAACAGCGATGGGACCGCCTGTGCGTGTCGACCGCCCATGGGACCGCTACGCCAGCGCTCCGGGGTTCGCACTCAGGTCAGCGCGGAGTAGGACTTGCCAGTCGCGAACGCGCACTGGAGTCCGGTGGGCGAGACGGCCGGCGGGGATACCGGACAGGACGTAGGTGGAACGTGGGCAAACGAGGCCCTGTCGTGTCCAGGAAACCATCCGGAACGCAGGGGGCCCTTAAGGCCGTCTCAGGGGTCCTCGACACCCAGAGGCGACCTCAGCCATCGACTCTAGGATGAGACGCAGGACCCGCGGAACTCCCTCCCTCTAGCATCCGTCCAAATACTGGCGAAGAACACAGGCTCTGTCCATCGGGACGGACAGGAGGTGACGGGATGGTCTTGGGGATGATCGGTCATTCACGGGTCGCGAACGGCCCCCCTCTTCTGCTCACAGCGGGGAGGTTCGACTGCCTCATGAAGGGGAGTCTTGTGAGGGCCTTGGCTCTTGTGTTCCTGCTGTTGCTTTCGGCGGGCCCGGGATGCCGCCACGGTCCCGCGGAGCCGACACCCAGCGGCGCGCAGACGAGCGATGGCGCGCGGCCCGTTCCGAGGACGCTGATCTCCCGGTCGGTGTACGAAGACGATGTGCTGGAGGCAGTCTTTCGCCACCAGTTCGGCCACGATGCCTCCGGCCTGCAATGGCGGGCGAAAGTGTTCTTCCTGTCTGTCTATGACAAAGACCCGAGCAACAATCTCATGGACCGGTTCGAGGGACATGAGCCGCCCGTCAAGAGAGTGTCGGAGTGCGAGATTTCGGCGAAGACCGCCGGGGGCAGCGATATCCATGTCGTGGACAGGGACACGGGGGAGCCGGGCCTGATCTGCCGCGTGGAACGCATCACGTGGGTCAGCGACACGGAAGCCGAGGTGGAGGGCGGATACTACGCAGGCGGGCGCGCCGCCTCGGGCTACCTCTACCGCGTGGTGCGCGAAGGCGAAGAATGGGTGGTGAAGAAGGAGACGCTGCAGTGGGTTGCGTGAGTGCAGGATAACGGAACTGTCCTCCGCTGTGGCAGCGCTCGGGGAGTTCCCACTCAGGTACGCGCGGAGTAGGACTCGTCAGTCGCGAACTGGCCGCGGAGTCCGAGGGGAACGTCGGTCTCCCATCTCTGGGCACAATTGGCGAGCGCGTACCCGCGCCTCCGCGGTAGACGTTAGGTCGGGCCTGCCGGCTGACGGGAGGGAGTGCGGACCGTGAGGGTCCACTCGCCTTCTGAGAGGATCGGATCGCCCGGGTGCTTCAGCCTGAACTCGTACTGGGTGGGGGCGGCTTCCGTGTCCTCTTCGGAGCCGGCCTCGACCAGGAACACCGTGCCTGCGACGAACTCAGGAACGGGCGTCTGAAGGCCGGCGCGCGGCACACCTGGCGGGAGGACGTAGTCGGTGATCTGACGTTGCTTGTCCGGGGGTAACTGGGACAGCGGGAGGCCCGCC
>JALGXV010000162.1 GCA_029821885.1 Candidatus Hebobacteria bacterium
GGCGAGCTGGCTGTGGGCCCGGGGAAGTGGAGAAGCGGATCATGCTTCTGGGAACTCAGCGCATCACCGAAGAGGGCATCCTCGAGATCGGCGGGTGCAGCGCCGTCGATCTGGCGCGGGAGTTCGGCACGCCGCTCTAC
This sequence comes from Candidatus Hebobacteria bacterium, assembly GCA_029821885.1. Classification (GTDB taxonomy): domain Bacteria; phylum Armatimonadota; class Hebobacteria; order Hebobacterales; family Hebobacteraceae; genus Hebobacterum. The sequence continues at coordinate 141 of JALGXV010000162.1, forward strand.
GTGGTGGACGAAGACTGCCTGAGGCAGACCTGCCGGGACTATCGCCGCGCCTTCGAGTCACGCTATCCGAGGTCGCACATCTCGTTCTCGAGCAAGGTCTTCACGACGATGGCGATCTGCCGGATCGTCGAGGAGGAGGGCCTGGGCGTGGACGTCTCCTCCGGCGGGGAGCTGCACACGGCCCTGGGCGCCGGCGTGGCCGCGAGCAAGATCGTGATGCACGGAAACAACAAGTCTGCCGACGAGATGGAGATGGCCGTGGCGGCCAAGGTCGGCCGGATCGGGATCGACTGCTTCGAGGAGATCGGCGCCCTGCAGGCCATCGCCGCCGCCCGCGGGGCGACGGCGGAGGTGCTGCTCCGCCTCGCGCCGGGAGTCGAGGCCGATACACACACCCACATCCAGACCGGCAAGGTGGACACGAAATTCGGGTTCTGGATCGTGGACGGCGCGGCCAGGGACGCCGTGGCCGAGATCCTGAAGGCACCCAACCTGGTGCTGCGCGGGGTCAACTGCCACATCGGCTCCCAGATCCTGGACACCGCTCCCTTCGTGCAGGCGGCCGAGATGATGATCGATTTCGCTGCCGAGCTGCAGGCCGAGCCTGGGTATACTATCGACGACCTGGACCTGGGCGGCGGGCTGGGGGTCAGGTACCTGCCCGGCGATGACGTGCCATCGCTGGACGACTACGCCGAGGCGGTGACCAGTATGGTGAAGGCCCGCTGCGAGAGGACAGGTCTGCCCCTGCCGAGGCTCATCCAAGAGCCCGGCCGCAGCCTCATCGGGGAGGCCGGCACCACCCTCTACACCATCGGCGTGGTGAAAGACATCCCGGGTGTGCGGACCTACGTGGCGGTGGACGGGGGAATATCGGACAATCCGCGGCCGGCCTTGTACGATGCGAAGTACTCGGCGGTAGTTGCGAACAAGGCGAACCACCCGTTGACCAGAACCGTTCGCGTGTCCGGGAAGCACTGCGAGACAGACACCCTGATCAAGGCCCTGCGCGTGCCCGAGATCGAGAGGGGAGACATCCTCGCCGTGCAGACGACCGGCGCCTACAACTACTCGATGGCGAGCAACTACAACCGGCTGCCGCGCCCCGCGGCCGTGCTCGTGTCTGACGGCAGGGCCGAGGTCATCGTGGAGCGCGAGACTCTGGATGACCTGACGCGACTCGACCGGATTCCGGAGCGGCTGCGCGCAGCCGAAAGGGAAGCGACCTCCTAGCACATGACCCTCCAGTTTCTGACAATACTGGGCGCGGCGGGGGCCCTCGGCATGCTGGCTCTGACCCACAACGCGGCCGCGGAGTACTTCATGTTCTCCGTACTGGTGGCCGTGCTGGTCGTGAGCTATGCCAGCTCGCGGCTGTCGACCCGCGCCTTGAGGCTCCGCCGCGACACAACCGACCGCGTGTTCGAGGGCGAAGCGCTGCGCGTCACCCTGGAGGTGGCGAACCAGGGGCGGTTCCCGCGCTTTCTGCTCGACGTCCAGGACACGCTGCCGCCGTTCCTCGAGTCCGACGACGGGCGCGACTTCATGGTTCCCACGCTCTGGCCGGGCGAGCGGGTCACCCTGACCTACACCGCTCGTCCGCACAAGCGGGGGGTCTACGCCTGGAACCCGGCACACGTGTCGGCCTCCGATCCGTTCGGCATCTTCCAGCGGTTCGTCCCCTTCGAGGCCCCCTGCGAGGCCGTCGTGTATCCGAGGCCGATCGACCTGAACGGCAGCCTGGGCCGGACCGGCATCGAAACCCGCGGCATGTCCACTGGCGAGCGGGCCCGCGGCTCGGAGTCGGGGCTCGACTTCTATGGCATCCGCGACTACCAGCCCGGAGACGAGCTGCGCCGCATCCACTGGCCGGCGACCGCCCACCACGGCCGGCTCACCGTGATCGAGTTCGACCGCGGCGCCTCGGAGAATGTGGCCGTCGTCCTCGACACGAGGGCCGGCACCGAGTACGGTGCCGGCTTGGATACGACGTTGGAGGTGGGAGTGCGAGCGGCGGCCTCTCTGATCCACTGGGCGCTGGCCAGCGAAGGAACCGGCTTCCTTGCAGTGTCCGAGTCGGACGGGCCGCGCTGGCTCACGGTGGAGAGGGCTCACCGGGAGTTCGAGGCGCTCGAGGTGCTGGCCCGGGTCCAGGCGGAGGGCACGATGTCGGCCTCGGCGCTGCTGGAGTGGGCTTCCCGGCACATCCAGCCAGAGGCGAACGTCGTCCTTATCACCGCCGCGCCCGATGAAGGCCTGCCGGCCGCGGTGGAGGGCCTACGTCGGCGGTACCTGCGAGTGGCGGCGATCATCTTCGACGGGCACAGCTTCGATGCGACCGTGCCGCCCACCGGGCACCTGGAGCAGCGCCTGGCAGCGGCCGGCGCGAGCGTCATCTCTCTGCGCCGGGGCAGCGATCTCAAACAGGGGTTGCAGCGTGTCCTCACTGGTGAGAGCTAGGCTCACCGTCGAGCGGGAGGAGGGGGCGCTCTACTTGGCCACCGCCGTCGCCCTGTCGGCCGCGCTGCTGTGCGTCGGCTGGGGCAGCGGCAGCCCTCGGGTCGGCCTCTTCGGGTCGGGCCTGGTGGCGATGGGGGTGGGGGCGAGCTGGCACCTGCGCCGCTGGGAGCGAAGCCGCCGGCTCCTTCTCGGAGTGCTGCTGGGATCGCTTGCCGGCGGGTCGCTCCACGCGCTGATCAGCTGGGAGATCGCGGCCGAGATCGGCCTCCTCTACCAGTCCTTGGGCTACATCGGCCTCTCCATCGCACTGCGAATGGCCGTGCTGCTGGTCGGATTCTCTTTCGTACTGCCCAGCCGCGATACGCTCCCGTTCTGCCTCGTACCCGCCATCTCGCTCTTCGGACTCGTCGGTGGTCGGGGCACTTCGATGGTGGTCTTCGCCTGTTTTCTCGTGTTCCTCCCGACCGCCCTGGTGAGCATCGGGCAGGCGATGACGTTGTCGGGCATGCCCGCCAACTGGCGGTCCGGCGAGTCCCCCAGCGAGATGAGCCGCTGGCGCCCCCGCCACTGGCTGATGCTGAGCGTCCTGATCCTAGGCATTCTCCTGCTGGGCACCCTCATCTACATTCCAGCCCTCACCTATGGGACCCAGTACTACTGGCAGCTCACCATGATGAGCTTCAACACGCCCGGGCTGGACAGGTTCGCGAGGCCCTTGCGCCTGGCCGAGCCGGTCCGCACCTACTCGGTGGGCCGGGGGCCGGTCGCGCCCACCGAGAGGCCGCTGCTCAGCTTCGAGGGGGAGCCGGCGCCGCTGTGGCGGGGCGAGGTGTATGACATCTACACGGGAACCGCTTGGCGATCCTCCGACGAACTGCCCCTTCCGCTTCGGGTGGTCGAGGGGAGCATGAGCGTGGAGCGGCTGTTCCCCCCCACCTCGCAGGAGCCGCTTCGCAGCCACACGGTGCGGGCCGAGGACGAGATCCCGCTGGTGCTCTACAGCCCCGGCCAGATCCAGCAGGCGGCCCTGCCCGCGGAGCTCGGGGAAGGACTGCGCGGCCGCATATCGATCGACAAGTTCGGGTGCGTGGTTGCCCCGGGGGCCACGCTCACACCCGGCACCACCTATAGGCTCCTGTCCGATCCCGCCGCCTTCGCTCGGGCCTCGGGCCGGGCACCAGTCGAGCCGGGCACCGCGCCTCTGCAGGAGCTGGAGGAAAGCTACCTCCGCATCCCGCTGAGCTCTCGCCGGGTCGCCACTCTCGCCCGGCGCGTGACCGCCGACGCGGAGACCCAGCAAGAGAAGCTGCTCGCCCTCGTCTCCCACCTCCAGGGGAACTACGCCTATACGCTCGGCCCGCCGGCCACCCCCTTGGGCGAGGACGCCGTCGACTACTTCGTCTTCCGATCGCGTCGCGGATACTGCGACCTGTTTGCCAGTGCGCTCGCCATCATGGGCCGCGCCGTTGGAGTCCCGACGAGATTCGTGACGGGGTTCGCGGGAGGTCAGTACGACGCCGAGAGCGGCCGCTACGTCCTGCGGGAGTCGGACATGCACGCCTGGGTCGAGGCCTACGTGGACGGGTACGGCTGGGTCGCCGTGGATCCGGCGCCCGGCGGCGATCTTCCGCCCCTCCCGCCCATGCAGAGGGCCCTGCTCGCCATCCGCTTCTTCCGCCAGGACCATCCCGTGCTGGCCGGGACCCTGCTGGCCGCGATGGTGGCGGCCCTCGTCGTCATCGTGATCTTGGTGCGCCGCGCTCGCGGCGAGACAGGACTCCTCTCGCCGGATCGCAGCGATCCCCGCAGCGTCGTGCTTCGCGGCTACGCCCGCCTCGGCCGCATGCTGGGCCGGACCGGCCGGCCGCGTCGCCCGTCTCAGACGCCGTCCGAATACCTGAGCGCGCTCGCCGTGGGCGGCCTGTGGCGATCGCGTCCGAGGGAGCCGCTGTCGGCCGACGTGCTGGCGCCCGCCCGCTCGCTCACGGAGGTGTTCCTCCTCGCTCGCTACGGGGCGCGCCCGGTGACGGCGGAGACTGCCAGCCTGGCCCTTCGGTGGCTGGAGGAGGCGCAGTCCGCCCTCGCCAGGCCGCAGCAGCCGCGGGCCTGAGGCCCTGGCCGCGAGGTCCCCGCCGGGGCCAAAGAGAGAGCCCCCGCGAACCGCGGGGGCTCGAACCAGCAGCAACGAGACGGCTATATCGCTGCTTCGTCCTCGTCGGACTTCTCTTCCGCCAGATCTCCGTCCTGGGAGGGCAGCCTGACGTCGGCCAGATCCCGGATGAGCTCCTCTTCCGGCCCGGCGATCTCGGTGTCGCCGAAGGCGGAGCGGAGCAGCTCGGCCTCTCGGTCCGGCGCCACATAGAGAGCCACCTCGGCCGGAGGCCCGTGCACCCGCAGGTTCCGGTAGCCCTCCATGCCGGTGCCGGCCGGGATGAGCCGGCCGATGATCACGTTCTCCTTGAGCCCGATCAGGTTGTCGACCTTGCCCTGGATGGCCGCCTCGGTTAGCACTCGAGTCGTCTTCTGGAAGGAAGCCGCCGAGAGCCAGCTGTCGGTGGCCAGGGAGGCCTCCGTGATGCCGAGCATCACCCACTCTCCGGTGGCCGGCTGCCCCTTGCGTTCCTGGATCTCCCGGTTCACCTGCTCGAAGTGGAAGCGATCGTAGATCTTCCCCGGCAGAAGCCCTGTGTCGCCGTGATCCACCACCCGGCGCTTCCGCAGCATCTGCCGCACGATGACCTCGATGTGCTTATCGTTGATGTCCACGCCGTGCGAGCGGTAGACGGCCTGGATCTCGCGCACCAGGTAGTCCTGCACGGCCCGGACCCCCTGCATCTGGAGGACCTTCTGCGGGTCGAGCGGCCCCTCCGTGAGGGCGTCGCCGGCCAGCACCTGATCCCCCTCCCTGACCGGCAGCAGGCCGCGGTAGGGCACCAGATGTCGGCGCTCGATCTTCACGCTCTTCACCTTCGACTGGATGAGCGTGGCCAGCAAGGTCGGGGTCAGTTCCTCGTTCGCCTTCACCAGCACGTTCTTGCCCTTGGCGACCACGTCCTCGGCGACGAGCTCGCCATAGAGCCGCTCCGGATGGTCGGGGTCAACCTCCTGCTCGGAGTGGATGATGACCCACTTCACACCGGGCGTTTCGATCCGAGCGACGACGCCGTCGGCCTCCGACACGATGGCCTGGCCCTTGGGCCGCCGCGCCTCGAACAGCTCCACCACTCGCAACAGGCCTTTGACCTGCTCCTCCATCACGCGGACGAGCTGCTGGATGACCCGCTTCTGGTCCGGATCGAGACTGACGCCGCTGCGCCTGCTCCGGGGCCGCTCCGTCTTCTTCTTCCGCGTGGTGCGGCGCTTCTTCTTGGCGCGAGCCGCTTCCTCGCGGGGGTTGAGCCGGACGATCCCAGCCTTGACGTCGCCCCAGAGCTGCTTGAGCGTGTCCTTTTTCTTCTCCTTGACTTGGGCGACGCCGGTCAGGTACTGCCCCGCCACACCGCCGGTGTGGAAGGTACGCATGGTGAGCTGTGTGCCGGGCTCGCCGATGGACTGAGCCGCGATGATGCCGACGGCCTCGCCGACCTCAACCTGGTCGTTGGTGGCGAAATCGCGACCGTAGCACAGGGCGCAGATGCCCTGCGAGAGCTCGCAGGAGAGCGGCGAACGCACCATCACCTGCCCCTGGGCCAGGCCACCTTTCTCCCACAGCTCCTCGGACAGCTTGTGGAGCTTGGCCGCGTGCGTGCCTCGTACGATCCTGTCGCGCGGGACGATGAGCTCGCCCTTGAAGGGATTGACGAGGTCCGCGGCGGCTGGCTCCCCCTTCTTCATGGTGCGGACGCTGCGATGGAAGGCCTCTATCTCCTCCTCCGCCTGCTTGATGGCCATCAGGGAGGGTACGACTTCGTGGGACGCGAACTCCGCGCCGCAATCGTCACAGATCTTGATCAGCTCGAGGGCGCCTTCGCACTCCTCCTGTCCGCAGGTGCCTTCCTCCAGCAACTGCGTCGGGGGCACGTGGGCGATCGGCTCCGCCCCCAACTCCACGCCGAAGTCCTCCTCTTCGGCCTCCTCCTCGTCCTCCTGCTCGTCCTCCTCCGGCTCGCCGTCTCCGCTGTCCTCTTCCTCCGCGCCGAGGTCGAGACCCTCAGGCCCCTGCGCCGCCCGCGAGAGCACCCCCGCCAGTTCCTCCTCCATCTCTTCCTCCGGGATGAGGCTCTGGAAAAGATAGCGCTCCGCCACTTCGCTCTCACTCTCGGTCGCGGCG
>JALGXV010000163.1 GCA_029821885.1 Candidatus Hebobacteria bacterium
TGGCCTCCATCCAGGATCAACGTCGTGACCTTCGCCGGGCATGGATCTGCGGAGAGGAGCGCCACTGCCTCCTCTGCCAGGCGCCGCGCGTGACCGGGTAGATCCATGGCTTCGACGAACTCGTAACCTCGGTTGGCGTTGCCGCCCCCGTGCGAGGCGGGATAGGAGCGCCGCTGGACCTCGCCGTTCCCCTCCGCCATCGCGTGGATGCCAGCGCCCGACTGAAGGCGCGTCTGGACGATCTCGGCGCCCTCGCTGCTGGCGAACCACTTCTCCTCCCGCACGAAGGTCATCTCGCCGGATGCCACGCGCACCCCGGGAACATCACGCATCCGTTTGTCCGCATCCAACAGCAGCGCGAGCTTTTTGTCCAGCGGCATAGACAACGGATCGCTCTCGTATGTCGACGACCACTCGTCCCGGCAGGCCTCTTGAGGGGCCATCTCCACTCGTCCGCCCGACAGAGTGGCGCTCGCGCGAGCTATGCGAACGGCCAGCTCGGCCGCCGCATCCACGTCGCCGGCTCCCGTCGCGGCCGTGCTTGCGAAGCCCCAGGCCCCTTCCGCGATCACCCGAATGCCGATGCCCCTGTCGGTGGCGTCACTCAGTCCTTCGGGCGCGCCGTTCTTGGTGTTGATCTCCTGGGTACGACAAGCCACGGCCCGAGCATCCGCGTACGTCGCGCCCGCCTTTCGGGCGCGCTCCACTGCCCGCGTGACCACGTCTCTCACGTGTAATCCTCCCTTGTCTCTACTCGAAGCCTACTTGGGGACGAAGTCGGCCGCTGACACAAGGCCGGCGCAGAAGGCCGCAAGCAGCTTCGCCGCGGCCTGGAGGTCGCGGAGGTCGAGCACCTCGATAGGAGTGTGCATGTAGCGCAAAGGGACGCTCACGACCGAGCTGGCGACACCGCCCCTGACAAGCTGCATGGCCCACGCGTCCGTGCCGGAGCGACCTGGCACCCCGATCATCTGGTGCTTGATGCGAGCCTTTCGCGAGGCCGCGAGCAGTCGCTCCGTGACGATCGGGTTCATGTTGGGTCCCCGGTGAAGGACCGGCCCGGCCCCGAGTTTCGTCTCCCCAAAGCGCTTCTTGTCAGCATCGGGGTAGTCAGTTGCATGGGTGACGTCTACGGCGATGGCCACCTCGGGATCGACGGAGAAGGCGCTCGTCGTGGCGCCACGCAGGCCGACTTCCTCCTGCACTGTCGAGACCGCGAAGACCGCAGCTTCCAGCTTGGACCGAGGGATCAGCCGGAGGGCCTCCATCACAACGAAGCTTCCCATCTTATCGTCGAAGCCGCGAGCCACGGCGATGTTGCCGTTCAGGCGCTCGAAGCTCGAGGCGAATGTGACAGGGTCGCCCACACTGACGCTCTTCTCCGCATCTTTGCGATCGGCCCCGCCGATATCGATCCACTGCTGGTGGAAATCCAGGACCTTCTTCCGCTCCTCGGGCATCATCAGGTGGATTGCCTTCTTGCCGACGACGCCGAGCACGGGCCCCTTCGAGCCATGAACGTGGACCTTCTGGCCCGGCACGAGGTGAGCATCGACCCCGCCGATCGGTGAGAAGTGGATGAACCCCTGCTCTGTTATGTAGCGGACCATGAAGCCGATCTCATCGCAGTGGCCGGCGAGCATCACGCGCGGCTTACCACCGGGGTTGACACCGGCGATGACGTTGCCCATGACATCGGTGGCCACTTCGTCCGCGAACTCGCTCGCGTACTGTCGGACCACTGACTGGGCGCGTTGCTCGAAGCCCGAGGGGCTCGGGGCGTTGACGAGTTCCTCCAGGAAGGCGAGGGATTCTTTCCGCATGGGGGTCCTTTCTAGCTCGACTCCGAGTCGGCACTGCGCGCGCGATAGAGACGGAATCCGCCGCCCTTGGCCACCTCGCAGACTTGGCCGAAGACCTGCGACATCTTCTGCGACAGGCGAACCACTCCTTGTCTGGTTCGACCGACGAGGTAGAAGCGGCCGCCGTCCGCGAGGTGATCCCTGGCTTCCTCGATGAGTCGATGGACGACCGCGAGCCCGGCTCGCATGGGCGGGTTCAGGGCGATGAGGTCGAAATTGCGGCCGTGCACGGGCGCGAAGCCGTCGCCATGCAGGACCTCCGCGTTCTCGATCCCGTTGAGGGCGAGGTTCTGCCGCGCGAGCGCGACGGCGCGACGGTTGATGTCCACAAGGGCAACTCGGCCTTCGGGCGCGAGCAGGGCAGCGACGATGCCGACCACGCCGTACCCGCAGCCGAGGTCGAGGACCCGGTCGGCCGCATGCACGTCGAGGTGTTTAACCAGGAGGCGGGTACCGCGGTCCACCCGCTGTCGAGAGAACACTCCGGCCTCTGTGGCCAGGCGTACTGTGGACCCGCGCAGCTCCGCCGCCATGATGCGCCGACCGCCTCGCGAGCCCGGAGTCTCAGTGAAGTAATGCTCACCAGGCACAGGAGAGAGGTTCGGGAGCGGAGCCGTGCCGCCTGCCACGTCGTCGCGAGCCGGGGCAAACTGGCACGGGGGACCTCGCAGGGCTCCGACGCCCGCGCCCGCGAAGTCCCTGCGGCGGTGGCCGGAGACGGCCTTCAGTCCTCTTCCACCCAGACGCCGCGGACAATCTCCTCCAGTGTTGTCTGGCCTTCGCGCGCCTTCCTGACGGCATCCTCGCGCAGGCCCTCCATGCCGATGCTGCGCGCGAGGCGGCGGATTTCGCCGGAAGACTCTCTCCGGACTATGGCGGAGGAGATAATGTCATTGACCATCATGATCTCAAACACGGCCGTGCGGCCGTAGTAGCCGGTGCCCCGGCAGTGGTCGCAGCCGCGCCCGCGATAGTAGCTGGCTCCATCGTCCTGGAGTCCCAGTGTTTCGAGCGCGTCGGGCTTCGGCTTGTCCTCCGTCCGGCACTCCGGGCAGATCCTTCGCACGAGCCGCTGGGAGATGAAGGAGGTGGCAGCGGAGGCAACGAGGAACGGTTCGGCCCCCATGTCCACGAGTCGAGCAGCTCCGCTGGCCGCGTCATTGCAGTGCACGGTAGTCAAGACGAGGTGGCCGGTGAGGGCCGACTGAATGGCCATGCGGAGGCTCTCGAGGTCGCGGATCTCACCCACCATCAGGATGTCGGGGTCTTGTCGCAGTATGTGCCGGAGGCCGGCGGCGAAGGTGAGGCCGATCTTCTCGTGCACCTGGATCTGAGTGGCCCGAGTCAGCTGGTACTCGACCGGATCCTCAATCGTCACGACGTTGCGGCCCACCCGGTCGAGCGAACTGAGTATCGCGTAGAGCGTCGTGGTCTTGCCCGATCCCGTCGGCCCTGTGGCGAAGATCATGCCGTGGGGCCGATTGACTATATGCTCTTCCATTTGCCCCGAGTGCTCGGCCGAGAAACCGAGCTCTGGCAAGCGCAGGCCGGTCGCGGTCTTCGGCAGCAGACGAAGCACGGCGGTCTCGCCGAAGGTCGCCGGGACCGACGAAGCCCGGATGTCGAAGACCTTGCCTCGCAGCCGCGCGTCAAAGCGACCGTCCTGAGGGAGGCGGTGCTCGCCGATGTCCATGCCGGCCATGATCTTGAGACGAGACAGCACGGAGGCATGGAGGTCCATGGGGTAGCTCTGGTGGTCGAACAATACACCATCGACGCGCAGCCGGACCTGAAGCTTGGTCGCCCCGGACTCGAAGTGGATGTCGCTCGCCCGCGACATGATCGCCGTTTCGAGGAGCTCGTTGACCAAGGCGACGGCCGGCGCGTCTTCCCCTCGACCCAGCATCGGACCCATACGGGCGTCGGCCTCGACGACCAGCCCCGGCTCCATCAGCCCGGCGCCTGTCTCGAGGTCGTCGCGCTCGCCATAGAACCTCTGAATGCCGCGGTCGATCACGCGCAGATCGGCACGTGCCGGCTTAATGTCTTTGCCTGTCAGGCGCCGCAGCTCGTCCAGCTTGAGAATATCGTTCGGATCGACCATGGCGCATATGAGACATCCGCCCTGAAGCTGCATCGGCAGGATCTGCAGGCGCATCGCCTCCCGCCTCGGCACGAGTTCGAGGGCGTCGTCGTCAACGTACAGGTTAAGCTCGGTGATGGTCGGTACCGGCTCGTTCCGCATGTCAGCTCCCCCGCGCGTCGAGTGTACGCACTTATCGCCCACTCACTACCATGATACTCCATGTTTCGCCGCTTGTCACCAGGGTCTCCGTCTCTCAAAGCCACTTCTTCCGGCGGAAGTACGACAGCATGAATAGCGTCAGGACAAGCATCGCGGCCCACACCCCCGGGTAGGCCCAGCGCCAATGCAGCTCCGGCATGTACTGGAAGTTCATGCCGTAGATGCCGGCGATGAAGGTCAGAGGGATAAAGATGCTCGCGAAGATCGTCAGCACCTTCATGACCTCGTTCATGCGGTTGCTCAAGCTCGACAAGTAGGTATCGTGCATCCCAGCGACTAGATCGCGGTAGGACTCGATGGTGTCGATGACCTGAATCGTGTGATCGTAGACGTCGCGGAGGTAGATGAGGGTCTCATCGGAGAAAGCGCCCCGCTCGCCGCGGGCCAGCAGGCTGATGACCTCTCGCAGCGGCCACACGCTCCGGCGAAGGAAGATGAGCTCGCGCTTGAGCCCGTGGACGGCGTTGAGCGTCGCAACCGACGGGTCGTGGAGCAGGTCGTCCTCCAGAGACTCGATCATCTCGCCGAGGGATTCCAGGACAAGGAAGTACGCGTCTACGACGGCATCGAGGAGGGCATAGGCGAGGTAGTCAGCACCTCTCTCGCGGATACGGCGGCGGGAGGTGCGGAGCCGCCCGCGTACGCCTTCGAACACGTCTTGGGCGCGCTCCTGGAAGGAGAGGACGAAGTTGTCGCCGACGACGAGGGCCAGCTGCTCCGCCTCGACTTCCCCGTCCTCACTGTGCTGGTAGAGCATTCTGAGGACGATGAACATGTGGTCCTCGTACTCCTCCAGCTTGGGCCGTTGGGAGGTGTTCAGGATATCCTCGAGCACCAGCGAATGGATGCCGAAGCACTCGCCGAGCTCCTCGATGAGTGAGACATCGTGGAGACCGGAAACGTTGATCCACGTGACAGTGGAGGTGTGTCGGGAAGCATGGCATTGCTTTACACTGTCCGCTTCGCGCTCCTGGAAATTCTCCGCATCGTAGTCTATGATCGTGATCCTCGGCTTCTCAGCCTTCCTCTCGCCGACGTGGACCAGTGTGCCCGGCGCCAGGCCCGCCTTTCTGGACGCGCGTCTGATGAGCTTCCGCATGGACTGCCTCCTGCTACAACGCGCTGAAGTGCTGCTTGCCGAGCGATTTCCCCGAGGGCGAAGGCTTCCCTGCCGCCGGAGGGCCCGCCAACGCCGGTAGGCTTGCAGCTCCAGACGCCACGCGGACAGCCTGGGTAGCACAGGGCTTAGGAAACGCTCTCATGTGGAATACTGCTAGTAAGCACCGAGCGGCGGCACAGAAGAAGCGAGACAGGGGGACACCAATGAACTTGAAATCGGCAGTCCTGCTGACCTTAGTTCTCTGCCTGGCCGGGGGCACAGCCACGGCTGTCAACCTCGGGGAAGCTATTGTCAAGACGGTCGCAGTCGGCGCGGTCGTCACCGCCATCGCCGATCCGGCTGACGACGCGATCAACACCCTCACCGGGAACCGCAACCTACCCACGGGCACCTCCACGAGGGTCGTGCCCATTCTCAGCCTCGGCGAGAAGGGATACATTGGGGCCGCGCAGGTGGCCGGAGCGCAGGAGCTGGTCGGCAGAACGAAGGCGGTGGGGCAGCTCGAGACCTCGTGGAGCAACAAGCAATACCGCATCAAGCTGCTCATGCCACTGGACTCGGTCAACCCGATCGGGGTGAGCCGCGTGCAAGGTCTCGGCATCACCGGGCTGCTCGACGTTGCGCTCAGCAGCAACGCGTATTTGGTGCCGGCCTCGCGCGGTTGGAACGCGAGCGACGTACTGAAGGGCGCGGCGATCGGCTACGCGGTGCACACATACGGGCCACAGATCAACTCCTTCATCAACTCCGTCTACAAGGCCGAGGGCGGCACCCCCGCCGGAGTCACCAAGGTGGTGCCCTACCTGAGCTTCGGCGAGAAGGCCTACATCGGCATGATGCAGGTCGCCGGCCCCAAGGAGTTGGTCGACCGGGTGCAGGCCGTGTGGCAGTACGAAGACCTCTTCGACAGCGGCCGCGTGCGGCTGCGCGCACTCGTGCCCAGTGACTCGCTTAATCCGCTCAAGACACAGCGCGTCAAGGGCGTCGGCTGCACCGCGATCATCGATGCCATGCTGCTCCGGGCGAAGGAGTACGAGCAGCATCCAGACCAGTACCGCTACTTCGAGCGGACGGCCCTCTTCGTGGGGCCGGGTGAGGATCCACACTACAGGCCGCCAGGATGGGATCGCGGACGGAAGACGGGCTGGGCGAAGCACGGCGATCCCTACCATCCGCCGGGACTCAGCAAGAAGCAGGCCCCCCCTGTGCAGTCCCCCCCTGTGGTCGTGGTCGTTGAGGACGATGACAAGGGCAAGGGCAAAGAGCACAAGCAAGAAAACCAGAACAATAAAGGCCAGGACAAAGACAAGGACAAAGGCAAGGGCAAAGGCAAGAAGAAGTAGCGGACCAGACAAGTCTGACCGAATGCTGAAGGGGACGCCCCGAAGGGCGTCCCCTTTCTCTCAATCCCGTGGTGGTTGCGAGGGTCGCCACGTTGATTGAGTTGCTGGCAGTGGCTAAGGACTCAAGGGAGAAGCTGTACCCCGCCTCCTCCGGCCTGTCTAGGAGCTATTGGGGCCCGTCGCTCTCCTCCTCGGCGCGCCTGGCGGCGGCC
>JALGXV010000164.1 GCA_029821885.1 Candidatus Hebobacteria bacterium
AGATCGTAGGGCAGGCGCGTGTCTCCAGCTCTACAGGTCCTCCATGACTGGCAGGTCGTGAAGGAATTCCGCGTCGAGCCCCAGTTCCTGGAAGTAGCGGCACAGGGCGAGGCAGGCGAACTTCTCTGTCGAGTAGTGCGTGCCGCCGAGCAGTGACACGCCGAGCTCGGCCGCCAGATCGTGGGCCGGACGCGAGACGTCGTTGAGCACGGTGATGCCGGTGACATAGGTGTTGAGTCCCCTGTCGGCCACGCACTCGATCGCCTCGGGATCATTGCCGCCTCCGGCCCCCACCGCGACCAGCCCCTCGCGGATCGCTGCGTCACCATAGGGATAAACGCTGGTTCTGTGGCCCAACACCCCCGAGAACCGCGCCGACAGCTCGTCCACCGTCTCGACGGACGCCTTGCAGATGACGCCCGGCTTCACTCCGCAGTACTCGAAGTCCAGGTCCTCCGCGACCTCCAGCCCGAGGGCCGAGGCGAGCGTCACCGAGGTGGAGTAGGGGCCGTTGCGGTCGAGTGGGACGTGGAGGACATGGACAGCAATCCGGCGGCGACGCAGCATCTCCATATCATCGGAGGAGATGGCGCTGAAGACGGTTGGCGCGAGCCGGATGTCCCACGTCATCGCGTGATGGGTCAGAAGGAGAGCATCGGACGCGTCCGCGGCGGCGAGCTTCTCCAGCACGGCGGGGGAGGGGAAGACGGCCGTGTAGACCCGCGTGATCTCCCTCGCGTTGTCGAGGAAGACCCCCATGTGCCGCTCGTGGAACTGCGGGGCGACGAAGCGCTCCTCGCCGTAGTCCTCCCACTCGTCGCGGCATTCCGATAGGCGGAAGTCGGCATCGAGTTTCTGGTAGAGGTCGGCGCTGTTCATCGGCTGTCCACGCGATCGGCACAACAATCGCTTCGGGAGCAAGGATTGCAGAGGGCGGGCCTCTGCGACCCTGCCGAAGCAACGAGGCCGTTCCCTGTAGTGCCGGGGCGTGCCTCCTACCCAGGCCTCAGCCCCCCTCACCTCCCCGCGCCGTCGTCCCGGGAGACCTCTACCTCACGTTGTCGTGCTTCCTCTGCCGTGTTGTCCTGCGACTGCGTGCGAGCGATCCAAACCGCGGCCACCACGACTGCTGCCACCAGCAACAGGAGAAGCAATGTCAGCCCCGGACGGGGTTTCTGCAGTTGTCGCAAGAGACCTTGCATCGACCCCTCCCTCGCGTATGTTCGTTGGGCAGGAGCTTGCCTCCTGCCCAGGCATCAGACCCCCCTCACCTCCCCGCGCCGGATTCGCGGAGGGCTTGGATGGCAGCGGCGAGCTCGTCGGGCTTCTGCGATCCGATGAGCACGTGGCGGTCGGTATTGTAGGTGAGCTTGACGCCTCGGTTTCCGCTGATATTGTAGGCCTTGCCCTGTCTCCCGAACCTCAGCCCCCAGCCACCGTATTCCCGGAGCGGACGGTAGGTCACGGCCTCGATCCCCGTGATATCCGCCAGCGGCAGCCGGCGGAAGGAGAGGTGGAAGGGGAAGAAGCAGATGTACAGACCGTCGGCTCGCACCTCGGTCCGCAGGTGCATCGCCGCGAACAGCGCGAGCAGCGCTACCCAGAGGACAAACGTCGCGATCGCGGTTGCCAGGAGCGCCGTGTCCGACATGGGCTTATTCCCCCACGGCCTTCCCAGGACGAGCTGGACATAGAGACCCCACGCAAAGAGGCCGATGGTGAACACGGCCGAGCCACCCAAGAGCAGCCAGAGCCACCATTGACGGAAGTGCTGCACCTCGACGAAGCGGAGCCTGCGGTCGTTCATCGCATATCCCCCATGACGAGACCGTGTCTGCCGCTAGGATACACCAGGCCGAAGAGGCAGGCAAGCAACGACCGAAGGGGCGAGCGACGGCGCGGCTGGGCTAGGCGGCCGGGGCGGCGGCCAGCTCCTCGCCCTCGACGAGCCCGTCGCCTGGGGGTCGTGGGTCACGACGATGACCGTCTTTCCCTCTTGGTTGAGCTGTCGGAGGAGGTCCATAATCTCGTCGCCCTGCTGGGTGGCGAGGTTGCCTGTCGGCTCATCCCCCAGGATGACGGCCGGATCGTTCACCAGCGCTCTGGCGATGGCCACCCGCTGCTGCTCTCCGCCGGATAGCTCGGCGGGTCGGTGATCCACTCGGTCACCCAGGCCGACCGAGTCGAGGGCGGCTCGGGCGCGGCTCTCGCGCTCGGTTGTACGCGCATAGAGGAGGGGCAGCTGCACGTTGCGGAGCGCCGTCGCCCGGGGGAGCAGGTTGTAGGTCTGGAAGACGAAGCCGATCTTGCGGTTGCGGATGGCGGCCAGCTGGTACTCGTCGAGGGTGGAGGTGTCGACGCCATCCAGGTGGCAGGTCCCGGAGGTCGGGCGGTCGAGGCAGCCGACGAGATGCATGAAGGTGGACTTGCCCGAACCCGAGGGGCCCATGATGGCGACGAACTCGCCGTCGTCGATGCGCACCGAGACCCCGCGCAGCGCCTCGACGATCACCTCGCCCATCTGGTATTGCCTGCGGAGGTCAGTTGTTTCGATCATTGGTCGACGTCGCTCTCCGGTGGGGACAGCGTGCCGAGCACGCGCTCCAGCGCCACCAGCGCGGTGCGGTAATCGTAGGCGGCCTGGATCTGGTTCGCCTGGGCGCTGGTCAGGGCGGAGCGTGCGTCGGTGACCTCGAGCAGGATGCCGACGCCCTGCTGGTACTTGCCCTCGGCCGCCCTGAGGCGCGCTTGGGCTGCGGCGACCGACTTGGCGGTGGCGGCGACTCGCTCCGTGGCGCGCTCCACCTCGGTGAGGGCGCTTTCAACCTCGAGGCCGACTTGGTCACGCAGGGCCTGGAGCTGTGCCTCCGACCGAGCCAGCGAAGCCCGGGCCGCGTCCACGTCGGCGGCCGTCGCGTAGCCGTCGAAGAGCGCCCACGAGAGGGTGAGCGCGAGGTCCCAGGAGGGGTCACGGCGCGCCCAGTCGCTATAGCCCCAGTCGTACCGGCCGCTCACGTCGGCCACGGGGCCGCGGCGGATCTCCGCCTGTCTCACGGCATTGCGGCTGGCCTCGACGGCGGCCGCGACGCTGAGGATGTCGGGCCGGTTCTGCTCGGCTGCGGCCAGCGCCTGGCCGAGGGTGGGGAGGTCCTCCTCCGCTACCGACGGCGGCGGCGCCAGGTGGAGGGCGGTCTGCTGCGGCAGGCCCATCGTCGTCTTCAGCCGCGCACGCGCCACCCTCACGAGGCCGCGGGTATCGATGAGGGATAGCTCGGCCCGGGCGAGATCGTCCTGGGCTGTGGCTTCGTCGACCGCGGCCGAGACGCCGACCTCGATGCGGGCCTGCACTTCCTCTAGGTGCCGGGCCGATGACTCCACGCCGGCCTGCGCCACCTCTACGAGTCGGTCCGAGGCCAGCACGCCGTAGTAGTCCGTCGCCACCTGCTCCACCAGGGATTGCTCGGCGGAGGCGTAGCCGAACTCCGCCGATTCGAGCCGGGCCGCGCTCTCCTGCACGCTCTCCCTGCGGCCGCTCTCCCATATGGTCTGGCGAAGAACCAGGGAGGCCTCCTCTGTCCTGTCGGTGCCGTCGGCCGGGTCGTTGGCGACGGCCTCGAGCAGGCCGAGTGTGAGCTGCGGGTAGTAGGGGCTCCGGGCGCGGGTGAGCCCCGCGCCGGCGCCGACCACGCTCTGCTCGGAGGCGGTCAGTCCCGGGTTGCGTTCCAGCGCGATGAGCACGCACTGGTCCAAGGTCAGGGGTGCGGCGGTTTCTGAGGCGGAGTCGGCCGCGCCCGTCTCGGCGGAGGCGCGGGGCGCAGCGGCGATGGCGACGAGCAGGGCCAGCGCGAAGGCGATACATGTGTGGGTTCGTGTCATCACTCTCTCACTCATAGCGAAGTGCCTCGATAGGGTCGAGCATGGCCGCCTTGCGGGAAGGCAGCAGCCCGAAGAACACGCCGACGAAGCCGGCGAAGGAGAACGAGACGATGACCCAGGGAAGGGAGACCGCGGTGTTGAGGCCGATCGTACGCAGGCCGTAGGCGAGGCCGATTCCGACGGCGACGCCCACGATCCCCCCGGACAGGCTCAAGGTCATCGCCTCGATGAGAAACTGAAGCAGGATGTCTCGCGGGGTGGCGCCGATGGCCTTGCGCAGGCCGATCTCCCGGGTGCGCTCGGTGACGGAGACGAGCATGATGTTCATGATGCCGATTCCCCCGACGAGCAGCGACACGGCCGCGATGGAGCCGAACAGCAGCGTCATGATCCGGCTCGCCTCCTGCGCGCCGGCGATGAAATCGGCCGCCGCCCTGATGTGGAAGTCGCTCTCGCTCGCCGGGCCGATGCCGTGTCGGTCTCGGAGCACGGCCTCCACCTCGGCCTTCGCCTGCTCGGCGAGGTCCATGTCCGCGAACTCGACGCTGATGGAGTTCACGTTGTCCCGAGGTGTCCCGGGGGCGCTCGACCCAAATCCCAGACGGTAGCGCGCCGACGTGATCGGTATGACGATCTGGTCGTCCGGATTGTGCCACCCCATGTCGCCCTTGCTGGCGAACTGCCCGATCACCTGGAAGGTCACGCCGCCAATCTTGATGCGCTCGCCGACTGCTGAGACGCCGTCCCCGACCGCGGAGGCGCCCTCACCGAAGAGGTTCTCCACGACCGTCGGCCCCACCACCGCGACCTTGCGGCGGCCCTTCACATCCCGCTCGGTGAAGAACGAGCCCTCGGCGATCTCGTAGTTGCGCACCTGAGGGAACATCTCGGTTGTGCCGACTACGCTTGTGCCCGTGTTCTCTCCCCCAGCCTCGATCTGTGACCGGCCGTTCAGCTCCGGCACGACGGCGACACAGGTCGGACACTCCTTTACGATGGCCTGCGCATCCGCCTCCGTCAGGTTCTGCATCGAACCCATCCCGCCGCGGACCGGCCCGTGCCGCCATTGACCCGGCCGGACCGTCAGCACGTTGGTGCCGAAGCGCTCGAACTGCGCCATCGTCGCCGCCTTCGCACCCTCCGTCATCGACACCGCGGCGATCACGGCGCCGACCCCGAAGATCACCCCGAGCATCGTCAGCGCGGAGCGGAGACGATTGGCCGCGAGACCCTCGAGCGCAACTCGCACCGATTCCCAGAAGCCCATCGACCCTTCCTATCTACCTGCCGCTTCGTACGAAGCCGCCCGCGCCGCCCATGCGCCGGCCGCGCTCCCGCGCCCAGTCGGTGCGGTCCTGGCCGGGAGAGCCGACGCCGGGCAGCACGACCTCCTGTCCCTCGCTGAGGCCGCTCTTGATCTCGGTCAGATCGTCACCGATCAGGCCGACCTCGACGGGCGTCGGCACGACTTCCTCGCCCCGCCGAACTTGCACGCTGTGCTCGCCGTGCCGCTCCTCGACGGCGCGGCTCGGCAGGGCGAGCACGTTCTCGGCCCGGCCCACGAAGAAGTCACAGCCGGCCGTCATGCCGGGCCTGAGTCGCTCGTCAGCATCGTCCACCCGAACGGTGACGAGCACGGTGGTGACGTTCTGCTGTGTCACCGCCTGGGGGTCGATGCGCGTGATGGTGCCGTGGAACCGATCGTCGGGAAGGGAGTCAACTGTGATCGTCGCCTCCTGGCCGACGCGGACCATGGCGACGTCCGCCTCGTCCAGACTGACCTCGAGGAGCATCTCGGATAGGTCGCCGAGCAGGACGATATCGGTTCCCTGTGTGACGGACGACCGGCCGGAGGTGACGATGGTTCCTTCCTCCACGAACTTCTGGAGGATTACGCCATCGCGGGGAGCCACGATGGTCGTATACTCGAGGGTCGTCTTCGCGTTCGTCACCGAGGCCTGGGCTCTGGCAACCTGCGCCTCCGCGCTGGCGACGTCCGCCTCGCGGAGCTGGTCCTGCACGGCGTCGGCCCGCGCCCGGTCGAGCGCCGCCTTCCCTTGCGCCACCCTGGCCTGGGCCGCCTCGAGCTCGGCCTTGAGCTGCTGGTCGAGCGTGTCCCAGTGCTGCTGCGCCGAGGCCAGATCGGCCCGCGCGAGATCGCGGCGGTTGAGCGCCGCGTCCACTTCGCTCTGAGAGACGAAGCCTTCGGCCTTCAGCTCCTCGGCTCGCACGAACTCCGCCTCGGCCAGGTCGAGGTTCGCCCTGGCCTTCTCCAGGTTGGCCTCCGCCTGCACTCGTGCTTGTGGGTGTGTCGCCTCCTCGAGGCGGGCGAGGTCCTTGACCGCCGAGCGGTGCGAGGCCTCTGCCTGCGCGATGGCGGCCGAGGTCAGGCTGGGCTGCACCTTGGCCTGCTCTTGGGCCTGGCGCAAGCGCGCCTCGGCCGCGGCGAGATCCGCCGTCGCCTGGTCGTAGGCGGCCAGGCTGTCGGTGGGGTCGATCTTGGCGATGAGGTCCCCCTCCTTCACCACATCGCCCACCTCCACCGCGAGCAGATCGAGGGGCCCGCCCGCGTAGGACTTCACCTGCACCGTGGTCCGCGGCTGCAGCGTTCCATCGGCCGTGACGGTGAGCGTCACGGTCGCGCGTTCCACGGTGAGCGTGCTGAACTCACCTGCCCCCGGATTGTGCGGGGAGCGGGAGCGCGCCCACAGGCCGATGACGATCACGAGCACGACGCCAAGCCCGACGGCGATGGCCTTTCGATTCACTTTCGGTCCTCCTCCGATCCCAGGTCCCACCTACTGAGACGAGAGTACCAAGAGCCACATTCCACTGCAATCCAGGCCCGTTGTCAACAGCGGGAACGCAAGCACTGCCATTGACGCCCCGGCCAAGCAAGGCGGATGCCGGCCCGTCGGGGCCGGCATCGGATGCGGTGCTTCACGCGGTGTGCGGCCCGGGCGCTACGGCATGAGCCCGAACGCCCTCGCCACGTAGACCGCCATCTGATCGCGGGTGACGACGACCTCGGGGTGATAGAGGCCGTCCAGGTAGCCGGAGACCACACCGTTCTCGACACAGTACTCGACGTGCTTATAGGACCAGAAGCCGGAGGACACATCGGGGAAGTTGCGGGGGTCAGCAGGGACGTAGTCGGCCAGTCCGTCTTCGCCAGTCGGGTCGCAGATGGAACGGGCCACGTAGACGGCCATCTGGTCTCTGGTCACTGGATACTCAGGATGGTAAGTGCCGTCGAGGTATCCGCCGACGACGCTACAAGAGACGGCGTACTCCACGTACTTCAGCGCCCAATGGGTGTCGCCGACATCGGGGAAGGTCGGCGTGTCGGTGAAGTCGGGCACGTTCTCATCTCCACCCGCCAAGGCGCGGGAGATATAGACGGCCATCTGGTCGCGGGTGACGGGATTGCCGGGTTGATACGTGCCGTCGCCATAGCCGGAGACAACGCCTGCGTTGACGCAAGCGACGATCTCATCCCTCGCCCAGTGTTCAATGCCTACGTCGCTGAACGGCGACGCAATCACCAGGTGCACCACCTCGCCGTCGCTCCGGAGCGCCACCCAGCAGGAGCCGTCTGCCGGGTTCACAGAGACGCACTGCACATCGGGGAAGTTGCCTCCGCGCCAGAGCTCAGTGCCGTCCTCGGCAAGGTGGGCAACTTGCTCGCGCACACTATCAGCCACCCAGATGGAACTGTCCGCAGGGTTGACAGAGATGGAGGTGATCTGTACGAACTCAGCTTCTCCGGTTCGCAGTAGCTCAGTGCCGTCCGCTGCCAGGTGGACTGCATAGTGGAAGTGTCCGTCAACCACCCAGCAGGAACCATCTGTCGCGTTCACGCAGACGAGTGAAGGCCCGTCGAAGCCCTCTTCTCGCCACATTTCAGTTCCATCCACCGCGAGATGCGCCACCTCACCGCCTTGTGTGCCTGCCGCCCAGCAGGAACCGTCCACGGGATCCACAGACACGGATACCACATCGAGGAAGCTGGCGACGTGCACGAGCTCCGTGCCGTCTTCATCGAGATGCCTGACGCCTCCGGAACCACCGGTCCAGCAGCTCCCATCCGACGGGTTCACGGATACGGTCCTGGCGGAGTACTGCTCTGTTCGCCAAAGCTCCGCTCCGTCCGCGGCTACGTGTACCAGGTCGGGGTAGTCGCACATCCAACATGACCCGTCCACCGGGTTCACCGAGAGGGAGAAGGGTGAGCCACTGTCTCTCCGATAGAGCTCCGTTCCGTCCTCGGCCAGGTGCACCAGGCCGAGTGTGTGGCCCACCCAACAGGACCCGTCGGCCGGATTGACGCAGAGATGGCCGACCAACCGGAACCCGCCTCCCCGCCACACTTCCACGACCTGCTCGGCAAGGGCAGGAGCGGCACACATATATAGCAGGATACCGAACGGCAGGAGAGGTCGAAGAGCCTTCATCGCACACCCCCTCGAGCTGGATTCCGCGTATGACACGGCACGATGCGGCTGCACTCAGGGGAGAACTCGGCGAGGTAGCGTCAACTCAATCATGCATGCCCCGCCGGGGGGCGCATATCCTGCAAGAGATTACTCGGTCTGGCGACGGCCGGGGCAGGTCCCTCTGAGGCACAACAATCTCTCCAGGGGGTCTTGACAGGATGGGCCTCCCGTGGCATAATAATAACGTATTTATATAAGATAGGAGCCGAAGGACCATGCGCAGGCGAGCTGACAGGAAGCTGGGAGATCTGGAGCTGCTGAT
>JALGXV010000165.1 GCA_029821885.1 Candidatus Hebobacteria bacterium
GGCCGAGCCGTCATCGATGCTGGTAGGCCGCCGGCGCATCCAGCAGAACAGCGTCTCCGCGACCAGGCACGTCAGGACACAGAGCCCGATCTGAACGACCGCGTACCAGCGGAAGAGGACGACCGCCATCGCCACGACCGGCGCCAGGCCGATGAGCACATCGGACATCATCCACCTGGTCGTCAGCGCCGTCTTCGTGACATGCGGGGAAGGTGCGACCCGCACCGCAGGCGCTGCCTGCTCCGCCTCGGCCGTCGCTGTCGCAGTTTGCTTTTCCGCCTTGCCTTCCGCCATCTGTCGGACTCTTCGACTCCCCGGTGCGGGCCCCGCTAGCCCTTCGGGAGTCTGACTTTCCCCAGCCGGATGAGCTGCACCAACGGAATGCTTGCCGGACATACGTAGGCACAGCAGCCGCACTCCATGCATGCGGTAATGTGATACCGCTGCGCCAGCTCCATATCATTGGCCTTCGAGGCCATCGCTATCTTCGTGGCCACCAAGTTGAGAGGACACACGTCCACACAGCGGCCGCACCGGACACACGTCGTCTCCTCTGCCTTGCGGACCTCGGCTTGGGTGAGAACGGTCAGCCCACTGGCCCCTTTCGTGACCGGAACGTCCAGGCTCCCGATGGTGAATCCCATCATCGGCCCGCCCGCGACCAGACGCGCCGCGTCGGGCGTTAGCCCTCCACAGCAGTCCACGAGGTCGCGGTAGCTTGCACCGACGGGCACGAGCAGGTTCTTAGGCTGTCTGATGCCGCCGCCCGAGACCGTCAGCACGCGATGTGTGAGCGGCTTCTCGCGTATGACCGCGCGGGCGACGGCGGCTGCGGTGCCGACGTTCAGCACGACCGCACCGATGTCCAGCGGCAGCCCACCGGTCGGAACTTCTCTGCCCACGACCGCGACGGTGAGTTGCTTCTCTCCGCCCTGAGGGTACTTCGTCTTCAGCACCCTCACTTGGACACCGGTGCCCTCGGCCGCCCGGCGCAGTGATTCCGCGGCATCGCGCTTGTTGTCCTCCGTGCATATCACGACTTCAGAGGCGCCGGTCGCCTTCTGGGCAAGAAGCGCTCCGGCTACGATAGGCTTGGGGGCCTCCATCATGAGCGCGTAGTCCGCAGTAAGGTAAGGCTCGCATTCACAGCCGTTGATGAGGAGTGTTCGGATCGGTCTGTCTTCGTTGCGAGTGAGCTTGACGTGTGTCGGAAATGCCGCCCCGCCGAGGCCCACCAGGCCGGCCTGGCGCACGGCGGCCACGATCTGCTCCGGCTCGTACTGCTCGAGCCCCCCCGTAGGCCATTCACCGCCGAGGATATCGTCGAACAGGGCGCGGTCGGACAGCTGCTGCTCCTCGGCGGCCTTTACCGGGACCACGGCCACGTGCCTGCCGTTGGGTAGTGTGGCGACCGATATGCGACCTGTAGTGCCGGAGATGGTGGCGTGCACTGGAGCGCTGACGAAGCCCTTTGCCTCGCCAACGAGGTCACCAATCGCCACTTCGCTCCGGGTCTTCAGGACAGGGTCGCAGGGAGCGCCAAGGTGCTGGAGGAGGGCGATTCGGACCTCTGCGGGCGGGGGCAACACCTCGATGGGCGCTCGCTCGGCGAGGTGCTTCCTCTCCGGCGGATGGACTCCCCCTGCGAAGGTGCCCTTGGCGGCGGCTACACTAGTCATTGCGCTGCCATCGCTTCCCTGGTGTTCGGGCGGCGCTCGCCTGAGCGCCCGCTTCGGGTCCCCCCAAGATGAGTCTCACGCAGAGGAACGAGGCGCCCACCCCAAGCCCGAGGCCGATGAGCGCTCCCGTGAACTTCGCCGCATCATTCCCGCCAGCGCAGAGGCCGACGACAATGGCCAGCACGATGGGGGCGATGAACAGACCGATCGCAGCGAAGCCCAACGAGCGGCCTTGCAGACGCGGCTCGTCTCCCTCCTTCTTCGCCGGGCGGTCCTCGGCTGGGCACTTGGCGCAACAGGAGCAACTCAGCGTCGGTCTATCAGGCGTGCGCATGTTTCGCGTACGATGACCTGAATACACTGGATGCCGCCGCGATGGTAACGCGGCGGCCCTGGTGGATGCAGCCGGCCTAGCGGGTCCAGCTTCGACCAGTCACATCTGCGGATAGTGTGCCACTAGCGAGCTTGACCGTCAAGAGGGTGAGGAGGAGGGAGGCGACGGGGGAGCGGGAGTCGAGTGAACCGGACTCGCCCGAGGAGCAGCCTGCCGGGTGTAGAAGTATTGCAGCGCCGAAGACCACTGTGAGAACCGATCAGCATGTCAGATCCCGACGTTTCCGACGCAAGCACATCAGCCGGAACTCAGCGCAACCTCCGCCGCGAGCTGATCCTGTTCCTCTTCGCATCGGCCGCGCTCGGGGTCACATTCGGCATCTTCGAGACCACCTTCAACAACTACCTGAACGACGTGTTCGCGATCTCGGCCGAGGCGCGGGGCAAGCTCGAGTTCCCGCGAGAGCTGCCCGGCTTCCTCGTTACGCTCATGGGCGGCCTGCTCTTCTTCCTCTCCGTGACCCGCATGGGCGTGCTCTCCGCGCTGGGCATCGCCGTAGGGATTGTGGGACTCGCCTTCACGGGCGAGGGCTACACGCGCATGATTCTCTTCATGGTGATCTGGAGCGCGGGCAACCATCTGCTCATGCCGGTGACGGGCACCATCGCGCTCAGCCTCGCGCCACCACGCCAGCGCGCGGCCCGCATGGGGCAGATCGGCGCGGTGGGGATGGGCGCCATCATCATCGGTGCGGCCGTCGTGGTGGCCGGGCTGGATTACATCGACATCGGCTATCGGGGGACCTTCCTCATCGCCGCGGCCGGCGCGGTCGTGGCGGCTCTGTTCATTGGACTCCTCCGGCCCCTGCCGAAAAGGGAAGGTCGGCGCCCGAAGCTGGTGGTGAAGCGGCGGTACGGGCTCTTCTATCTGCTCAATGTCTTCTCGGGCGCGCGCAAGCAGATCTTCCTCGTCTTCGGCGTGTGGGTGCTCGTCAAGGTATTCGAGCAGCCCGCCTCTATGATTGCGAAGCTGTGGATCGTCGCCTCCGCGCTCGGGATCGTCTTCCATCCGCTGCTCGGGAAGCTCATCGACCGGGTGGGAGAGCGGGCCATCCTCATGGCCAACGCCGCCGTCATCGTCATCATCTGCCTGGGCTACGGGTTCGCCCACCTGCTCCCCATCGCGCATCCCGTCTGGATCGTCTATGCGTGCTATGTCATCGACAATCTCGTCTTCGCCACCGCCATGGCGCGCGCGACCTACCTCGACAAGATAGCGGAGCATGAGGAGGACATCCACGCGACGCTGTCCATGGGGGTGAGCATCGACCACGCGGTGTCGATGTCGCTGCCCGCCGTGGGCGGCATGGTGTGGGAACACTATGGCTATCCGTGGGTGTTCGTCGGCGCGGCCGCCATCGCGGTGCTAAACCTTATCGCTGCCGCCTTCATCCGGGTGCCGCGGGGACACGTGGATGGGCCGGTGCCGACGGCCACGGAGATGATGGACGCGCCGCCGTAGGTTGGGACGTCGCAGCCGACGCTACTTCAGGTGCGGCGCCTGCCAGCTCTCCTCGGTGTAGCCGTGCAGCTCGATACGGTTGCCGTCCGGGTCCGTCAGCCAAGCCTGCCAGCTGTGGTCCATTCCGAGCTTGACGTCGGTGACCTCCGCGCCCCGGGCCCGCAGCTCCTCCACCGTCTGCTCGAAGTCGTCCACCTCCAGGCAGAAGTGCTGGTAGGACTGCTGCTCTGCGCGCGGGGCCAGGTCTCCCTGGAACAGCTCCACGAAGGTGCGGCCGCCGACGTGCAGGTATATGCCGAAGCGCTCGCCCTCTTCGTTGACGAAGTCGAAGGCCGGGGTCAGCCCCAGCTTGTCCCTGTAGAACGGGATCGAGGCCTCGAGGTCCTTCACGACAAAACAAACATGAGCCAAACCTACTATCACCGAGTGTCTCCTTCGTTCTCTGTGCGCAGAGAATCTCTGACCCGCGGGGTATTCGTCGGCGACGCACTTCTGCCTGCCCGCCGTCGCGAAAGCACCGACGAGAATGGTATTCTGCGAGTGGTTGTGGTTCCAGTCAGGCTTCACGTGTGCTATAGTGTGCCCCGCCGAGACCAGGCGCGCAGGCCTGAGCGGCGACGCACGAACGCGATAGCAGCGGCAGCCTAGTCACAGCACGAGCATCAGCAACATTGCACAAGGGGACTTGCTTTGTACCTCAAGCGCCTGGAGCTGTACGGGTTCAAGACCTTCGCAGAGCGAACCTCGCTGGAGTTCGGACCCGGTGTAATCGGCATCGTCGGGCCGAACGGCAGTGGCAAGAGCAACCTGGCCGACGCCATCCTCTGGTCCTTGGGAGAGCAGAGCATGAAGTCTCTGCGCTCCAATCGCGCTGGCGACGTGATCTTCGCCGGCAGCGAGGACCGGAAGCGCCTCGGGGTGGCGGAAGTCTCTCTCACCCTCGACAACGCCGACGGCTATCTGCCCCTCGACTTCTCCGAAATCACGATCACGCGCCGCGTGTTCCGCTCGGGCGAGGGTGAGTACCTCATCAACCGGGTTCCCTGCCGCCTGCGCGACATCCATGAGCTCTTTCTCGACACGGGCATCGGCAAGAATGCCTACTCCATGATCGGCCAGCAGGAGATCGATCGCATCCTCTCGGTTCGTTCCGAGGACCGGCGGGAGATCTTCGAACAGGCGGCCGGCATCCAGCGCTATCGCCAGCGTAAGAACGAGGCCGGGCGGAAACTCGACCGGGTGTGTGCGAACCTGACCCGAGTCAACGACATCATCCACGAACTGGAGAGCCAGCTCGAGCCTCTGGCCGCGCAGTCAGAAACCGCGCGCGAGTACAGGCAGGTGTCAAAGGAGCTGTTCGATCTCAAGCTCAGCCTGATGGTCCACCAGCGGGCCGCGATGATGACGAACCTGGGGAACGCGCGGCAGCGGAGAGCGGAGCTCGAGCGCGAGACAGAACAGGCGCAGACACGCTCCCATCAGCTCGCCGCCGAGGAAGTCCAGCTTCGAGCTAGGCTCCAGGAGCTGGAGGGCAGACTGGATGAGACGCGAACCCTCGTGGGCCGGTTGGGGAGCGAGGTAGAGCGCGCGGATGGGCGCAGGAACCTCGCGCAGCAGCGTGTCGACGACACGCGGGGGCAGCACGCGCGCGCGACAGAGGAGCTGGCCGCATTCGACGAACAGGGAACGAGCGCTCGGGCAGAGCTCGCCACTGGCGAGCGAGAGCGTCCCGCATTGGAGGCGCGGGCGGAGGAGCTACGCGCCGAGATCGCCGCGCGACAGGAACGCCTGAAGGCAGCATCGGGCGATGTCCGCCAGACGGGCGAGTCCGTGGAGGAACAGCGCGCCGAGCACCTGGAAACCCTGCGAGAGCAGGCCGATGTCCGCAACCGTCTTGGACAGTGCGACTCACTGCTCGAGGCGGCCCGGGCGCGGATCTCTCGGCTGAGGGAAGAGCACGACGCCGCGGCAGCCGACCGCGCGAGGCTCTCGGCGGAGGCCAACGAGGCGCGCCGGACCCTCGAGCAAGCGCGATCCCGCCGCGACGAGCAGGGCGGAGCCGTGGCTGCGATGAGGCTCGAGCAGGAGACGGCCGAGGCAATGGTCGGCGAGTTACTCGACCGCCAATCCGAGCTGCGCGAGCAGCTTTCTGCCGCCCGTTCGCGACATGCGGCCCTCACCGAAATGGAGAAGGCCCGCGACGGCCTCCGGGCCGGCGCGCGGGCCGTGCTCGCAGCTGCGGAGCAGGGCAAGCTCAGCGGCGAGTACCGGGCCGTTGCCGATTTGGTGGCGGTGCCCAGGGGGCTCGAAGCCGCCATCGAGGCCGCACTAGGGCCAGCGGCTGGTGATCTCGTCGTCCCGTCGCCGGCAGAGGCGGCCGAGGCGATAGCTTTCCTCAAGCAGACGAGAGGAGGCCAGGCGACGTTTCTGCCACGCTCCAGCATGAGAGTTGGGGTCCGTCCCGCGGGCGTGGCCGAGCTCACCGGCAGAGACGGCTGCCGCGGGGCGGCTGCCGACGTGGTGGAGTGCCGCGCTGGAGCGGAAGAAATCGTGGAGCACTTCCTCGGCCGGGTGCTGGTGGTCGACACGCTCGACACGGCCTTCGAGGTATCGCGCGAGTCGGCCGGGTGGCGAGCCATTGTCACGCTGGAGGGGGACGTGCTCCACCTGTGGGGAGCGATCACCGGTGGCAGCCCCGGCACGGGCAGCGGGCCGATCGGCCGGGCGCGAGAGATCGCGGATCTGCAGGCCGAGGCCGACCGGCTGGCGCAGGAGTTGGCCAAGATTACGGCCGATCTTGCCCGCACGCGAGACACGGCCTCGCGGGCGAGGGAACAGGCCGACCAAAGGCTGGAGGAAGCCGAGCAACTCGGACGCGAGGTCACTGCCGCCGAGCGGCGCTTGGAGGTGATCGCGGAGAAGGCGCGGCTGACCGACGAGCGCAAGGAATCGCTGCTCGCGGAGTGCCGAGCGCTGGAGGAGGAAGCCTCCCAGATTGAACAGGATCGCTCGTCGGCGCTGGCCGCGTTGGCGGAGATCGACAAGCAGAGGGGCGCGGCTGAACAGGCGATGGCCCAGACCGAGTCGGCTCTCGCGACCGGCCGCGACGAGCGGGAGGAGTTGAGCTCTTCGACCGGGGAACTCCGCGTCGCGCTGACGTCTGTCGAGGGAGACGCGCGCGCGCTCGACGCGCGCATTGACAAGATCAGACAGAGCCTGCGCATGCTCG
>JALGXV010000166.1 GCA_029821885.1 Candidatus Hebobacteria bacterium
CTTCTGGGATATCCTGTTCACGCACCGGCTCAGCAGCGATGACCTCGGCAACCCGATCGAGCAGGGGGTCGCGGCTGTGATTGACGGCCGCGCCGAGCCTCCCTTCGACTACTCCACCTTCGATAAGCGCCTGGAGTACTGTTTCGCTCGCGGGCTGACCGCCTTCATGGCGGCCCGCTTGCCCGGCTTCCTCGAGGAGGGTCCGGATCTGACGGAAGAAGAGCAGGACAGACTGGTCGCCTACCTCGGCGATTTCGCCCGGCACCTCGAGAGTCGCGGCTGGCTCGACCGCAGCTTTGTCATGGTATGGGATGAGCCGAGGGATCGGTGGGCCGAACAGGTCCTGAAGGAGCTTCAGGTCGTTCATCGCGCCCACCCTGGGTTGCGGTCGCGCCTGGACGGGCCGGTGACGGGTCCGCTGGTGGACCGGTGCCGCGGTGGCGCTGAGGCCGCGGCGAATATCGAGCGCTGGCGACGCGAGAGCCGAGCGCTATGGATGTATGTCGCCTGCGACACGCACCATCCCTATCCCAACATCTTCATCGACTATCCACTCCTGGACTGCCGGGTTCTTCCCTGGATCTGCTGGAAGTACGACATCGCATGCCTCCTCTACTGGAGCGCGAACTACTTCGGCGAGGCGAACATGGCCGGCACTGATCCCCAGAGCAAGTGGCCGAACCGGCCGTGGGTCAGCGGGAACTTCATCGAGGGCTGGGGAGGCCGCCACAACGTCTATAACGGCGACGGCCACCTCATCTACCCGGGCCCGGAGGGAACGCCACTCTCATCTGTGCGGTTGGAGGCCCTGCGTGACGGGATGGAGGACTACGACTACCTGTGGCTTCTCCAGCGCGGGCTGAAGATGCTGGAGAAGGCCGGCGTCGAGCCCGAGATAGCGGCGGAGGCGCGGCAATGGCTGGAGGGCCAGCAGGTCGTCACCTCCTTCACCGAGTGGGAGCGCGATCCGAAGTCTCTGCTGCAGGCGCGAGAGGAACTGGCGAGGCTGATCGAGCGCGTCTATCAGTCGGCCCTGCACTGAGGTGTGGGTGCCGAGAGCGCGGTCGGGCCGGGCTCAATCCGCGGCGATCAGGCCGGCTGTCGGCCGGCCTCGTCGTCGATGGCGTCCAGTATCGCGGTGAAGTTGCCCCGCCAGCGCTCCTCCGGAACGTCCTCTGTGATGCCGATGATGAATCCGTCACCCGGCGCCGCCTCTCGCAGAAGCTGGACGGTCCCGTCGTACACCCCTTGCGGCGGCCGCAGGTGCCACGCGCTGGGGTAGTTGATCCAGAGGGCCTTCGCCGGCCAGGCGGCGCGGGCTTCCCTCACCGACGGGCTCATCCCCGCGTCGTAGGCCTCGATGTAGTCCAGGTCCGTCTGGGCCACCAGGTCCATGATGGGCGTGTTGTCGGCATCGAGGTGGGTGCCGATGAGCTTGCCGCGCTTGTGGAGGGCCTCGGCCGCCTCGTTATAGTGAGGCAAGTAATACTCCCGAAAGACGGCGGGTCCGGTGATGTGCGGGACCACGTTCCCGCCGTAATTGCAGAACTCCAGCGGCCCCTCGGCCACGAGCGGGTAGATCCGCCTGGCGACATCGACGAGGGCCTCGTAGAGTCTGAGCACCTCGTCTCGGTGCTCCATCCACTGGAGGCAGAAGTCCTCCATGCTCATGTAGAAGGAGGAGATCAGGTTCTGAAGGGGCTCGAGTGGCAGGTTGTCGCGAATCACGAAGTCCCCGCCGAGTTCGTCAGAGAGCCCGGCCACCGCGTCGTAGTTTGGCTCGACGACCGTGTCCTGGATGAGGAAGAGCAGGGCCTTGTAGTGGTCCGGGCTCTTGAAGAGATACTCGTGGCGCCAGGAGGTGAACCCCGCGGGCTCCTCCAGCGTACTCAGCTCCCCGTGCGGGGTGGAGAACACGGCTTGGACGACATCGCGGCCCCTGTCATCGACAAAGCGGTGTTCGCGGTACGCCACGTTTGGGGTGTACGTGGTGTAGGAGCGCACTCGCCTCACTAGGCAGAGGCCTCGGTTCCGCAGCTCCCTTTCGAGCGCGCATCGCGGCAGCTTCTCCTCATAGATGGTGAACGGAGTCTTGTCCGGCGCCTCGCCGCGGAGCGCCCCCATCACCCTCTCGCGAGGGGTCATTTGCCTGGCCTCGCCTCGGACGTCGATCGTGACAGGTCGTGTTCTGCATCTCCCACGAGGGGACCTGGCGGCGGTGCCAGACACAAGGGCAGGAGCTGTGCTCCTGCCCTGCTCAGTGGCCGGACCCTCTGCGCGCCGGCGCCGAGGGCCATTGTGCCTGACGCTACTTCTTCGCCGCCGCATACCGCTTGGCGACGTCGTCCCAGTTGACGAGGTGATCCATGAACGCCTGCGTCCACTCCGGGCGCTTGTTCTGATACTTCAAGTAGTAGGCGTGCTCCCACACGTCGCAGACGAGGATCGGGATCTTGCCCCAGACGGCCAGGTTCTCGTGCTTCTCCGCCTGGAGCACGCCGATCATGCCGGTCTCCGGGCAGCGCACGAGGAGGCCCCAACCGGAGCCTTCCACGGCATTGGTTGTGGCGAGGAAGAGCCCCTTGAAGGCTTGGAAGCTGCCGAAGGTCTTCTTGATGGCGTCGGCCAGCTCACCGGAGGGCTCGCCGCCGCCTCCCGGCTTCATGTTGGCCCAGAAGATGCTGTGCAGAACGTGGCCGGAGCCGTGGAAGGCCAGCGCCTTCGCGGCCGCCTTCGCGCCGGCGAAGTCGCCGGACTTGGTTATCTTCTCCACCTGCTCGACGGCGGCGTTCAGACCGGTCACATAGGCGGCATGATGCTTGTCGTGATGGAGCTGCACCGTCTCCTTGTCGTAGTGCGGCTCCAGCGCGTCATACGCATACGGAAGAGGGGGAAGTTCGAACTTGCTTGCCATAGGTTGTGCTCCTCCTTTCGGGCGATGATCTGCTCGGCCGAGTCTCGCCAGCGAACCGGACACTGCTGTCACGCCGGCCAGCCTGAGGAATCCTCGGCGGTCAAGCTTCACAGGCCCTGAATCCTCTCTTGAAGTGCTGTCCGGTCGACCAGACGTTCGACCTCTTCCAAGCTCCCCTTTGCCCTTCCTGGCGCTTGACGCGACAAGGACCACGGGATTGTGCCACTACTCGGACAGGCGGGAAGGTGGCGTGGGGCGCGTGTCACATACAATGCCCAGAGCAGTGTGGCCCAGGAGGCAGGGGAATGGGACTAGATGGCAAGCGGATCGCGGTCCTCGCCGAGGACACCTATGAAGAGATGGAGCTGTGGTACCCGAAGATCCGCCTCACGGAGGCCGGGGCCGAGGTGCACATCATCGGCCCCGAGGCCGGGGCGACCTACGCGAGCAAGCACGGGGTGCCGGTGACGTCCGATGTGGGCGCCGACGACATCGCGGCCGGCGAATACGACGCGGTCGTGATACCGGGAGGCTACTCGCCCGACCGGATGAGGCGGCACGAGTCCATGGTGAGGTTCGTGCGGGAGATGGACGATCAGGGGAAGGTGGTGGCCTTCATCTGCCACGCCGGCTGGCTCCCCATCTCGGCCGGCATCCTGAAGGGAAAGCGGGCGACCTCGTTCTTCTCCATCAAGGACGATATGGTCAACGCCGGCGCGGAGTGGGAAGACGCCGAGGTCGTCGTGGACGGCAACCTCATCTCCTCCCGCACACCCGACGACCTGCCGGCGTTCCTGAGGGCGATTATCGAGAAGCTGTCGGCTTGACTGCAGACGCCTGCGCGAGCAGCGGCGCCGGCCCCGGTGCGTCTCGGAGGTGGTGCGCCGGGGGCCATAGGCGTGTAGGTCGGCGTCGATTGAGCCACCCTAGCCAAGCGGCCGCCCTTCGTGGTAGAATCGCGGCTGCGCGCCAGGGCGACCGGCCTTGCGGCGCGCTCGCAATTCAATGGACATCTCCCCCGAGAAGCAACTCGAACTGATACGCGCCAACACCGTGGAGATCATCCCGGAGGAGGAGCTGCTGGAGAAGCTTCGCTCCGGCCGGCCGCTGCGGATCAAGCTGGGGGTCGACGCCAGTGGGCCGGACATCCACCTCGGCCACGCGGTGGTGCTCCGCAAGCTGCGGCTCTTCCAGGACCTGGGACATAAGGCGGTGATGATTGTCGGCGACTTCACAGGCATGATCGGCGACCCCTCGGGTCGCGCCGATACGCGCAGGCAGCTTACCCGGGAGCAGGTCGAGCAGAACATCGCCACCTACAAGGCGCAGGTCTTCAAGATCCTCGATCCGGAGAAGACGGAGTTCCGCTATAACAGCGAGTGGCTCGGGAAGCTCACCCCTGAGCAGATCATCCGTCTCGCCGCCACCCACACGGTGGCGCAGCTCCTGGCCCGGGAGGACTTCGCCAAGCGCTACCAGGCACAGCAGCCGGTCAGTCTGCACGAGTTCCTCTATCCCATCTTCCAGGGCTACGACTCGATTGCGATCCGCGCCGATGTCGAGATCGGGGGCACGGATCAGACCTTCAACTTTCTGGTCGCCCGCGAGATGCAGCGCGCGAACCCGCTGGCAGAGTCGCAGGAGGCTCAGTGCATCGTGACCTTCCCGCTTCTGGTGGGAACCGATGGCGTCGAGAAGATGGGCAAGTCGCTCAATAACTACATCGGCATCATGGAGCCGCCGGAGGAGATGTTCGGCAAGGTGATGTCGATTCCGGACGCGGCCATCCAGCAGTACTTCGAGCTGTGCACCGACGTGCCGGCCGATCAGGTCGCGCAGACGGCGGCCGACATGGGGTCGGGCAAGCTCAACCCGCGGGATGCGAAGCGCCGGCTCGGACGCGAGATCGTCACCCTCTACCACAGCGCGGAGGCCGCGAAGCAGGCCGACGAGACCTTCATGAGCGTGTTCTCCGCCTCCCGCGAGCAGACACGGGAGGACTTCGAGGCGGTGGCGGAGGAGGTGGCGATCCCTGAGTCGCTGCGCGGCAAGCCGGTGTGGGCTTCGACCGCGCTCGCGGAGTTGGGGCTGGCCTCCAGCCGGGGCGAAGCGCGTCGGCTGATCGAGGGCGGTGGGGTATACCTCGACGAGCGCCGCCTCTCCGACCCGCAGGAAGAAGTCGAACTGGCGCCGGGGATGCTGCTGCGCGTCGGCAAGCGCCGCGTGGCGAGGCTGACTGCGAAGTAGCCGGCGCCGCTCACGCCTCCCGCGGCGGGAAGTCGGTCAGGGCGAACCGCTCCGACATCCAGAAGGTTTCGGAGGCGGGCCCGTTGGCTTCCTTGATGCGCTCGGCCTCGGCCTCGAACTCCTCGCGTGTCTTCCCGAAGAGGGTGTGTTGGGAGACCTGGGTGGCCTGCGCCAGCGCCCGGAAGTGGGCGAAGCCGGTGACATCGAAGGTGACGCTCGGGCCGGCCGCCCGGCGCGATGTCTCGACTTCCTTGTAGTAGAAGAGCTGTCGCACGAGCCACGGCTCGCCGAGGTCGGCGGCGACGGGCTCGCCGGCCTGCCACACCGCGGGAACGGTGATCTGATGGGTGGCGACATGGTCGGGGTTTATGCCCGCGGGCCCGTGGGTGAATACGGCGTCCGGGCGTGCTTCGCGCACGACCCGTATGCAATCCTTGAAAACCTGCTTGTCGTGGGCCAGGCCCATGTCGGCCCGGTTGAGGCGGAAGCGCCGCGTGATCCCCAGCGCCTGGTCGCATTCCTCCATCTCGGTCGCCCGCATGGCGACGATGCGGTCCCGCCAGGAGGGATCGGGGAAGCCCTCCGAGCCATCGGTCATGATGCAGACGGCGACCTCCACGCCGGCCGCGGCGAGCTTGGCGATGGTCGGGGCCATGGTGATCTCATCATCGGGGTGGGCGCCGAACACGAGGATGCGCTGGTAGTTCACGGAACACCTCCGCTGAGTCGTGGCGGACGTCTTCTTCGGCGCACAGGCGGGGCCGCCCTGGTTTGTCCGGAGATGACGCCAGAGAATCCTCTAAGAGCCTGCCAGGGGCGCAAGAAGGGCAGAAATCGGGCTCGTGGGCCTTGACACGCAGGCCGGATTGTGGCACTATTACCATAGTAACGAGGGAACCTTAAAAGTCCGGACGAGAGCCTCGAGGGGCGCAAGGCCTCTCGTGGCTTTGTCTGAGGGGGTCCCTCCCGGTCCTTGAAAACTGAACAGTGTTCGGATGGTTGCGCGTTTCGTGCATTCTGCGGCCGTAGTTGGCGCAGAGCATGTCGCTTCGGCGGCAGTTGGCTCAGCGCATGCGGCCGCGTGACCAAACTTTCCAATGGAGAGTTTGATCCTGGCTCAGGACGAACGCTTGCGGCGTGCCTAAGCTATGCAAGTCGAGCGGGGTGCAGCGCTGCGTTTCCTTCGGGAGACAAAGCGCTGTTACCTAGCGGCGAACGGGTGAGTAACGCGTGAGCAACCTGCCCCGTTGACCGGGATAACCACTCGAAAGGGGGGCTAATACCGGATACGAAGCCCCATCGCATGTTGGGGCTTGGAAAGTGGCAACACACAATGGGAGGGGCTCGCGTCCCATCAGCTTGTTGGTAGGGTAACGGCCTACCAAGGCAGCGACGGGTAGCCGGCCTGAGAGGGTGTCCGGCCACACTGGGACTGAGACACGGCCCAGACTCCTACGGGAGGCAGCAAGTAGGAATATTGCGCAATGGGCGAAAGCCTGACGCAGCGACGCCGCGTGAGGGATGAAGGCATTCGTGTCGTAAACCTCTGTTGACGGGGACGAAGATCTGACGGTACCCGTCCAGAAAGCTCCGGCTAACTCCGTGCCAGCAGCCGCGGTAATACGGAGGGAGCAAGCGTTGTCCGGATTTACTGGGCGTAAAGAGCGCGTAGGCGGTCCGTTAAGTCGGCTGTGAAAGCGCTGGGCTCAACCCAGCAGGGTCAGTCGATACTGGTGGACTCGAGTCCGGGAGAGGGAAGTGGAATTGCTGGTGTAGCGGTGGAATGCGTAGATATCAGCAAGAACACCGGTGGCGAAGGCGGCTTCCTGGACCGG